>JAJRXM010000021.1 GCA_024276275.1 Candidatus Zixiibacteriota bacterium
ACCGGATATACTTCTTATTCTACTGGTGTCTTTACTAACCCTGATACTTCTGTTGCGTTTGAGCAAACTTTTTATGCTCCGACTGCTGCAGGTGCCAGCTATATGGTTAAAGCACTTAAAGTATGGTCAGCCGACGGTGCTACACATTCTAACCTGAGAATCGGTGACGCAATTGACTGGGATATCCCGTCTGATTCAGGTGCTGATAACGGTGCTGGTTTTGATGTTGTCGGTGAATACATTTATCAAGTCGGTGGTGAGTTCCATCAAGATGATACCGGTGCAAACGCCGCATGTGTTGATTCAGATGCACGTTTTGGTGGTATGAAATTCTTGAAATCTACTCTAAACGGTACTGATAATGCTACTTCTCCATATTCAGCTTATACAGCTCGTAATGATTCCTTTGTATTCCCGAATGGTAACTTCATTCCAGGTCAACTTTGGAACAATATGGAAAACTCAGGCTTTACAACTGAAACTGCTATTGAAGATCAACATATGGTCATGACATATCAGCCTTCATTTACTCTTAATGGTGCCGATACAATCATCTTCTATACTGTTATAGCTACTGTTTATAACGGTGTTGTTGCTGATTTAGGTACTGCTATGACAGATGCTGAAGCATTTGCTGTTGCCAATAACTATTGGTCAGGTTCTTGTTGTTTAGCTCCTGTCCGTGGTGACTTTGATCTTTCGGGTGGAATTGATATTTCTGATCTCGTTTCATTAGTTAGCTTTATGTTCGGTGGCGGTGCTGCATCTCCATGTGAACTAGAAGCTGATGTTGACGGTTCAGGCGGTATTGATATTTCTGATTTAGTAGGTCTTGTTGCCTTCATGTTTGGTGGCGGTGCATCTCCTGCTGCATGTCCGTAATATCTACTTTAGTGAATCTATAATTTTACTATAGATAAACAGCCCGCTAAATTCTGCGGGCTGTTTTTTTGTTTGGAAAATCGACTGAAATTCCCTATATTTATACTGTTATTTGGTAGCCGTCTTTTTGTACTTACGAAGTTATAATCTTTGATGATAAAAACGTGCAGTTGAATGCATGTCTCACCGAAAAAAACCGCTTTAAATTGTTTTAAATCAATGCCTTGACGGATTTATTTGTTGGCATGATTGTTGTATATATAGAAACTGGGAAATGACATATTTTAATATTATTATTGGAGTTACGTATGAACCGAAGAGCTAAAGTAATTTCTACACCCCTTCTTACAATACTGTTTTTGGTAGTTTTTCTATCAAACAGTTTTGCAATGAATTACACCGGACTGAATCAAAATCAACCGGAGCCATTTATAATTGATGGGATAGTAACCATTCAATTTGAAGATGATATTGATTTAGAAGTTGCTCACTCGATGCAACGCGGTACTAATCAAGTATCTTTTAACTTACCGAGTCTTGATAATATTTTACAAAAATATCAAGTTGTAAGTGCTAAAAAAGTTTTCCCGATGGAAACAAGTAAACCGGCTCTAAACTCCGGAATGGTTGACTTAACACGTTACTATGAACTTTCATTTAGTAAAAGTGTTAATATCGATCAATTAGTTGCTGAACTTTCTTTAGACCCGAATCTGAGAATGGCAGAACCTGTCATGGGGATTCCGGTTGATGCAGCTCCCGATGATCCTGAATGGAATAATCAATGGGCGATGGAACCGGTTGGACCGGATCCTAATTTTTATACCGCCTGGGATTATGAAACAGGATCTGACTCTATTAAATTTGCTCTTATTGATTCAGGAATTTTATATAAACATCGTGATTTAGAAGGTAACATTTGGGTTAATCCGGGTGAAGATCTCGACGGTGACGGTGTAGTTTATGATCCTGATGATTTTAACGGAATTGATGACGACGGTAACGGATATATTGATGATGTTGTCGGTTACGATTTCTTTAGCGGCCTAGGTGGTGGAGTTTGGCCGGGAGAAGACGGTAACACTCCAGATAATGACCCGGCTGATTTTAACGGTCATGGGACGCATGTTGCCGGTATTGCCGCTGCTATGAACAATAACGGTACCGATGTTACTGGTGCTGCCGGTGGTTGGTTTGGTGGTCATAGGTCTCTACGAGGAGTAAGAATTATATGTTGCCGTGTCGGTGCGACAGGTACTGATGGAAGAGGCTATATTAATTCAAATAATGCTGCTACTGCTATAAATTATGCGGTAAATATGGGGGTTAATGTTATAAATGCAAGTTGGGGCGGCTCATCTGTTACCGCTTCTGCTGCTGCAAATGCTACCGCTGCGGGAGTTACATTCCTTCATGCTGCCGGTAATGATAATACAAATACTCCCGACAATTTAGATTTTGCTTCCGGTGTTCTCTCTATTGCTTCTACAGGTCCAAGTTCTGATAACAAGTCCGGTTTTTCAAACTGGGGTGCTTGGATTGAAGTTTCCGCTCCGGGTTCAGATATTTTATCTACCTATTCATTCTCTTATACACCTGATATAGCAACTATCGGTGGAACCTCGATGGCGGCTCCAATGGTTGCAGGTTTAGCTTTGTTGATTCGTTCTCAAATGCCTTCATTGACAAAAGAACAAGTTGATTCACTTATAATAGAAACAGCCGACTCACTCTCTTTATATACTGCAAATCCGACATTTATTGGAAACCTCGGCTCAGGTCGTATTGATGCTTTAGCTGCTTTAATTGATTTAGCAAACGCTAAGTTTACTTCAGACGTTACCGAAGGTGTCGCTCCTCTTACCGTAAACTTTTCTGATCTATCACCTAACTCTCCGGTGGGATGGGACTGGTCATTCGGTACAGGTGATGTCTCTACTTCTCAAAACCCACAGTACATTTATAATGATCCGGGTATTTATGATGTTTCATTAATTATTGATGAAAATAATCCTCTCGGACCCGGAGAAGAACATTTGAATAGATATGTTTGGGTGAGACAAGATTCTATACTTGGTGATTCTGTTGATGCTCCATTTAATACACAAGTCGTCATTCCTGTGTATCTAAATAATACATCATTGGTAAAAGAGATTCAATATGTATTCTCTTATGCAAACTCGTTTGCTGTTAGTTTCAACTCTGTTTCAGTAGTTGGTACAAGAGCTGAATATTTTGAAAATGTAACGTTTAACGCGTTTGATGGTTTTAATAAAAGAGCCTCTCTTTTCATGCAAACAAATACATCAATAGGATCAAATTATCTGCCTATCGATACCGGGGTTATTTTTAACTTACATTTTACTGTAGGTAACAACGGAAATACGGGAGTAATGACTCTTGATACTACTACATTTAACGGTAAATCGTCAAAGATTACCTCTATTTACGGCGATTATTTCCCGGCTGGATTTAAACCGGGTGTAATAAATGTCGGAGGATGTTGTCTGGGAGTTCGTGGTGACTTTGATATGTCGGGTGGTATTGATATCTCTGATTTAGTTACTATGACAGCATTTATGTTTAGCGGCGGTGCTGGTCCAACCTGTTTTGAAGAAGCTGATATTGATGCCAGCGGAGGAATTGATATTTCTGACATCGTATTATTGGTAGCATTTATGTTTAGCGGCGGAGCAGCTCCTTCGCCTTGCTAAATTACATATAGATTTAATAAACTATAAACCGCCATTGTAATTCAGAATGGCGGTTTTTTTTGATATGATTTGATATAATCTAATAAGTGCAATAGGTTGCATATATTTTGAGTCGTACCTCTATTTTTATTTAAAAAAGGTAATATTTTTTGAGACTAAATTGGCATATTTATTGTTTAAATATATAGTGTAAGTTGTATGGTTTCTATATCCAAATCTAAGCATGAGAGATTATACTGTAACTAAATAAATTGAATCGCAATTATTATTATTTTGAGTTTTTTATTGACTAAGAATTTCTTATTATCTATTTTGAGATGATTGAGAAGTATATAAAAAAAGAAAATAAAATATGTATATAGAAATGATTTACTAATTTTAGGAGGTAGTGCTTAAAAAGAATTGATAATTATTGTATGTAAATAGTGTAAAATAAAAATAAAGAAACAATTAAATAGCTATGGAGGCTTTTAATATTATGAAAGCTAAATTTTTCAGTATGGTTCTGGCGGTTGTATTAATGTCAACCGGAATCTCATTTGGGCAGGCAGTATCTTTAGATAATATCACAGGTACTATGTGGCACGGGCAAGCTGATTCTATGATGGCCGGTTCAACATATGTATTTAACCTTCGGTTTACTAACGGTGCTACTGCACAAGATGGTATTGCAAACGGTTTTAGAGTTTATTCCGATGATGGTGCCACATGGACAACTACTGTCGGTGATTCAACTGCAGCTCTTGGTGGAGCACAGTTTGACTTAGTTTATACGATTAATAATTTTAGCATTACCGGTTCAGGTGCTGATACAGTCGGTCTGGGCGGAGCAAAATTCTTAGCAGGTAGCGGTCTTGTAGCAGGTTATGATAGTGTAGCTTTTACTATAACTATCGGACCAATTCCAACCGGTGCAGCTCAACACGGTAAAACAATCTGTCTTGACTCGGCATTTTTCCCTCCATCAGGTGCATGGAAATGGGCTGCAGGCGGTGGTGTTGATGCATTCCCAACATGGGACGGACCTCATTGTTATACGGTAGTTGATGAAGCTACTGATTTTAATCCGACAAACGGTAGTTTACCTACTTCATTTGGATTAGCACAAAACTATCCAAATCCGTTTAACCCGAGTACTGTAATTGACTTCTCTCTCCCTACGAGATCAGATGTTACATTAACAATTTATAATGTAACTGGTCAAAAAGTAAAAGAAATATCAGGCTCTTATGCAGCAGGAATTAATTCAATTAGTTGGGATGCTTCAGCTAATTCATCGGGTATTTATTTCTATAAATTAGTAGCAGGTGATTTTTCTGATACAAAGAAAATGATGCTCTTGAAATAAAACCTAGAATATAAATTATCATTTTAAAAGAAGTTCTCAACTTGAGAACTTCTTTTTTTTTATAAGTCATACTTCGATTCTGCTCAGCATGAATTATATGAGAATCGTAGGTCGAAACCCCTGTGGTTTCGACTTTTTTCTTTATCAACAACCTCTAATCGGCATGATGAATTACTTGTATACAGATTGACTTTCATGGTTGATAGCATTATTATTTACATAATCTGTATAGGAGGATTTTTTTATTTTGATAATAAAATATATCGCTTTGGGACTGATAACATTATTTATTCCTTTTGAACTTTCCTACGGGCAATCAATAAGTCTTGATAGTATAACCGGAACAATGTGGAACAATCAACCTGATTCAATTATGGCAGGTTCAACTTATACATTTAACATACGCTTTACAAACGGTGTGACGGCACAAACAAGCATTGTAAACGGCTTTAGAATATATTCCGATGATAATGCTACATGGACAACAACAACTGCTGACACTACAGGTGCTATCGGTAAAACAGAGTTTGATATAATTTTTGAAGTAAATACATTTAGCAATAACGGTTCCGGTGCCGATACAATAGGTTTTTTTGCCTCTAAGGGTATAAGTGGAAGTGGGCTTGTCTCATCTTTTGACGATATAGTTTATACTATAACAGTTGGACCGATTCCAAACCTCTTGCAAAATCACGGCCAAACTATTTGTCTTGACTCGGCATTTTTTCAACCGAGCGGTGTTTGGAAGTGGGTTTCTATTGGACCTACGACATCATTACCCAATTGGGACGGACCGTATTGTTATACAATAGTTGTTGATGTATCTACAAGCATAGATTCTGATATCGAAAATATGCCAACTTCCATTAGATTAGCACAAAATTATCCAAACCCCTTTAATCCGACAACAACTATTCAATATGATTTACCGAAAATCTCTGATATTACTTTAACAATCTATAATATCATAGGACAAAAAGTATCGCAGTATACTGAATTAAACAAACCGGCCGGTGAAAATTATTCTTATGAATGGGATGCTTCGTCTATGCCGTCGGGTATTTATTTCTATCAATTAGCAGCAGACGACTATGTAGTTTCTAAAAAAATGCTCCTGTTAAAATAAAAAAAGCGGCTAACCTGATTCGTTTCCGTAAGCTGTTGTGTTGCGGTGATTTATGAGTTTTAATTTGACTTTGATGTTTGATTGCACTATTATACTTAGATATAAGTATGGGGATTTTACATTAACTCATTGATAGACAAGGCGTTATGTTAGGAATAATAGGTAACAAGTTTTCAATTGGGAAAGAGACATACCAACCTTTTTCTGCGGAGTTGCACTACTTCAGAATTGATAAAAGATATTGGTCAATCTGCTTTGAACGTATTAAAAGAGCAGGATTTCGTATAATTACAACTACAGTACCATGGAATATCCATCAGGATGCTACCAAGAATTATGATTTCGGTGGATTCGATGATCCGAGAAAAGATTTAATTGTATTTCTTGAATTAGCCAGAGAATTTGGATTTAAAGTTATTCTACGTCCCGGACCGTTTGTCGGTGGGCAGTTAGAGTACGGAGGACTACCGAAAACTCTCTTTGCCGACATAAAAGTATTTGCTCGTGATGCCAAAGGGAACGAACAAAAACTTCCTGATAATCAGGGAGTCGACGGTGGATATCTTCCGAGTTATCTTCATTCTAATTTTCAATTTCATCTAAAAAGTTATTTTAAAGCATTTATCGATATAACTAAAAACTATGTACATCCCCGTGGTCCTATTTTTATGGTAGAATTGGATTACGAAACATCATTTAATCGTCTTTTAGACCCGGCATCGGCTGACTACAACCAGGATGTTATAGAACGGTATTATGGCGAGTTTTTAGAAGAACGATATAATGACATAAAAAAACTCAACTCTTTGTATAAAGAAAAAAATGAGAATTTTGAGGAAGTACAACCTCCTCGTACATTTGAAGATGTAGATATTAAAGCACTGCCGAAAGTTTTTGATTGGTTCCGATTCAGAGAATATATGTTGAATTCTTATCTGGAAGCTTTGGAAGATATTTTCAAAGCTTACGCAGTAGAACCATTGATATTTCGTTCGCTTTATTTTGAAAAAGGTGATTTACTGCCTGCTTTTAATTTAGTACCTGAAGACCGTTCACCGTTCTTGGGGTCGAATGTATTTCCTGACGGTAACTATTTTGATTTATCTGTTAAAGCGAAGTTTCTAAAAGCAGAATATGGTTTTGCGTATGCCTCTTCGTTTACCTCGGGTGCAGCAGCAACTGAACCTAAACGTGAGGAAGAGATTGCTCCGATAACTAACAATATTCGCAGGTTTTATTTATCGGCAGGGTTGTCATCAGGTTTTAAAGGTTTAAACCATTACATGTTTGTGAATCGTGAAAAATGGTACGGAGCTCCGTTGTTTAATGACGGAACTATTTCAAAGGGATACAACCTTTTGAAAAATTTCAATACAAAACTGATGGAATTAAGTCTTGAGGATATGGAATCTGATGATCAGATTGCTGTTGTCGGAAACCGTTTATATTCATGGTTGTCCAGAACGACAGTCAAAAAAGAATTTCCATATACAAAAAAAGTAGTAAGCGATACCATGGTCGGAATTTGTCGAGATCTCATGCGACTCAAAATGAATTACGGTATTCGTGAAAATAGAGATTTTGAAACATTAAAAAAATATAAACTTCTTTTTATTCCGTCTACTGAAATTATGGCAGAAAAAGAACAAGAAGCAATTGTTGAACTGGTGAAATCCGGGGTTACAATTGTAATGTGCGGTTTGATGCCAAAGTATGATGAGAACTTAAAAGATTGCCAGATTCTTGCTAATCATTTTAGAATTAAAACTTCTGTTGATTACCGTATCGGAACTATTGATCATAAAATCGGTTCTTATCCCGGATATATTTATGGTTCTATTAGGTCAACCGATGATTCTAAAGTTAAAAAATTGGTTAAGTCTGATGCAAAAATTATTGGTGTATCATCATCAAGGTTCAAAGGTAATTTCTATCTCTTTGCGTTTGATTTTGCCTCCGGTGGTAATCATCAAAAAATGACATTTTTTGAGTCGATTCTACAAATTGAAAAACATGAATCACATCTGTATTGTTCTGACCCGTCTGTTGATATCTCATTTCAAATGGGTGAAAAAAAAGGTCTGCTATATATTGTAGCTCCACCTCCCGGAGAGCTTTCAGACGGATTTGAGTCAGGTGATAAAGAAATAATCATTAAAGCAGATTTAAAATCTCTTGGATTTAAAGCTGCCAAAATGAAATTGATAGATCTTTTTGCTGAAGAAGTAGAAGATAAAGAACCGGTATTTATGAAAGTTACTTCAAAAGAACTCAAAGACGGTATTTCATTACATATTCAATATCCTGATGGACTAATATTTGTCGTTGAAAAAAGTAAATAGATATATAGTATGACAGATTGTATAAAAAACCGCTCTCAAATAATTTTGCAATTATTAGGAGCGGTTTTTATTTCTCTTGTTATAAGCAGTTGTTCTGCTGTCAAAGTTGAGACATACTATGAAAACGGTGTTATTGCTACATCCTCTCCAATTGCAACTGAAATAGGTATACAAATTCTCAAAGACGGAGGGAATGCCTTTGATGCAGCCGTTGCGATAGGTTTTGTTCTTACGGTAGTACATCCTGAAGCAGGTAATATTGGTGGTGGCGGGTTTGCTCTGCTGCGTGACGGGTCTTCCAAAGAGGTAACCTCATTGGATTTTCGTGAAACAGCTCCGGCCGCCGCATTTGAGAGAATGTACCTTGATTCTGACAGTAACGTAATCGCAGACCTTTCAACAATTGGAGCATTGGCTGTAGGGGTTCCGGGAACTGTGGCAGGCTTGTATGAGATGTGGCAAGAAAAAGGGTCGATGGAATGGAGCGACTTAGTTGCTATCGCAGCTAAACTGGCTGACAGCGGATTTGTTGTTGATGCGTATTTGGAAACATCCTTGCGGGAAAATCGGGCTAAACTGACCCAATATCAAACAACAGCGGAACTGTTTTTCCGAAATAATCAATCTGTAAAAGAAAATGACTTATTTGAACAAAAAAAATTAGCTAAAGCCCTATATCTTATAGCTGCCGAGGGGAAAGACGGTTTCTATGAGGGAGAGGTTGCTGATTCAATCGTTGCTACTATGGCAGAGCATGGCGGTCTTATCACCCGAGAGGATTTAAAAACATATAATCCTGTGTGGCGAGACCCTATACATTTTACTTTTGATTCTTTAGATATTTATAGTATGGCACCACCAAGTTCCGGCGGTCTTATTATTGGACAGATTTTAAAACTATTGGAACCGTATGATTTTTCAAGATATAGTCCGAACTCTTCGGAGTATATAAATCTCTTTTCTGAAGCATCAAAACTTGCCTTTGCCGACCGTTCAAAACATCTTGGTGATCCAAGTTTTTACAATGTGCCGACTGATAGATTACTTGATGATGAATATTTGAATAGCCGCAGAGATTTAATTGATCTTAAAAAGGCGAAAAACTCCGAAGCTATCCTTCCGGGCGGAATGCTGCAAAATGAATCGGACCAAACAACTCACTTTTCTATTGCCGATAAAGAGGGCAATTTAGTAGCAGTTACCTATACATTAAATAGTCCGTATGGAAGTAAACTCGCGGTGAAAGGGTTTGGATTTTTACTGAATAATGAAATGGATGATTTTTCTGTTAAACCGGGAGAACAAAACCTGTACGGATTAATCGGCGGTGAGGCGAATAAAATAGAACCTCGTAAAAGAATGCTTTCATCGATGTCTCCGACTATCATACTAAAAGATAATGAACCACTTCTGGTTTTAGGTACTCCGGGCGGTTCTAAAATTATTACTGTAGTTGCACAGGCTATACTGTCAATTACAAGATTTAATTTAAATCTGCAGGAAACTCTGAATCAGGGACGGTTCCATCATCAATGGCTTCCTGATTATTTATATCTTGAAAAAGATAGATTTTCAAAAGATACTCAAGAGAAGTTACAATCTTATGGATATGAGATTAAAGAACGGGAAGCTTATTCTGATATTCAGATAATTTATATAGATCCGTCACATTTGAAAACGGGAGCATCAGACCCCCGTCGAAGAGGATTGACTTTAGGATATTGAATCTAAATCCCTACCTGATCGGTTATTTTGCTCTTATCGAGTCCTTTGTTACAGCTTTTAATTCCTAAAATAATTGCTCCCATACCTATTATCGAAATAATTATAAATAGAAGCGTTCCGATATACGGTAGAGCAAAAAGGATATAGACAATCAGCAAGCCTAAGAAAAGTTGACTTATGCTGAGGTAAGCAGGGTTCGACTTAAATTTTCTTACAATTGTGTAGCCTATCAGAAGAGCTAAAACAATTTTTCCACTATATATCATACTGCTTATTAAAACAATCGTAACACTAGAAATCGGTATCATGATAGTAGAGAGTGCTAAAATAATAGTACCGCCGACAGCGTTATTTTCTGCTATAAGAGAAAAACCGACTAAGAGCAATATGAATGCTACAATAAGAATGAGTACAAAAATAACTAAAATAGCTAATGAAATAAATCCAACTGCCGCAGAAACGGCAAAACGATTTTGTAATTGATCAACCATAGAGGATACATACGTTTTTCCAAGTACCATAAGTAGAATACCAAACAAAAAAGCAGCTAATAATTTTGAACCGGCTTTGACGGTTGTTAAGAAAATAGTCTCTTCGTCTTTTTTATCAGATTTATCAGGTAAGTCCCATGTAGTGCTTCCTAAGATTGTAACTCCCGATGAAATATCAATATTGGCTTGATTGTCTGAAATGTATTTAAAATCCCCTTTGATTAAAGCGGGAGCAACTATATGAATTTTATCGGCACGAATAGTAAGGTCTCCGTCAATAGTTCCTGAAATATAAACTCCATCATTCAGAGTCTTAATTCCGGAACTACCATAATTGGAACCTCCTGCACGAATCGAGACATCCCCATGCACGGTACCGTCAATGTTTATATTTCCTCCAAAAAAATGAATATCTTTTCCAAAGATAGCATTTTTACCAACATTAAGTTGATTAACAAAAAACAGTCCGGACCTTTCTACAGTACCGTCAATGGTAGCACCGTTTGCAAAAACCCTGAGAGAACCATTAATCTCACCCTTGTGAGAAAAATCTTCGGCTACGACATCAACCGAGTTATCTATCTGACCATTGATAGAAACATATTTACCTCCGCCGATAAAATCTCCCTTGATTGTTCCATTTACCGTAATTTTACCGCCCCATCCATAAAGATCACCATCAATGATATGGATATTTGAAATAAGGATATTATCGGCATACTCAAATTCAACAGCAAAAGTGTCTGAACTGCTGATTAGTAAAACGACGAGAGTAAATAACAATAAAGCTAAATTCTTTTTTCTCTTTGGCAGCATTTTGGTTCCTTTTTTCTCTATTTTCTATACGCAAATAAAGATGATTCGGTTGCCCATTAAATAATCAGAAAGTTATGCAAAATCAAATAAAAAGGTACTAATATCTGATTAAGAGATAAATATGTTGATTTAAGAGTTAACAGCTATTGGTAAGTCTTATCTGCTATAATGACCCTCGGCGGGGTCGAAATATCCTTTATAATAAGTAAGATAATAATCTTGTAATTTGTTATCTTACAATAAATAAACTGACTTTTCAGCCGATATATTCTGTAATAGGATATATATGGAATGAAACTCTTTTTTAACAGAAATAAGACACTTTTACCTCGGGTAGATAAGATTTACTTAATTGCCCGCGGTATGGTATTGTTAAGCCTTATCTGGTTGATGTTTTTTAGTAAGTTTGTATTAACTGATGATACTTTCTTTCAGATAATTATAGGTACTTATACTGCTCATTTGATTCTTTTTTATCTTTCCACCGAAGGTAAGTTTGATATCAAGCTGGCATATTTATCTACGATTATTTATGATTTGGTACTTATTCCGCTTTTAATTATGTACACCGGAGAGGTTCATTCTTCATATTTTCTATTGTTTTTCTTAACAATCTCTGTAGCTGCGTATGTCTTAACAAATTTCTTTTCTTTTTCGGTTCTTGTGCTAGTTTCGGCGGGATATTTTCTGGCAATTTCACAAAGTATTGTAATGAATAAGGTCCTGAATGTAACTCTTAATGTCGGTTTCTTTTGGGTATATTATTTTGCTATTGTATATGCTTCTGAGTTTATGCATAAGTCTGAGAAGCGTCTGCTAAAACTGCTTGATACTCTTAATTTACGTACATCAGAGCTTGAAAAATATCAAGCCCATCTTGAAATGATTTTTGAAAACTCCAGAGTGTTAGCGGCTATACTTGATTCCGATTCTGTTGTTTCGGAGTTGATGAACCTTCTCGGTAATTTACTGCATTATGAAGGGTATACGGTAGTGTTTAAAGATGCGAATAATAACTTTTACTACCGAGCCCGTTTTCAGAATAAACAATATAATTATCAAATAGAAGCAGTCCCGCAATATGCTGCTGATCTTTTAGATAAGGTCGCACGTCAGAATAATGCTGTTGTGATAAAAGATGTATCAAACCGGGAAGATTACGCTAAATTAAATAGTAATTCCCGTTCGGTGATGATTGTTCGCATCGTAGCTCATGATGATTTACGGGGTATAATTATTGCGGAAGCAAGTAAGGCAGGATATTTTAAAGATAAAGATTTACAAATGTTAACGGCTGTTGCTCATTCTGCGGCTTTGGCCCTTGAAAATGCTGAACTGCATAAACAAACAGAAGAATTGACAATAACAGATGCTTTGACTTCGACATTTAACTACCGTTATTTTGCTCAAAAATTAGAAGAAGAAAAACTGAGAGCATCGCGTTACGCATTGGCACTATCTCTTATAATGATTGATATTGATTACTTTAAAAAATTAAATGATACATATGGGCATGAATCGGGTAATAGAGTATTAGAAGGGTTATCAGAAATTATAAAAGAGTGTATTCGTGATGTAGATATTTTTGCAAGGTACGGCGGTGAAGAATTTGCAGTGATTCTTCCACAGACACCCCTAAAAGATGCGCTTGTTATAGGAGAGAGAATTCGTTTCCGAGTTTCAGAGCATAAGTTTGAATCAGTAAAAGGAGAGATTCTCAAAGTGACCGTATCAGTCGGGTTGACTTCGTACCCGGAAAATGGGCATTCACATGAAGAATTAGTATCGCTTGCCGATCAGGCACTCTATCGTGCTAAAGATGAAGGAAGAAATTTAGTTTGTACTAATTGACAAAATATAGCATTCTCAGTATAAGTAATAAGGATAATATGAAAAACATTGAAGAACTCATAGGGCAACTATTTATAGTTGGATTTAAAGGAAAGGCACCGTCATCATCTTTTCTTAATTTTCTATCAGAAGAAAAAATCGGTGGAGTTATATTGTTTAAAGATAACTGTCCTTCACATGAACAAATACGCAAGAATATTAAAGCAATAACTTCTGTCTCATCATATAAACATCCTTTTATTGCTGTTGATCAAGAGGGTGGTCGAGTCTGTCGTATTGCGGGAGCTCCGGCTGAAATTGCCGCAGCTAAATTA
Source organism: Candidatus Zixiibacteriota bacterium (assembly GCA_024276275.1). Classification (GTDB taxonomy): domain Bacteria; phylum Zixibacteria; class MSB-5A5; order GN15; family FEB-12; genus QQUK01. The sequence goes on from JAJRXM010000021.1 coordinate 13,610, forward strand.
TACGCCGAATTATATGGAATCGAACGGTTTTCAGATGACTTTTCTCGCTCAATGATTTGTTTGGAGTCTTTGGGGATAAACCTGAATTTAGCTCCGGTATGCGATATTTTTATAAACGACAAAAACAGCTGTCTGGATGGACGGTGTTTTGGTAGAACACCACAAGAAGTTATCCCGTTTGTAACAAAAGCAGTTGAGATAACAAAAAAATCTAATTTCCTGTCATGTTTAAAACATTTTCCCGGATTAGGCGATGCCTAGATTGATCCGCATAAAGAGACTACAGTAAGTTATTATGACGAGACAATCTGGGCAAAGCGTGAACGTGTTGTATTTGAGGCAGGTATTCAAGCAGGTGCCGACATGGTAATGTCTACTCATATTAAATTACCTAAATTTGATGAGGAGATAGCGACCGGTTCAAAATCAATTGTAGAACAGCTTCTGAGACAAAGACTTTATTATGACGGAGTTGTCATTAGTGATGATTTACAAATGAAAGGTGCCGCTATTTTAGGAGAAATCGGTGAACGAACAATAAAAGCATTTAACGCGGGGCATGACCTACTTTTGTTCGGTCAAAATTCAGATTCTGCTATGGAAGCGTTTGAACATTTTAAAGGTGCATTTAGACGCGGTGAGATTTCAAAAGAAAGAATCAGTAAATCAATAGAAAGAATATCTGCTCTAAAGTTCAAGATAGCAAAATCAGTTTTGTTTTAATATACTTAACCGGCATGATAAACATTTTGAAGAAAAAAAAGAACCTGATAGTCGGGCTCAACTCGGGAACATCGGTTGATAGCTTAGATATGGCAGTTCTTGAGATTAACAGAAGCCGTAACGGGTACAGTATTAAGTATGTTTGCGGTAAAGAAAAAAAGTTTCCGGCTATGATAAAAAATGGAATTTTAGCAATGACAGATAATCTGAACCCATCGTTAGATGATATAATCTATCTTGATAATATCCTTGGATTATTTATAAGTAAATCAGTCAATAACTTTATTCTGTCTTTAAAAATGAAGAATCTGCAAGTTGATGCTGTCGCTTCTCATGGACAAACAATCAGACATCTTCCCGGGAAAGTGAAAAAGTTCGGTAAAAGTATAAACGGAACAATGCAAATAGGTTCTGCTGAATATATTGCTCAACGAACAAACCTACCGGTTGTCTCAGATTTTAGACAGGCAGATATTGCAATTGGCGGTGAAGGTGCCCCAATCACAACAGGAGCGATGCATAAATTATTTTCAAGCTCCGAAAATCAAAATTTGATAATTAATATAGGCGGGATGTCGAATTATTTTTATCTGCCTAATAAATCTTCATCTGAAAATAGTCTTGCATCAGATTGCGGTCCGGGAAATGTTCTGTCTGATTTACTCATGCGTAAATTTTATAGTCGTGAATTTGACAAAAACGGCAAAATTGCCCGCTCCGGTCTGATTTCGAAACGATTAATGACAATCCTCAACGCAGATTTATTTGTTCACGGAAAACAAAAATCAACCGGACGAGAGCAATTTGGTCCGGTAACTGTTGATAAAATTTTGAAATATAGTAAAAAGCTCAAGCTTTCACCTGAAGATATTCTGGCGACCACGGTTGAATTTACTGTTTTTTCAATTTTTCAAGCAATTCAAGGGCTGATAAAAAAGAAAAAAATTGCAAAGTTATATTTGACCGGCGGAGGAAGAAAGAACATCTTCCTAGTTGAAAGATTACAGTCGTATCTTCCTAATTGTCAGATTGAAAATATCGACTCAGAAGGTATTGATGGAGATTTTGTAGAAGCCGCGGCATATGCTGTCATGGGTGAAGCAGCCTTGCAGGGAAAGTCTTTGCGGTTGTTACAAAATAATAAATTGAAACCTGTGTATGGAAAAATAAGTTTACCGCCTGAGAAAGTTTAGAAAGGAACATCTTTGGACAAAGCAATAAAATATATAGCTCGAATTGGAACAGCGATATTTCTGATGGCATTGGTATGGAGCTGTGCGAGAATACCGGGGTTACAAGAAGAAAAAAATGGTGAATATATTCGTATCCCTTTTGTACGGGTCTTACTTGAAGATAATAAGTCAGAAATCAAAGTAGCAGCCGAACAATCTTTTGCTATAGAATGTCTAAAAGACGGAACCCAATCAATTTATTATTCAGCCCAACCTGTGAAAATAATAAATCAGGGTAACTTTATCAAAGTTTTGAACTATAAAGGAAATATTATTTCCGAACATCTGAATGAAATAAATATTCTTCCCCGTGGAACAAATAATAAATTACAGGTACTTAAAAAAAGTTATCGGGGGATACTCAAATTCCTTCCAAGCGGAGGAAATATTCAGCTGATAAATATAGTATATATGGAGGATTACCTTCGGGGTGTTGTACCACCTGAATTAGGCAAACGCAAAGAGTCTGAAATTGAAGCTGTAAAGGCTCAGGCTGTTGCCGCCAGAACGTATGCTATGGCACACCTCAAACAGTATTCAAACCAACCATACGACATGAAATCGTCAATAATTGACCAGGTATATGACGGTGCCGGTATCGAATTAAAACTGGTAAATGAAGCAATCGATGCTACCGCAGGCAAGGTATTGTATTCACAAGATAAATTTGTTAATGCATATTATCATTCTACCTGTGGAGGTATGACAGATAATATAGAAAAAGTTTGGGATAGAAAAGAATCTCCATATCTAAAAGCTGTCAAAGACGGTGATGCATGTTCCTGGTCGAAGTATTTCAGGTGGAAAGAACATTTTACCGAACAACAACTACGTACCAGGATGGAGCAGTATCTTTCTTCTGACAGAGGACGTGATTTACGAATAGCGAAAATTAAAGATATAAAAATCATCGACCGTACTCCGGGAGGTCGTGTTAATAGAATGAAAGTTACGACTGAAAATGATATTTATCTTTTTAAAAAAGATAGAATAAGGTGGGTCTTGGGAAGAACATCAAATCCGGATTTAATTCTTCCTTCTGTTAACTTTGATGTAGAAATAACTCGCTTTAATGACGGTTATGTAAAAGCTGTTACTTTTTCAGGCAAAGGATATGGACACGGTGTCGGTATGTGTCAATGCGGTGCTATTGGATTATCTCGTCAGGGATGGTCGTTTGAAAATATTTTAAAAAAATATTATACTGATATAGAAATAAAAAAATTATATTAAAACAGATGAAAAAACTACTCTATATATTCAGTTTTCTATTATTATTTAGTTCATATTCCTATGGATATGACTACACGTATTATGTAGGGTTACGGGGTGGTCTATCCCATCCGTTCGGTGCATCGAACGACTCATTGACAATGCCTTTTGAAAGCAATCTCGGCGGTTCTATCGGGTACCGTTTTCAACGGAATTGGATTTTTGAATTCAGTTACAGCAAACATAAAAATTACAATGACAGTACCAAAAATTCTCAATTTGCTTTTAACGGAAATCAACTAGATGCGACCCAAAAATGGGAAGCATCGCGTTACTCTGTTATGCTCTATAAATCTTTAAATGACCCTGACGCAAAAATAAATATGCAGCTTGGCTTAGGTACCGGGCTTCTCAACTGGGAGATTCGTGACCCGTCTGGCGATACAATTTTTAATATCACCGGACTGCACAATGAACTGGTCGACTATGATGCCTCCGAGCTAATATTTTCCTCAAGTTTTGGATTAAATTATAATATGACATCCAAATGGACTCTGACTACTAACCTTGTTGTTGATTATTTAACAGGAGGAGGAGCAGAATTTGATCCGGTTGTAAAATCTGCAAGAAATAACTATCAACTTTCGGCGTTTGTATCGTTAAAGTTTCTTTTTGGTGGATATAAAAAAACAGAATGGCAGTCAGACCAAAGCTGGAAAAGGCCGACTCCGACAGTCGTTACTCAAAAAAGTAAAGGTATCGATTCTGACGGCGACGGTATCGGTGATGCTCAGGATAGATGTCCTGAAACTGTATCAGGTGCCTTAGTAGATAAAAAAGGTTGTCCGATAGATTCTGATGGGGATTCAGTTCCTGATGGGCTAGATCATTGCCCCGGTACTAATCGGAAAGCGTATGGCTTAGTTGATATTAATGGTTGTCCGATAGATTCTGACTTTGACGGTTTTCCGGATTATGAAGATAATTGTCCGAACAATAAAAAGGGTGCTCATGTTGATGAAATCGGTTGTCCGATAGATTCCGACGGAGACTCAGTGCCGGACGGTCTTGATGATTGTCCGAATACTTTATTCGGTGTTGATGTTGATAAAAACGGATGTATAGACCTGACTGTATTATCTAAGCCTTTGGTGTTGAATATTGACTATTTACCGGGTTCTTTTGAGGTCGACCCTAATAACAGAGAACGATTAAAAAGTTTATCAAGGATTTTGAATTTTGTCAAAGATATACGTCTTGATATAAATGGGTATACTGACAACATTGGTACAACAGTAGCAAATAAGAAGCTTTCGGAAAAAAGAGCCAGAAGAGTATTAGGGTATCTTGTCGGTTTAGGGATTTCTGCTGACAGGATGAAAGCCTTTGGCCTTGGTGAAACGAGTTTTGTCGCACCAAATAAAACTTCAGCAGGCAGAGCAAAAAACAGACGTATAGAAATTGTATTTTATAAATAGAACGGAACAACATGTCTAAGTTTTCATTCGAAGATGAATTTATTAATCGTAGAAAAACAGAATATGCTATAATAACTTATTTACCTGTAAATTTAGATCAATGCATCTATCCCTTTCGGAAAAAATATGACCCGGTTTATAACCAGGTAGCATCGCATATTACTTTAGTCTTCCCATTTTTTTCAGATAGAACTCTTGATGAGATATCAGCTATTATTAATTCTGTTATATCATCCCATAAACCGCAAAAGATAGAACTGGAAAGTATAGCAGATTTTTATCCAAAGACACCGGTGATTTATTGGGCAATAAAGGAAAATAATTATTTACGCGAGCTTTATATAGATTTGTATGCGAGGCTTGGTATTCCGATTCCGCATAAAAATTTTGTACCTCATGTGACTCTTGCAAGAGAAATATCAACTCATAGGGTCGAAACAGTAAAAGATGCTATCGCATCGTATCTCCCCAAAGAATCATATCAACCGACAGCAATTGATTTGGTAACTCCGCTTGCAAATTTCAAATGGGTTTCTGTACGTACTTTCTCATTAGATACAGATGTATAATTAGAAATATGTCAAAAAAAACCCGTTCGCCAAGCGAACGGGTTTTTTTATAAATGATAAAATCTTAGAATTTATTTCTTTTTCAATTCAGGATGAACTAATTTTTTACGTTCTTCAAATTTGAACTCTTTGAAATTAGGACTCTTTTTATTGTGACAACGTACACAATCTTCTTCTTTTGGATAGATTAAACCGGCATCAATAGCCATCTGTCTTTGTTTGTCAGGGTTAGCTTTCCATTTTTTCTTGCTCATGATTTTGATAGACTTATAGTCTTTTCCACCACCGTGACAAGCTTCACATTGAACACCTTCCAAAAGAACACCCTTTACAGAAGTTCCGGTTATGTGACAACCGGCACATTTTGGGTCTTTTTTCTCTTTATCAGTGAGTAAATCATATGCTGTTGCATGACCCGTTTCGCTCCAGGAAGCGAACTGAGATTTGTGACAACTTTTACATTTTTTACGCCGACATAGTCGTGAGCTTTTTTTTCTGCTTTTTCTCCGTTGGCAAATGCAGAACTCGCTAATAGAGAAACTATCATTAAGACTAAAACTGAAACCTTACGCATAACATGTACCTCTCAAGTTGTTTTCGTTATACTTTATACAATTATAAACTTCTTTGTCTCATTTTTTTTGAAAATATCCTCTAATTCAAACTTAGTCAAGCATTTATACATAAAAAATAAAAATAAATTGGAACCCTAAAAAGACCTCGCTAATATCGGGGTTATTGCGTAAAATTCACTTGGTGAGATATATATGAAGATACTTATAGTGACCCAACATTTTCCTCCCGAAAGGGGAGCTGTTCGGCTGATTTTTGAATTTGCACGTCTTTTTGTAAAGCAAGGACATGATGTCTCTGTTATGACGGCAACTCCGAATTATCCTGACGGAATAGTTCCGCCTGAATATAAGGGGAAATTTTTCAATTTTGAGGTTATTGACGGAGTAAAAGTATATCGATCCTGGGTCCTTCCGGCATCTAATAGTCAGCCAAAAAAAAGAATGATAGGATTTATCACTTTTCTGTGTACAACTCTTATCAATTCATTTAAAGTAAAAGGTGATTTTGATATGGTGATAGCCTCATCTCCACCGATTACGACCCCTCTTACAGGCTGGTTACTCAGTAAATTAAAAAAATGTACTTTTGTCCTTGAGATTAGAGACTTGCAGCCTGAGTCCAGTGAAGATTTTGGTAATCTCAAAAGATCCTTTTTTACCAGAATGCTCAAAAAATATATGAGTTATATGTATAAAAAAGCTGACAGGATAATAGGAGTTACTCAAGGAATTTCAGACTTTTTACATAAAACTGTTGAAAACCCTGAAAAGATTCATACTATAAAATCCGGGGTCAGCTCTGAATTTATCAATTCTGGGTCAAACGGAATCAGGAAAAAATTCGGATGGGAAGAAAAATATCTTGTTATATATTCCGGCACTTTTGGCTGGGCTCATTCTTTTGAAACATTTATAGAAGCCGCCCGTCAGCTCAACGACCAACCGGATATTCTTTTTGCCTTTGTTGGAGAAGGTCAGAAAAAACAAGTTTTAGAGGGTATGGTACGTGACTACAATCTGAAAAATGTTGAGTTTGTCGGAATTCAACCGCTTGAATCTATTCCGTATTTTTTACAAGCCGGCGATGTGTTAGTCGAGTGTTTAAAAGATGTACCGATAACCAAAGGGTCGCTTCCAAGTAAATTGTTCGAATATATGGCATCGGGTAAACCGATTTTATACGGTTCATCAGACGGTGAGGCTGTTGATGAACTGGAAAAAGCAGGCGGAGCTCTTTCTTTTCACAGTGAAGATATAAATAGGTTGTCAGAATTAATTCTTGAATTAAAAAATGGTACAATTGATGGAAATCAACTTGGCGAAAAATATTCAAATCATGTGAAGAAGAATCATTCACGTGAAATGTGGGCTGATAAATATCTTACTATTCTTGAGAAAACGGCATAATTTTATATTACCTCTTCTACTTAGTTTATAAATCTATTTCTTTTCACTTTTAAATTATCTATATTAGCACAAAATTGAATAAAAGAAGTGCGAGGTTTGCTACGACAAATTCAAATACAAAATATATTGATAGTTCAACAATTACTATCAAAGACCTGCCACAACTCCTGGTAGGAGCTGATACAGAAGTGCCGACATTACACGGTATGAAAAGGTATATCAATTTTGATAATGCCGCCTCGACTCCAACTTTTCTACCGGTTGCTGACTCATTAAAATCTTTTTTGAGATGGTATTCCAATGTACATCGAGGTACCGGATTCAAATCACAACTCTCTAGCTGGGCATTTGAAGAGTCCCGTGATATTGTCGCCGACTTTGTCGGAGCCGATCTTTCGAAACAGGTTGTACTTTTTACTAAAAATGCGACTGAAGCAATCAACAAGCTAGCCTCTCGTTTGATTTTTGAAGAGGGCGATATTATTATCACAACCTATATGGAACATCACTCCAATGAACTACCTTGGCGGAGAGTAGCCGAAGTGCAGCATGTCGGTCTTAACGATGACGGCACAATAGATACTGAGGATTTCCTGGCAAAAGTAAAAGAATTCGGTAGTCGTATTAAACTGGTTGCTGTTACCGGTGCCTCTAATGTGACCGGTTATTTAAATGATTTAGACTTTTATGCAAAAGAAGCCCACAAAATCGGGGCTAAAGTTATGGTTGACGGTGCCCAACTGACACCGCACCGTCCGATAGATTTAAAACCGAACGATCCCGAATGCTATATTGATTACTTTGTTTTTTCTGCCCATAAAATGTACGCTCCATTTGGTGTCGGTGTTTTAATAAGTGACACCGAGACATTCGAACAGGGTGACCCCGACCAAGTCGGAGGTGGAGTTGTTGATATTGTTACACTTGAAGAGGCATACTGGGCGGACTTACCCGACAAAGAAGAAGCGGGTACTCCTGATATTGTCGGAGTTGTCGCACTCGGACATATGATAAAGCTAATTCAGCAGATTGGGTGGGATGAGATAGTAAAACATGAGGCAGAGCTTACAACTTATGCTTTGACCGAACTAAAAAAAATTCCCGAAGTAAAAATATACGGCGACACAGACCCGAATAACACCATGAACCGCTTGGGAGTTATCTCTATGAATGTCGGAGATATTCCACATTATTTAGTAGCTGCAATTTTAAGTTACGAGGGAGCTATCGGAGTGCGTTCCGGATGTTTTTGTGCTCATACTTATGTCAAAGAGATTATGCAGGTTACCGCCGAAGAGTCACATAAGATGGAACAACAGATTCTAAACCGTGACCGTTCCGGTATTCTGGGTACTATCCGTATGTCGTTTGGTATTTACAATACATTTGATGAGATTGACCGTTTTATTGAAATGATTAAAAAAATTGTCGCCGGCGATTATAATCAAAATTATATATTAGATAAAGAAAAAGGTGAATATACTCCCGAAGGTTTTGAGTTTAACTTCAAGGATTATTACACACTTTAGATTTTTGTCGGAACAGACTTGCCTGCGTCTTTTCCATTTCTTATATTACCTACTTGTGAATAATAAAAAACCTGGATTCCTGCTTTCGCTGGAATGACATTGAGATAGAATTATAGTGGGCGGCAGATGCCCTCGTCTGCCCCTCTTGGAAATAGAAAAAAGGCAAACAGATGGCACATGTTGTAAATAAAGAAGCAGATGCAATTTTAGATAAAGAATTCAAAGTCCTTGACCACGGGTTTGTACGCCTTGTCGATTACATGGGTTCCGATAACGCTATCGTACAGGCAGCGAGAGTAAGTTATGGCGACGGTACCAAAAAAGTATCCGAAGACAGAGGACTTATCAGGTATCTTATGCGTCATAAACATACTACTCCTCTTGAAATGGTCGAATTCAAATTCCATATCAAACTGCCTATTTTTGTCGCCCGCCAATGGATTAGACACCGTACCGCCAATGTCAATGAATACTCAGGTCGATATTCGGTTATGAAAGGTGAATTCTACACTCCCGAAGCAAGCGAAATCAGATACCAGTCAACTGTAAATAAACAGGGGCGGTCATCAAAAGAAGTTCCTGACCAGCTTAAAAACGAGATGCTTTCATATATGGAAAATTCACAAAAAGAGACGTATGATAAATATATGGGCTATGTCGATGAAGGTCTCGCTCGTGAATTGGCACGTATCAATCTACCTCTTTCGATGTACACCGAATGGTACTGGAAAATCGATTTGCATAATCTGTTTCATTTCTTGCGTCTTCGCATGGACCCACACGCACAAAAAGAGATTCAGGTTTATGGCGAGGTGATGGCTATGATGACACAAAAAGTTTGTCCGATAGCCTATGAAGCGTTTATGGATTACTCAGTTAATGCATCGTATTTTTCAGGTGTTGAGATGAATATATTAAAAGATTATCTGAAAGATTTTGACCTTACTGTTGACCAACTACACGAACGGGGTATTTCCAAACGTGAAGCGAAAGAGATGATTGAGAAGATTGATAAATTACGGAAATAGGAGTCAAATTCTATTACTTAATTAGAAAGAAATACATGTCATTAAATATATTTTCAAAAGAAAAATTTATTTTTGGTGGATATTATTTAATACAACCATGTAAATTAATAGATGAATCTTTTGAACTGATCCCGAAATATTTTTATTCACAAAGTAATTGTATTTGTGATAAACATCCTGCATTACCTGGATACAGTTGGACATCTGTTTCTCAAGACGAGCGAAGAGAATATGCAAATAAATTGAATTTAAATGATACTGAATTTAGCAATTTTCAAGATACAATTGATACATATTTTGATAAAAATTTACTAGGGTGGTCAAATACTTTTTATGATATTGATACAGCAAGAGAGTTTTATAATAATTTTTTAAAAAACTTATCTGATGTTAAACTATTTGCAATTGGATTAAAACTAACAGATGTTGATAGTTTCAAAGTTGAAAATTCTGATTGTGAAGGCATTCTAAATGCTTTAAAAAAGAATATTATTATCCCCTCAAGCTACAAATTTTTGGGATTTGAAATATTAGGATATGAATGGAATGGATTTCATTCTTTTGCTTGTCATGATCTAATTATTGATTATAAAGATAAGTTAAGTATAGATAGTAATGGTTATGGATTAATAGATAATTATGACAATGCAGTAAAAGCAACAAATTATACAAATTTTGAAAGTTCAGGAGTTGAACCAGTTTATTGGCAACCATGGGCAGTTTTTGAATGTTCACTATAAAACTCTATAAATATATTCAGGTACGACTCATATGAAACAGACTTGATTATAGATAAACCACTTTTTACAAAACCTAATGGCATGTCTTGGTAAAATTAACTCGTATCGGAATTCTATATGGATTTATCAGAGGTTTTAACTATAGTAACTATTTTATTGCAAGCCATTGGAGGGATTTGGGTAGTAGTATTAGCTTTTCAGGAAGAATGGATTGACGGTTTACTTTGTGTACTACTGTTTCCATATTTGTTCTACTATGCCTATAAAAATTATCATGATAAAAAACGTTCAACTAAAATTCCGGCACACATATTAATCCTGGGTGTTGCTTTACCAATCCTAATGATATTACTTGGCGATTAACATAGTTATTTGCAAAAAAAACGGAATCAACAATGTTGATTCCGTTTTTGATTCCCAATCAAGTCGGGAATGATATTTATAATTGAAGTTTTAGTCTTAACCCTTTGACTCCGCTCACAGGTTGCAACCTGTTTAGGGTGACTTGCAATCTCAACTCTTACAATGTTACTAAGCTGTCTAAGTAACCGACAAACTGGTCGTAGTGCATGGCACCGCTGAATGATTCCGTCATACTGTTTGTGCGGGGATTAAATATCTCCATCACCTTACCGGTACGGTCGATAAAAATAGTCGTTGGTACCGATTGAATTTTAAACCTGTCAACAAGTTCATTCGATGATATCATCATCATCTGCCATTTCATATTATTTTGTGCGGCAAATGCATTCACTTTGGCAGGAGTATCTTTAACGGCAACTCCGATAAACTCGACACCTTTTTTATAATAAATATCATACGCTTTGACAAATGCAGGAATCTCTGCCCGACAAGGAGGGCACCATGTTCCCCATATATTTATAACAACCGGTTGTTTGCCGATCCATTCCGATGAATTACGCATAGTCCCTTTAGTATCCATCACCGAAAAAACAACTGCTTTGGCATCTGTTGTCGGAAATTCTACTTTTTGTTCTTCCTTTACAGGATCCGATGTTTTTGTCTGCTGTGATTGTGTATCTCCACCGCATGATACAAATAGAATCATAAGTAAAATTGTTGCTATTGCAGTAACTGTTTTTTTCATCATAGTTTTATTCTTTATTTTTCTTCTGCCGGTGGTTGAATTGTGTTACCGGTGGAATCAAGTTCAATTACTTTAATTTTGTTTAAAGCAGAAATCCAAAAATCTGCGGGAGCATAACCGGATTGAGAATGTAATTTCTTACCGGAGGGTGTCAGCCACCAGAATGTCGGATAGCCTGTTACTTTGAATTCTTTTTTGGCAAGGTCTCTTTCAGAAATTTTATATCCGTCGATGTCTAATTGTTTTTGTGAGTCGCCGTTTACTTTAACTGCGATAAAGTCATCGTTTAAAAGATCGATAACTTCTTTTTGTGAGAAAACATCTCTATCCATTTTTTTACAATATCCACACCAGGTTGTATAGAAATCGATAAAGATAAATTTGTTTTGTTTTTTTGCCATTGGAAGAGCTTCATCCAATGCATACCATTTGATACCATCTTTTTTAGTTCCGGGAGTTTCAGCATTTGCAAGCTGCATCGTAAAAATGACAAGTAACACGGGAAGAATGATTTTAAAAATTTTCATGAAATCCTACTTATGTTTTAAACAGTTTCTCTTTTATTTAATGGTCTCAAATAGGCAGAATCTTCACCTAAAAGCTCTTTTAAACGGTTTAGCAGTGTAAAGTTAATATCAACAGCATACTTTTCGGATTTGATATATACTTCCGAACCGTTTTCTCTGGCAGCTAAAAGAACGGGAGAGTGACCTTTATATTCTGTAAGTGATTCCAATGCTCTATCTATTGTATTATCGGAGCAATCAGCACCTATCTTTATAACCAACTGGCAGTTAAATCGTTCCGTTAGTTTTTCCATCGGCAAAGCCTCATTGACAATTATTTTGGCGGCCTCGCCTTCTCTGGTGGAAACCCGACCGGACATCAACACCATTTTATCGGTATCAATGAATTCTTTGTTTTTCTCATAACAACTAGAGAAGATAATAAGTTCAGTAGTTCCTGAATAATCTTCTAACGTTGCAAATGCCATTTGGTTTCCTTTTTTATCAATCATAGTCTTGATAGAAGAAATAATACCTCCAACGGTAACATCGGTATCATCTTTGATATTGGACAGATTTCCGATTGTACAAGTAGTAAAGCATTCTACCGTATCTTTATATCTATCAAGGGGATGCCCAGAAATATAGAAACCGAGCATCTCTTTTTCCATTGCTAATTTTTGACTGTTTGACAACTCCTCAAGCTCTTTTAATATTGGAGCAGTTCTTTCTATTGTACCCCCCGAATCAGCAAAAAGGTCATGGGAATTATGTTTTTGAGCTACTTTATGCCCAAATTCCAACATCGCTTCAACAGCATCAGCTTTTTGGGCTCGATTACCTTTTAAAGAATCACAGGCACCGGCGTTAATGAGAGATTCTATCGTCCTGCGGTTCAATGCCTTAAGAGGTACTCGGCTGACA
>JAJRXM010000022.1 GCA_024276275.1 Candidatus Zixiibacteriota bacterium
ACCGAAATTGAAACGGTTATCGAAAAAAGTCTGGATAAATAAACCGAGAGCTGCGTAAAAACAGAAAAAAATGTAATTTTGTAGAAAATTTCAAGAAGAAATAATTAAGAAATGTGTCTCATTTTTATTGACAAGTTCCGGGTTTCATATAATCAAATAACTCCAGATAAAGTTCTAACAAAAGTTAAGACTACCTCAAATTCTAATGCTCAAACTAGTATTTCTCAATGGGGTTATTTATTAAATATAAATTCAGAAACAACTAATAAAACAACAGGGGAAATTACAACAACTGTTCAAAAAGGTATAATCCTTTCTAAAGCAAGTTACAAAATGGAAGCAAGACTGTTCATTATGAATATAAATAATACGCCACAGATGGTATGGCGTTCTTCTTCTACAACTTCAGGATATTATCTTGTTCCGAATAGTAAAGTTTTGCAAGATGCCGCAAATAATATAGCCAAACAATTGTCAAATGAAGTTTGGGAAATAGATTAGTATTACTCCACGGGTGTTCCAATGCCGTAAGTTAAGAATATCCTATAATGTGTTATTTATAGCAAAACGGTAACACATCCATGCATCACCGTTTTACAATAAAAAATCTGTAAGATCCCTTTACATCCCACCCTAAAGGGTCATAATTAATATACGCCCGAATGCGATAAATGTTCGGTATTATTATTTAATTCTTTTATTTTAATTTCTGTCTAAATTCTCTATATTGTCGCCATGCAAACTTCATTTCATATTTATTCTTTGGTACAAGAGCTCAATAAAGAGATTCTTGGAGCTAAAATCGTATCAACCGAGTTCTATAAAAAAGAACGCTCGGCATATATTATCTGCAAGAAAAAAAGCCGGTTAGCACTTTCATTTGTCTATCATCCTGCTAAAAGCGGGATGTTTCTGATTCCACCGTCAAAAATCAACCTGACCACCCGCGAAAAACCGTGGCCGATATTTGCCCTTGAGGGTGCCGAAATTGTAAAAATTGAACAATTAGGTTTTGACCGTGTCGTTCAAGTTACTCTCTCGCATAGAGATAAAACAAAGTTTCTGATATTTGAAGCACTCGGTCCAAACGGAAATATGTGGCTTTTAAATAACAAAAATGAAAAAGAAGCAACTCTACGTAAAAAAGATATTTCCAAAAATGAGCTGTACGAAATAACTCCGCTTCCGAACCGACTAAGTCCAATTGATTTGACTGTTGAGACATTTTTAAAACTGTGTCAACAAAAGGAAGATTTAGCACTGACTTTTTTCTTAGACAGATATATTCTCGGGTTTAACATCACTCTGGCGGTTGAACTTCAAAAACGTATCGGAATAGACCCGCTTCCTGTTTCTCAAATTGATTCAACTATTGCCCAACAAATCGTAACAGGTTTAAAAGATTTAGTTGAGTCGTTTAAGCAGTTTGACAAAGGCTATCTGTATCAGGTAAAAGGGATGCACGAGGCATATCCGTTTAAGTTATCATCGGTTGATGCACAACCTGAAAAATTCAAAAGCCTATCACTTGCGGTTATGAGTATGACCGAACGGAAAAACAGTAAAATTGAAACGGTAGATGAAGAAAATATTATTAACACAGCCGTTAAAAAACATATTAAAAAATTACAAAAACGGATTGAAAATGTACAAAACGATATTGCCAAAGCATCGGATTACGAAACATACAAAATGTATGGAGAACTTTTGCAAATTAACTTTTCAAAAATCCGCAAAGGGATGGAATCAATAACACTACCTAATATATTCGATTCTACCGAAGTTGAAATCTCTATACCGCTCGATGTAACTCTGTCGCCAAATGAAAATGCCGAACGGTATTTCAAGAAACATCGTAAAGGGCGTGAAGGCTTAGAACTTCTGAAACGACGGTTCCAAATCACGACCGATGAACTGGCACAGATTAAAAAGATACAGACCGAGCTGGAACTTCAGTTTCAAAACACAAAAGAAAAGTATGCATCTGAAATTGCATCACTCATGCCGAGAGAGCAGAGTAAATCGATTCAGGCGGAGCGTCTTCCCTATCGGGAGCATCAGCTAACATCCGGTTTAACGATTTATATCGGGCGTGACGGTGCCGATAATGACCGGACGACTTTTGAATTTTGTAAGCCGTATGAGCTGTGGTTTCATACGCAGCAATGTGCCGGTTCTCATGTAGTAATGAAATATCCGAACAAAAATTTCGAACCGTCTAAACAGGAAATCGCAGAGACCGCCGCTATAGCTGCCTATCATTCTAAAGCAAGAAATGATACGATGGTTCCTGTAATTTATACACAACGAAAATATGTACGCAAACCGAGAAAAGCAAAACCGGGTTTGGTCATTGTTGAGAGAGAAAAGTCTGTCATGGTAGAACCGAAGAACCATGCAAAATAAAACATAACACACCCCTTAATCCCCTAACCCCTATAAACCATTCCCAACTTGATTGGGAATCCAACATTGTTGTTTTCCAAAATGGGTTCAGTCGTATATAAAACATCTTTTTATTCACATTTTTCCTCTCTTTTTTCGCTATAAACAAATTACCCACAACCGGTTATAGCGAAATGGCTTTCCTGAAAAAAATGGCTTAAGCCATTTTTGCTAATATTTTTTGTAGTCTTTTTGCGCATCTGCTTCCCTTTTACTATAACAGTTTCACAGTAATAACGTAATTTGAGAATTAGCACAATATGTATAGAAATCTTGAAAGATAAATAATAAACTGACACTACCTGTCAGTGATGTAGTGTATATTTGAATAGTTTGAACATAAATAATAATTTATTATGCTTATATAAACATTTTTTGATTGGAGTTATTTTGAAAAAAATAATCATATTATTGATATTACTTTCAACATCAGTAATTGCTCAAGGAGATTCATCCGATGTTGCTTCGGATACAATATCGAAAAAACTATACAATAACCTTCTATTAAAGAATCCTTTATTAGTTGATAAAAATCTGCAAGCTGACTCTTTGCTTAATCTTGCTAACAAGGGTGAGGCTGAAGCTCAATATGAGTTAGGGAGTAATTATTATTATGGAATTGGAGTTACCAAAGACTACAAGAAAGCTATTAAATGGCTGAAAAAAGCAGCTGAACAAGGTAACTCTAAAGCTCAAAATATGTTAGGATTTACATATAAAGATGATGACGATACCCCTCAAGATTACAAAGAAGCTTATAAATGGTATAAAAAAGCAGCTATTCAAGGTTTTGCTGAAGCTCAATTTGAATTAGGTAATATGTATTATGATAGTGTGGGAGTCCCGCAAGATTATAATAAAGCTATTTTATGGTATAAAAAAGCTGCGGATCAGGGTTATTATGATGCTCAACTAAAGTTATGGAATATATTTTATACTGACGAAGGAATGCCACATGATAAGAAAAAAGCTTTCAAATGGTATAAAAAAGCTGCTGAACATGGTCGATCTGAGGCTGAATTTAAATTAGGATTGATGTATTACTTTGGTAAGGCGATAACACAGGATTATAAAGAAGCATTCAAATTGTTTCAAAAAGCACAGGATGGACTCTATTTTGACCCAGTTGTAAAGTTGGCACAATATTTTTTGGGTCTCTTATATGTCAACGGTTATGGAGTTCCACTGGATTATAAGGAAGCTTTCAAATGGTTTCAAAAAGCTGCTGAGCAAACAATTTTTGTACAAGGACTCGATGAAGCACAATTTATCTTAGGAGTTATGTATGCTTCAGGTAGAGGAGTTACACAGGATAACAAAGAAGCTATTAAATGGTTCAAAAAGTCTGCAGAGCAGGGTTACGCTAATGCTCAATCTCTTTTGGGTGATACGTATTACTTAGGTAAAGGAGTTCCTCAAAACTATAAAGAAGCTTTAAAATGGTATGAAAAGGTAGCAAAGCAAGGACTAGATAGTTCACTTATGTCAGGTTTACAAGATTATTTTAATGAGGAAGAAATTAAGTCGGCGAAAAAATATGCTAAACAGAAACTAGCTCGTATTCAATATAACATAGGAGTGATTTATGCCAATGGTCAAGGAGTTACTAAAGATGATATGGTAGCTCCCCTCTTTACTGGTTCAAAAAAGCAGCTGAAATGGGTATTGCTGAAGCTCAATCTCAAATAGGCTCATTTTACTATTTTGGTAAAGGAGTAATTCAGGATTATATTGAAGCATACGCTTGGACATCACTCTCGTCAGTTAATGGTGATGAAACTTCTAAAAAGAATCGTGATTTAATTGCTAAAGAACTTTCACCGGAGGGATTGGAAAAAGGACAAGCACGAGCTAAAGAACTCTATGATCAAATCAATAAAGAAATAGAAAACAAATCTCGATAATTCTAAAATAAATAAAAAAGCAATATGAAAAAATTTATACAATTACAAGAAGATTGTTTTGATCTTTTAAAAAATTTTGATGCGTTAAATAAGATGGTTGAAAAATTATTTGATGACAAAAAACAAGAAAATATAGATAGAGATAATGAGAGATTTGAGAACGAAACAGAAGCGAACAAGGAACTTTACCAAGCAATTACTTCCTTAAATAATTTTAATCTGTCAGAAGAATTAGCACCTGCGGCAAGATATGGATTATGTGTTTCATTAAATTCAATAATAGAAAGTAGCATGTACGAAATTTGTAATTTCATTTACGAATTAAAACTGGAGAGTGAAATAGATAATACTAAAACTCTTGAAAAAAGAATAAAGAAAATTAAAGATAGTGATGGTAAAAACCCTTCTAATATCAAAAAACATGGGTTATATCTTGAACAAGAATTGAATATCAAGTTACCTCGTTTTTTTGAAAAAGATTTACCCTTAATAAATTTAGTCAGAAATATAATTACACATAAAAATGGATTACTTACAGAAGAAGACAAAACAGCACTTATAGACTTGTTAAGTAATTTTGAAGAAAATAAAACAGGAATGGATCCTTATTATAAGTCGGTACGTTCTGGGGTAATTATAAATACAGATAGTTATGATAGGAATTATATCTTTTTGAATAAATTATATTTACAAGGAGTACTTGGAAAAGTTAAATGTATGTTTGTTGAATTATTTGAGAAAATTAATAAACACACCCCTTAATATCCCCTCTTGAAAAAGGGAAAACTATTTAGAGCATATTTCGACAAGAGGTTGTGTCACAATAGACAATGTCGGTTCACAAACCCACTTCATGGCTTCAGGAACCGTCATAACTTGACACTTCTGGATTCCCAATCAAGTTGGGAATGACATTATGGGAGAATACTTAGACTATTCTAAAAGTTGCCCAAATATGTTTCTGTTCTGGTCTCCGGCTTTGCCGGAGAGGAGTTCAAGAGAATTATGGAGTACTATTCGATAAGATAAGGTTGATTAAACTAAACAAGGATTATATTACTACAATGACCGACGATAACCAACAACCGCATGAATATCCAATTGACGGGACCCTTGATTTACATCATTTTGCACCGAAAGATACAAAAGATGTTTTGCTTGAATATATACGAGTCTGTCTTGAGAAAAAGATTTATAAACTTCGTATAGTACACGGTAAAGGAATCGGTGTCAAACGGGATATTGTACATGCAGTTCTTGCAGAGCATACATCGGTGAAAGAGTTCTACCAAGAAAGCGGAACCGGCGGAGGTTGGGGAGCAACGGTTGTGGATTTACATAGGAAGTAAAATATTAACACACCCCTTAATCCCCTCTTAAAAGAGGGGAAATCAATTATAAAAACAAATGATAAATAAGGATCTCATATATAACAAAAAACCCGTCATGCAGCACGGGTCTTTTGTTTTTGGAGTTACTGAAGAAAAATTATTTCAACAAAACCATTTTTTTGGTGTCGCTGAATTCTCCAGCCCTCAGACGATAGAAATACACCCCAGAGGCGTACTTAGAGGCATCCCACTCTATTTCTATGAATCCTGCTTCTGAATCATTTTCAAATGATTGAACTTCTTGTCCTAAAATATTATAAACAACTAATTCCCATTTTGAGGCAGTCGGAAGTCCGAATTTGATTGTTGTAGTCGGGTTAAACGGGTTCGGATAATTCTGTATCAGTTCAAATTTATCAGGCAAGCTGTTTAGTTTGGCTAACATGACATACCCTGTTTTACTTCCGACATCAATTTCGGTTATTTTTGCATTACCGTTTAGTTTCAAGAGTTGTCCTTCTGACAGATTTGCTTTACCGTCAAGAGAGTAAATTATAACTTTCGTAAACTCACCGTCAAAATTATAATTGATTTCCATATTGACCGCATCACCAATAAGTGTCGGGTTGGCGTCACCTTCAATGAGAAGTGCAACGGCACCGATAGCATCGTCGGTTTGCGTTATATGCAGTTCATCGTTTTGTATGGTAAACTCTGTTTCAGGATCATCCGCAGGATAGAGTTTCGCAAACGGTAAGGCATCTCCGACAATAACTCTAATCAAGTAAACTAAATCGGCAACAGAAAGTGTCAGACCGTCTTTGTTTACATCCGATGCTGCAATCTGTCCCTCTATATTAACTGTAAAGACAGAGATTCCATAGACAAAATAGTTAGAGTAAAGAACGGCATCGGCTATTTCATAGGTAATTTCATTTAGGTTTATATCACCGGCAGCATCAATTGAGTCAGCACAGACGATATCAATACCTCCGTTAGTGAAATCAACACATCTGATAGGCATTTTACCCGGTTCTCCGCCACCGATCATACAGTAATCATCGGCACCGTAGTAACCCGGGCATCCATGCGAATTATCGGTCATCGTGTTGCCTTCATAACCGAATACATCACGAGACATCCAAAGGGTATCACCCAATTTCGATGATAGAGTGTTATCGCCGCAATCAAACCAGAAGAAATTGATAGGTACGTATTGACATTCCAAAGTTCTGTCATTTGAAACAAAGAAATCAACCTGTACCAAATCTCCCATAGCTGAATTAAGGAAACAATCAGGGTGATAACCGCCGTTGTTGGTTTCGGCAATTCCGATAACTCTTAAGACACCGGAAGGACAGCCTGTACCGCAGTTACCGTCAGGTCCAAAGCGATAGGTAAAGTATTCCCATCCGCAATTAGTAAAGAGATCACCCGGGCGAACATCGCCGACAGAAATAGCAGATTGGTCATAACCGAGTAACAAATCAAATCCACCGATCTCTTTTGCTGAACAGTCGTAGTTAATTTTTACTGTTTCAAACTGACCTTGGAAAGTTGCATGTGTTTTATCTATTTGCAGTAGGAAGCACTCATCAATTTGAATAGTAATACAGATATTTTGAGAAATAACACTACCGCAATCATCAATTGCTGTTACAGTTAAACAATACTCACCTGAGGTGTCTGCGATAAAACAAACTTGGTCTGTTAATTGATTATATGAACCGGACGGCGAGACAGTAATATTTGTTAGATTACTGTCGGCATCAGATGAGTTAATATCAAAACAAACCTGACCCGGCTCATCCTGATAGATTACAAAACTGGACGGGAAGTTAAATGTCGGTTGTTCGTTATAGTCGACCGTAACAAAAACAGTATCAAAAGCTTCGGCACCGCATTGGTCTACCCCACGTAGAACAAAACCGTAGTTTTGTCCGTCAGTTGCCGATGGAGTAAAACAAATTTCATTTGTAGATGTATTTAAAGTTCCGACATTAGAAACAAGCTGTACAAAGTCAAAATTATTATTCGGGTCAGAGAATGTTATCGGGAAACAAATTTCTTGTACATCACAAAGGAACTGAGTGAAGTCATCACCCGCACTTACGACAGGCGGATCATTTATTTCAAGCGAAACGGTAAATGAATCAATACAGACAGAACCGCAGGAATCAACACCCATTATTTTTACCATAACAGATTGATCCGATGTAGGTGTGTAGACCCATTCATTTCCGACAATTGAACCTGCTCCGGCTAGAATTTCATAATGGTCAAAGTTATTATCTATATCCGATGAGTTAATCGGGAGTCTAATCTCAGTCGGAGTACATTGGAATAAAGTAGTATCATTCGGAATAATACAAACCGGTGGAGAATTTAATGCGACTGTAATAGAAACCGTATCTTCATCTGTTAATCCACAAGCATCAACAGCTCTCAGGATAAACGTATAAACTCCCACAGTATCAGGAGTGAAACAGATAGTAGAATTAGCATAAGTTCCAATCGAAGAAACAATATAAATACTGTCTATATTATTATCAATATCGGTAACAGAGACACCCCAACAAAGTTGGGCATTATCACATAAGAAAAGTGAATCATCGGCACCGGCATTTACAATAGGAGCGTCATTAAACTGAACTGTCAGGTATAATGAGTCAATACCTGTCGCTCCGCAGGAATCTGTCGCCTGAACAACAAACAGATAGGTTCCCGAGGTATCAGGAGTAAAGCATACTTTTTTATCAACAGTATTAATAGTTCCAAAAGCAGAGAGCAATGTTTCTGTAGCTATATTATTATCAACATCTGTTGCTGTATAGTTTAGACATAGATTCGTTCCACTACATACTTGTACTGAATTACTGTTTCCAAATGTAGATGTAACACCTGCATTAAAAGCAACAGTTCCAATTGTTACAACAGGCGGTGAATTTATATTGACATTATAGGTTAAGCTAAGTGTATCTTCCGCACCACATGAGTCAGTAACAACAGCACTAACAGTATAGCTCGTACTAGGGTTTATTGTGTAAATATTATTGGCGGCATTAAAACACCAGAGACCGTTTGCGGTAACTGTTCCGTCACCGGAAAGTTTCGACCAAATCAAAGTACCGCCGTTTACATCTGTTGCCGTAAACTGATAACATATTTGATCCGGGTTACAAATGAATGTATCAATCGCTGTGGCATTATAAACAGGTGGAGCAGGACCAGATGGGTCAACCGCAACAGGGTTGTCGTTAATAACAACATCGACTACTACGACACATGAGTCAGAACCGCATGGCGTTGTAGCTACTATTGATATTTCATAAAGACCCGATGTATCAGCAGGGAAACAGATATTACCTGATTGGTAAGTACCAAAAGGTGAGACTGAAACCGAAACAGCAGAGCCATTTATACCGACCGGGATACAAATTGAATCAGCCGCACATACCAACATCGACTGAGGTGCCGGGCAGTTTATAGAAACAGTTGAACCGATGTTTACATTAAAGATAATTTCACATGTATCGGAACCACAAGCTTCATCTGCAATCAATGTAATAACATACACACCCGAGGTATCGGCGTTAAAACAGAGTTCGCCGTTTGTGTAAGTACCGAACGATGTTGTTACAGTAGCTGAGGCAGGGAGAACATCTATCATTTGACAAACGACATCAGCCGCACAAAGATTTATATCAATCGGAGCAGTAGGACAACTGATAGAGGCAGACTCACCAAAACTAACTTGCATGGAAACAGTATCTAATGCGGTGCTTCCGCAAGAATCAGTAACCGCAACTATAAATTCATAACTGCCGTCTGTAGTAGGTGTAAAGCAAATTTGATTGTTTAACGTATCAATAGAACCAAAGCCTGCTACCATTTGCTCTGTCATACCGAGTAATCCGTCAGGGTCAGAAGAAGCATAGCCGACACAAATTTGAGTCGGAGCACACAGTGAAGTATCATTGAGAGGGTCAAACTGAACAACCGGAGCGTTATTGAGAACTACCGTAATTGTCACAGTATCGGCAGTTACAACACCACAATCATCGGTCGCCTCGAGAACAAACGGGTAAACTCCTGAAGTAAGAGGTGTAAAGCAGATTGTAGAACCGTCATAGACTCCACTACCGGTAAAGTTTACTGTGGCAAGATTGTTATCAATGTCAAAGGCTGTAGCATTAACACAGACTTGTTGGGACTGACATAGTTCTACGGTTTGGTCAGCATCCATAGTTACGGTCGGAGCAGTATTCAATACAACAGTAATAACAGCAGTGTCCGAGGCTGATGCACCGCAATCATCAGTGACATCGAGAATAAATGTATAGATACCTGACGTATCAGGAGTGAAACAAACTTGGTTATTCGGTTCATCAAGTGTACCGTAGCCGGAAACTAATGAGATAGTTTTATTCTGGGGATCATCCGGATCGGAAACTGCATAGCTTAAACAAATCTCTGAAGAGGTACAGAGGAAATAGTCGGCAGTATATCCAAATGTATTTACCGGATTTTGATTTACCGGAAATGCGATAGACGGAGGTTGGTTTATTTTAAATTCAACTGTAAATGTTGCCTGACTGACAGCACCACAGGAGTCAACAGATTCGACAACTACCGTTACTACCTGACTTGATGTAGGAGTATAGCACCAATTGCCATTGTTCAAGGTACCCGGTCCGGAAATTATTTGAGTGTAATCTAAATTATTATCAATATCAGAACCTGACAACGGCAAACAAACTGCTGAAAGGTCGCATTAGTTAATTACAGTATCCGCCGGAACGTTACAAATTGGAGCAAAATTTAAAGTTACATCAACTAAAACAGTATCTTCATTTGTCAGCCCGCAATCATCAACTGATTGGAGTATAAATGTATATATACCGCTTGTGTCCGGTGTAAAGCATATCGAACTACCGTTATAAGTACCGACTGGAGTCAGAAGGTTACAACTTGCCAAGTTACCGTCAATGTCTGAGCAGGAAACAGGAAGACAAATTTCAGCAGGAGTACATTGGAAAACAGACTGGTCAACTCCGGCATCTGCTATCGGAGCATTGTTTAGGTCAACACAAATAATAAGAGTGTCAACACCTTCGATTCCACAATCATCAACAGCACGGAATATAAATTCATAACATAAATTTGAATCAGGGGTAAAACATAGTTCGCCGTTTAAGAAAGTTCCGACACCCTCTGTCATTTCCAACAACTGAAGATTTCCGTCAGCATCTGCAGCAGTTACCGTTTGACAAATTTGAGTAGGAGCACACAAGGAAAGATTTTGGTCGTTACCCGCATCAACAGTCGGAGCAGTATTAAAAGCAACTGTTATATTAACAGTATCTACAGATTCCATTCCGCAATCATCAGTTACTCGGGCAACAAATTGATAGGTACCTGCTTTTGTCGGATAAAAACAGAGATTCGTATTCATAGTGTCAACAATACCGTTTCCGACAAGTAAATCTATTGAATTAATATTATTGTCAATGTCAGAAACTACATAAGGTACACATACCGATTGAGAATTGCACAAGAAGATAGTCGTATCGTTGGCAAGAGCAATAGACGGTTCTGTATTAAGCGATACATTATAAGATATACTTACCGTATCTGCCATACCGCAAGAATCAGAGACTACCGCAGAAACAGAATAGCTGCCTGCACCTGAACTTGTAAAGCAGAATTGACCACTGGATGAAACCGTACCGACACCTGAGAGTTTAGCCCAAGTTAATGCAGAACCATCGGCATCGTTGGCAGTAAACTGATAACACACAGATTGATCGACACAAAGGAAAGTATCAATCGTTGCCGGAGGATCAACCGCAACAGGTGCGGAATTCACAACAACGTTTGCTGTAACAACACAAGTATCGGCACCACAACCAGTAACAGCAACAACTGTAAATTCATATTGTCCCGATGTATCGGCAGCAAAACAGATATTTCCCGACTGATATGAAGCTGACGGAGAAACCGTAACAGAGACTCCCGAACCGTTAACCCCTATCGGAATACAAACGGAATCAGAAGCACAGATAAATATATCCTGAGGTGAAGGACAACTTATTTGAGCGGCTGTACCGATGACGACATTAAAGACAACTTCGCATGTGTCAGCACCGCATGATTCATCGGCAACTATAGAAGCGGTATACATGCCCGATGTATCCGCAAAGAAACAAAGTTCACCGTTGTTGTAAGTACCTAGTGATGATGTAACTGTTGCTGAATTTGGACTGATACCTATCATCTGACAAACAGTATCAGCAGCACAAATATTTACATCTATAGTATCAACAGGACAACTGATAGCAGCAATCTCACCAAGTGATACCGTAATATCTATAGTATCAACCGAAGTTGCTCCGCATGAATCAGAAACCGACATGATAAATTGATATAGGCCTGCAGAGGCAGGAGCAAAACAGATTTGGTTGGCAGAAGTATCAAGTGTTCCAAACCCGGAAAGCATTGTTTCTGTCAACATATCAATCCCTTGATTATCAGAAACCGTATAATCAAGACATATTTGGTCAGTCAAACAGATTGTATAAGCAGTATCAGCTCCTAAAGTTACTAGAGGAGCATCATTGAGAATGACATTATAAGTGTTAGATGTTGTATCAGCAAGACCACACGAATCTGTAACTACAGCAGAGATTGTATAAGTTCCGTTTGTAGTCGGAGTAAAGCACCACAGACCTTCTGAGGTAATAGAACCGTCAGAACCTGAAAGCATCGACCAATTCAGATTGACACCGTCAACATCGTTTGCGGTAAACTGGTAACAAATTTGTTCTGATTGACAGAGAAACAGATCTGTCGAAGTAGGCAGGTCAACAGCAATCGGAGCAGAATTGAGCGTTATATCGTAATATAATGATACGGTATCAGCATCACCACATGGGTCAGCAACTGCCACAACAGCTTCGTATATACCGGTTGCTGTCGGAGTAAAACAAAAATTCCCTGATGTGGTTATAGACCCGACACCTGATATATGCGACCATGTCAAAGAGTCACCGTCGGCATCTGATGCCGAAAGTAAATTACAAATCTGAGTAACATCACATAAGAACAGCGTTACTGAATCAGGCTGTATAGCGGTCGGAGCATTATTTGTATTTATAGTAACAACTACTGTATCAAGACCCTCTGCCCCACATGAATCTACCGCACGAATGATAAATGAATAGTCACCGGATATTGTCGGAGTAAAACAAACTTGGTTACCTGTTAAAGTTCCAATCGGTGAAATAAGTTCTGTAAGAACTATGTCGTTATCAATATCTGAAAAACTAACACCAAAACAAACTTCAGCTAAGGTACAAAGGTCTTGAGTAAAATCATTCCCTGCATTAGCAATTGGAGCGTTTCCCATTGAGACAGTTACAAGCATTGTATCAACACCTGTAGAACCACAAGTATCAGTGGCAGTAACAATTATTTCATAGACTCCGGCAGTATCAGGAGTAAAACAGAGTTCAGAGGCACCTGTTGACTGAGTATTACGAGCAGCAACCGCATCAATTTCAAACGAAGAGGTTTGACAAACTATTTGAACCATGTTAAATATTATACCGTCAGGTAAATCAATATAAACACCGCCGTTACCGGAACCTGCTGCTCCGGTGCTAAAATTTTTATTTACGGTAAAGACAGTAGAATCATTCAGGATAAAAATGATATCAGCATTTCCGCCGTTATCTGCGTTTGTAAATAGAACAAAATCAGAATTAGAACCGTAGCAAGATGCAACATACTCTGTGAAACCGATAGTACAGTAATCGCCGTTGTTAAAAGTTACAGCTCCGTTTCCAGGGCCACCGTCAGGTCCCCCAAAACCGGAAAGAGTATATGATAAACTTGTCGGAGAGGAAAGCATATAAAAAGGAGAGTTTGCTAATGTTGAGTCAGACGGAAGAGTTCCATAATCTGAAATAGAATCGGCAAAGATGAAATCAGGTAAAACAACACTGACACCTGACAATGAATTAAGAGGTGAAACAAAATCGGAATTATTTGTTAAAATCGTTCCCGGAGCTCCGCCTCCTACTTGAGTAACTGTACCGCCAAGACTGTTTATAGAAGCAACTTGGTCAAACCCAACAATAGAACCTGTAAACAATCCTATGTTTGTTGATACAGAAGTAATATCACAGTCAACATCATTTAGTGTAATAGGTAAACAAATTTCAGATAATTGACAGAGAAAATACGAACTGTCAGCCGGAAGTTCAACCGTAGGAGGAGAACTGATAGTAACATAATAAACAACTTCCATTGTATCATCATCGTCGTCACCGTCGTGCTCGTCATCATCATCATTTACTGAGAAGACGATTGTATATTCACCCGATGTATCAGGAGTAAATTCAAAAACACAGTTGGAAGGTGAGCTGATACTGTCACATACTATAGTTCCGGGACCGGAATAAATTGTTATAGATAAAGAGTCATCATCGTCAGGATCAGTAACAATTATAGTGTCAATAATACTTTCGCCTGCACAGAGAATGTAACTTCTTGCACAATTATCTTCATCTTCATCATCTTCTCCGTCATGGTCATCATCATCTTCCTCGTCATCATCTTCGTGGTCGTCATGGTCACCATCATCGTCATGATGATCACCTTCATCTTCGTCTTCACATTCAACAAAATTTGGTTCACCGGCATTTGTCGGACAGAATAAAGTAGAAAATTGAATACCGTTTGCATCATAAGCAAATGAACCGCTGTACATATCGCCATAAGGTGACCCGGTTGATATCATGCCGTTTTTATTATATGAGGCACCGGGAAGATTTTTTGGAGTAAATACACTTGGATTAGGATCTTTTTCAGGGTCATTAAACTGATATTGGTCGGTAATACCGGAGTAAGTATCAGAAAAACCGGGAATATCAGATAAAGGTATCATATCATCGCCTAGATAAATCTGAGTTTCATCAAACGGATTGTCATGTCCGGAAGACCAAATATTAAAATCAACTGCACAACCTGCGACTTCAATACCTAATGTATCTCTATAGTCACCGGTATCTTTTTTCTTTGCATAATCAATAGTAATATCCCACCAGATTTCATATAAATTTGGGGCAATACTATCGGGCCATTTTACCCAGCCCCAACGGTCATTTTGCTTTAAATCTGATGATAGCTCAAACCCATTACTCCATATATTGACATTTGGAGCAGGTGGCTGAGTAAGAGTAACTAAAATTGAACCGTGAAATTGTTCTAAGGATTTACCTTTTGAATATAAATAGTTTGCAATAAACCATTTACCTTCGGCGGTATCATTAAAGATATAAAAACCGCCGGCATTATTTGTTAGCGGTTCCGGCAGTTGAGGAACTCCGTGAAAATATGTTGAATCTATTAGATTGTAATTAGGAGGAGATCCCGGTGGAGTGTTGTTATAAGGATTATAAAATGAAGAAATCGAATTCATATTTTTTTGAGCAAACCCGGAACCCACCGCAAACATTAAAACGAGAACAGATAATAATATTACTTTTCTGATCATTTTTTTCCCAATAGAAATTATAGTTTACAAAAATTAATACTCTTTATAAAAAAAGAGATAAAAGCTTATTTAGATTATAATAGATTTATATTTTAGAATGGCATTAACTAGCAACCTATAAAATGCTCCTTCACCTAATATCGTTAGAATCTAAAGTGGGTTGTAGCCGCAAACATTTTGTGATAATTAAATTATCTTATACCCACTTCGTACACAATTAAAGTACTGTTTAAAATAGCTTACGTCAAGGGTAAAAACTCCCTTTTTAGACAAAAACTAAGCTATAGTAGACTTATTCGCTCCAAGCTTAGAACTGTTTCCTTAAACTTTATTGCTTAATTTTAGCTAAAACAGACTCAAATGGATTTAAAATCAACTTTTTGGGTCTTTTTGATAAACCGGGAATGTCAAATTCGTAATCATTAGAATTTATAAGCAGTCTTAAGTATGCTTTTGATTTTTCATCAAATTGTATTTCAAGAGGCATATACATCTTAAAATCAACAGGAACCCCCTTGGTAATAATTCTGCATTTAGCATCAAGAAGTTTTGTAGAATCATTATGCACTAATTCATAAGAGAATTCATACTCGGGAAGATAATTATTAAAAACCCATTGGTCGAAAAACCAATCAAGTGAAATACCGGAATATTTTTCAGCTACAACTTTGAAATCTTGTGTCGTAACTTCTTTGCCTCGATTTGACCCGTAAAATTCTTTTAACATATTAAAAAAATTATCTTCATTCATCGTTTTCAGATCTATCATCATATTCCGCAGCATATGTAAAACAAAAGCACCTTTTTTATATATAATCAAACTATAGTCGCCGGCTGTATTTGTACTTGAAGTACGGTAACCCAAAGCAATCGGACCGAATTCCTCACCTGAAGAAAAAAGATATTTACGTACTGAAAATATATTATTCCGAAGTTCTTTTAGTTTGTTTATAAACTTTTTATTCCCCTCTACTGCCTGGTAATAAACCAATGCCGAATACTCAGAAAACCCCTCTGAGAGCCATTGATCATGGTATGTCTCATATCCGACTCCGACTCCCCACCATTGATGAGCTACTTCATGTGCTCGAAAAAGTCTGTCATTCCCCCATGCATCGGTATTTATCCAGGTACTGTATCCCAAATGAACAAATCCCGGAAATGCTTCACCGTGAGTCGCCAAAATTTCACCGACTGTTATTTTTTGATAGGGATATTTACCGAAATAATGATTATAAACTCTCATAGAATTCATAATATCCTCGGCTACCTGTTTTTCCATATCTTTGCCGATTCTGACCATATCGCGGGAAAGAGAATTGGCGATATCGGCATGGAGCTCTTTTGAAAAATATATTTCGGTAGGGACAACATCTTTTTCATCAAACAGATACCTTTTTAAATTTCCTATATTAAATGAGACATTTTTTGCTTCAGGTTTTACAGACCATCTCGTAATCAGAGTATCACCGATTGTTCGCTTATCCTGTAAATACCCGCATGAGGTAAAAGTATATTGCTGATCAGTTTTAAATGTTAATTCAAATGTCGCACGGTCGCTGAACCCATAAGACGGATACCAATCGGCACCTGCATAGACATAATATTCCCCCAGATTTTTTTCAGCAATTTCTCCGGTATAATAAAAAGTTAGTTCAAGAGTATCTTTGAAAAAGATCTCTTCATTTAAAAAAAGTACAAACTGCCTTGATTCCCATTTCTTAAAGGCTACTTTCATTTTTTCTCTTTCAAAAAGAACCGGTTTACCTGTTTTATCAATAATAGAATCTATTGAAAGAGTCGGAAGGATATTAAACTGTAATAATTGAAACGGTCCCGAGATTACATTTGCTCTTAGAGATGCCTTGCTGTGCAGTACACCTTTACGGTTAATTTCTGAA
This sequence comes from Candidatus Zixiibacteriota bacterium, assembly GCA_024276275.1. Lineage (GTDB taxonomy): Bacteria > Zixibacteria > MSB-5A5 > GN15 > FEB-12 > QQUK01. Next base: position 17,141 of record JAJRXM010000022.1, read on the forward strand.
CTAATATCATAATGTAAAACATCAATTTGAGCTTTTTTTCGACCGTTAATAGTATAGTATGAGGCATCATTACTGTATTGTGAATAGCTTGAAACCTGTTCCATAAGTGAGGAACCCGGCTGCCAAACATATTTCCAAAAACGTATTTCTTCTCTTAAATAAGAATTAAACATATACATCAATCTTATATCATTTTTGACTTGTAAGCATGCTATCAGATAAGGTTTCCCGAAAGGAGAGGTAAGATTTCGCAATAGTTCAAAAGTATATAAAAAATCAGAATCGGATAGAATTGTTCGATGTAGTTCTTTTGCTTTTTTCTTGTTTTTGCCGGTAAATTGCTGTTTGGAAAGGATTATACGCTTTTGTAATGAGTCATATATTTGTGGAGCAAAGAAAAAAACTATCTTATCAAATGCTTTATATAATGAGTCCGATTGGAAAGACCGTTTCAGTTGGTCACGTTCCATTTGAACTAACGGTTCAAATAATAAATGCCCTTTCCCCTCAAAATAAGCACCAAAAACAATTGAATCGTTTTCAAATTGTATAGGTTGATAAAAAGCTATCCGTCCGGAATCTAAAACAAATGCAGCATCCTGATGATAAATAGTATCATTTACGATATTATATGTTTGAGAAATATCTAATTCTGGAAAATATAACTGATTATAAAGTTTAGAAAGAGCATCGGCATCAGCCGAAAAAACAGATCCGTTACCAACAGACAAGAAAAAAACTAACAAAAAAATATACTTTTTCAAACTCAACCTACTCTCCCTATAAAATAACCATCCGATTAAATTTTGTTATCGACGATAATTCCTTACAAACTCCATCCGTTTTTTTATTGACGGATGTGAATAAAACCAGAATTCAATAACTGGGTGTGGATCAGGGTTTGCCAAGTTATAAACTGACAGCTTATCAAATGCTGTCGCAGCTTCTTCACCGGTGACATCGGTGATTTCCATACCGTAAATATCTGACTGATGTTCATGATACCGACTGAGTGAATTCATAACAGGATTAAACATAAACATTATTATTGACATATAAATTAATAATAACGGCAATGATGCCCAGTCGGATAAACTATCAAATTGTAATCTATGTTTATACTTATCGATAAATTTCTGAATAGTTAAACCTGTTAGCCAAAGAGCAATCGCAAGAACAAAAATTGCGGCAAAGAGACCTTTCCAAATATGGTTCTGCACATAATGACCCATCTCATGTCCCATGACAAATTTGATTTCGTTCGTAGTAAAGTTATTAATCAAATTATCAGTCAGTACAATACGTTTAGAATTAAACATTCCGGTAACGTAAGCATTAATTTTGGATGATTGCTTTGAGGTGTTGACTTGAAAAATATCGGAACCCTCTATACCTGACTTTTCTGCTAAATTATGAATTTCAGATTTTAGTTCTTTGTTCTCAAGCTCGTTAAAATCATTAAAAAGCGGAGAGATAAAAATCGGACCGATTACCATCATAATTATCATAAACGGTATAGCCCCCAAAGTAAACTGCAGCCACCAAAATGATGTTTTTTTGATAAGCCTATATAAAGAGAAAATAGGAATTATTGCTATTAACATATACAAACCTAATCCAAGCAGGTCTTCTGAAAGCCACTCAAAAAAAGTTTGATTAATAAAGCCGAATTCACCTTCGACTAAGAACCTTCGATAGATTTGAAAGGGAAGTGATAATAGATATTCCAATGCAAAGAATAACACCGCAAATGCCCATAAAGCAAAAAATTTGTTGGGAATTTTTTCGACATACGTGCGAAGCTTAGCTGACCACCCAGTAAAAAGAATTAAAAACAAAATACCGAGTGAAATAAAAAAATCAACAAACCGCCAAACATTTTTGAACTGTGAATACGAAACCAGTTTTTCTTTTCTTTCCAGGGACATGGGATATAAAGAATTCGATATTACTGTTGCAGAATCAAGTTGAGCAGTTGTATCTGCGTTGCTAGCCAGATCCAAAGAATCATCAGCATATACTAATGTACCGCAAAATGTTAAAAATAAAGCTGCAACAAGAATTTTCATATCTACCTACAATATTGTTATAATATGTTAAAACATCTCACTAAGAATATGAGATTTGGCTCGTATCATGTCAAGTTGAAAGAGTTTATATCTCAAATTTTATTAGTACGATAAATATAAAAAATTATACATTTTCTATTTTTTTATTGCTATTATGTTTAATTTATTGTTAAATTTCATTTTATAAGAAGTATAGATAATTTAAACGTAGAGTTCTAAATTCAATAAAACAGAGAGGATTTTTATGAAAAAAGGTCTTTTGATTTCGTTTCTACTGCTGATACTCATGGTATCTTTGTTTATCGGCTGTTCAGATGATGACAAAACAATCGCTGCTGCTGCTGCTCAAGGTTATTTGATAGGATATGTAAACTTATACCCTCAGTTTGATTTTTATGCTGATATTATGCCTATGACAAATAACGGCTTTACAATTGATTCAATCGTTACAAACGATTCTATAGCTGATTACAGAGATGATTCATATTGGAATGTATATGGAGATGACAACTATCAATGGGCATCATTATACTCTGATTCTACAAACTATCAGCCGGGAGATACCGCAGAAGTTGTATTTTATCGCAACAATACAATGACTTCTGTGCAAGTCCGTCTTTTAGATTATACTATAGGACCAAACTATATTTTACCAATATCTAATGATACCGTTTCATTAGGTACTCCGATAAATATAATATGGAATAATAATCAGGATGCTGATTGGTATGGAATTAGTTATCGTTACTATAAAGATTCCTCCGGTACAGCTGTAACTACACGTACATATAAATCAGTTTCAGATACTACATTTACAATACCCGGTTCTGAAAATGTTTTTAATGGATATTACAGAATCTACTTAATAGCAGTTAACGGCCCGACTGAAGGAGATCCTTTAAATCTTGATGGTGCCGGGTTGTTAGGTGAACTCCATAGCTATACTACATCAGAATTCCGTCGTGTATATGTAGGAACCGGCTCAACAACAACTAGTGCCAACTTCCCGGAAGAACCTGAAATAACTCCACAGAAAGCTTCAAGAATGATGATGGATTATTTTACCGGTCACACTTTAAAAAAAGATAACCATTAAGAATCGAGGATAAAATGAAAAAAATATCAATTATATTATTATTGTTGGTTGCAATCTCGGCTCTTTTCATAGTTGGCTGTTCCGATGATGACAAAATAACAGCTGCCGCAACTGCCCAGGGATGGATTATAGGACAAGCATATACCAATCCTGAAATTAGATTTTCTGCAGATATATTTCCGATGACAAACAGTACCTTTACTATTGATTCTATTATTGCCGGTGATTCTTTGTGCATTAACGAGGATTACGATTATTGGTATATTTATGGAGATGGTAACTATGACTATGCATATTATAGAAATTCTGCTGATTCCCTAAGATTTTCTTCCGGTGATATGTATGACATTACATTTTATCGAAATAATTCAAGTGTATCAGTTTCTATGAAACTTCTAAATAGGCAAGATGATAAACCTAATTATATCTTACCTATTGCTGATGACACCATTGGTTTAGGTGACCCATTAGATATAATATGGAATTCTGTCCCGAACGCCGATTGGTATGGACTATATATTCGATATTACAAAGATTCCGCAGGTACTTATGTAAGCAATCATGAATACTTAAGCGTAACAGATACTATATACAACATCCCTACTTATACAAATATCTATGACGGATATTATCGCATTTATATAGTTGCTGTTACCGGTCCTGGAGACGGTGACGCTCCGAACTTAGACGGTAATGGTTTATTGGGAGAATTTCATTCTAAAACCAGTTCAAATTTCAGAAGAGTGTATGTAGGAACAGGTGACCCCACTCCGGTCGGAGGAATTATAGAAGATGAAAACATAGACCTCAATACAATTGGAAAAGAAATTATTAGACAAGTCCGAAAATTTCCAGATGCAAAGCCTATTGAAAAATAACAGTACTAATTTTCTCTTTTAAAAAAAAGCCCGATTAATATCGGGCTTTTTTTTATCATAAATTTTGGAATAGATACTCACACCAAGGAGTGAGCTACCCAGTTATTTGATTTCAAGTCACCCTGAGCGAAGCCGAAGGGTCTTGAAACATATATTCAAATATTTATATTATTGTTATTCCAAACTTGATTCGGGATTATCTCTTTTATAATTGACAATTTATATAGGTCATTCGCTATTAAAATATGATGAAAATAAAACATAGGATTCCAAAAACATTTCCTTGGCTAATATTTTAGGTGGGTGGTAGATGCCCTCGTCTGCCCTTCTATTCCACTTTCTCTACATTATCAATGTTGTTTTATATTCTCCCCCGTTTTATGAGATGCTTAATAATTTTTCCAAAAGGGATAGAGTTTACAAAAAAACTAAATTTGTACGAAACGAACCCATTTTGCTATAAGTGAAAGAGTGTAATAAAATTACAAGAAAAAAGTTACAAGTCAGGTCTCGTAGAGACCTGACCTACTAGCATTAATGCAATAAAAAAAGCCCACCGAAGTGGGCTTTATAATTTCATATCATATTTAAATTACGCGATAGTTACATCATCACAAAGATACACATCCTGAATAGCATGAAGCAGTTCTGCTCCCTCTTTCATCGGACGTTGGAATGCTTTCCGCCCTGAAATAAGCCCTGTACCACCGGCACGTTTATTAATCACCGCAGTTTTGACTGCTTCGGCCAAGTCGGTCGCACCCGATGAGGCTCCGCCGGAATTGATAAGCCCTGCACGACCCATATAGCAATTAGCAAGTTGATAGCGAGTCAAATCAATCGGATTGTCAGTTGTAAGTTCAGAATATACTTTAGGATGAGTTTTGGCAAATTTGATAGCATTAAACCCACCGTTACAGTCAGGAAGTTTCTGTTTAATAATATCTGCCTCGATTGTTACTCCAAGATGATTTGCCTGACCGGTCATATCGGCTGCTGTGTGATAATCTTTGTCAGCCTTAAAATCAGAGTTGCGAAGATAACACCATAGAACAGTAAACATACCCAATTCATGGGCATAGCTAAATGCTTCGGTAACCTCTTGGAGTTGACGCATCGATTCATCGGAACCAAAATAAATTGTTGCTCCGACACCTGCGGCACCGAGATTAAAACAATCTTTAACCTGTGTATACATCACTTGGTCAAACGTATTCGGATATGTCATCAGTTCGTTATGATTCAGTTTTACAATAAACGGAATACGATGAGCATATTTACGGGAAACTGCCCCTAAGACACCAAAAGTTGATGCTACCCCATTGCATCCACCCTCAATTGCCAATTCAACAATTTTAGCAGGATCGAAATAAATTGGATTGGGAGCAAATGATGCTCCGCCGGTATGTTCTATTCCCTGGTCAACCGGTAATATAGATACATAGCCTGTACCAGCCAAACGACCGTTGTTAAAAAGCCAATTCATCGAACGCATTACATTTGGCGTTCTATCAGATTGAGCTACAACATCTGATACAAAAGTTGGACTCGGTAGATATAAGTTTGATTTATCAATAGTTTTACATTCATGTGTGAGAAGAGATTTATTCTCACCTAACATTTTTTCAATTTTTGAAATCATAGTGAACTCCATCAATTATTATACTTAGTTATAAAAAAAGTAAGTCTTTTTTTTTACAATCGCAACATTTTTTGTGCAAATCACGTATATTCTATACACTTTATAAATAGTATCGGAAGAAAATATAATCAATAAATAAAGAAAAAATATGATTGTAATTGAAAATCTTCAAAAAAGCTTCGGTGACATTAAGGCAGTTGATAATCTCTCATTTAATATCCCCAAAGGAGAAACTTTTGGGTTATTAGGACCAAATGGAGCGGGAAAAACAACTACTATCAACATGATTGTCGGCATTTTAAAACCTGATTCCGGGACAATTAAACTCAACGGCGAGACAGACCCGACCCAAAAAGAAATTCGGAGACAAATCGGAAATACTCCTCAGGCACTGGCAATTTATGAAGATTTAACAGCCGAGGAAAATCTGCTCTTTTTTGGAAAACTGTATAATTTAAAGGGTACCAAACTAAAGGAACGGGTGAAATATTGTCTTGATTTAGTAGGATTGACAAACCGCAAAGATGATTTCGCTAAAACATATTCCGGTGGAATGAAACGCAGACTCAATTTGGCGGCGGCAATAATTCATGAGCCACAAATAATCCTGTTTGATGAACCGACTGTAGGGGTTGACCCGCAGTCTCGTAACTTTATTTTTGAAAATATTGAAAAAATGAAATCAGAAGGTAAAACTATTATCTATACGACTCACTACATGGAAGAAGCCGAACGTCTGTGTGACAGGGTAGCTATAGTAGATCAGGGAAAAATTCTAGATTTAGACTCTGTCGATAATTTAATAAAGTCTCATGGTGGAAAATCTGTAGTCACAGCAAAATTAACAGCATCACAAATAACCGATGAGCTTCAAAAATATGAAATCAATAATAATAAAATTGTAATTGAAACTGATAAACCGATTGATATCATTACTGAACTTACAAAGCTTAATACAAACTTTCAATCAATCCATATCAACAGACCTGATTTAGAAAAAGTATTTTTAAATCTAACAGGACGGAGGTTAAGAGACTGATGCGACCTATTATAACTTTAGCACTCAAAGATATCAAACTTCTTCTCCGTGACAAAGCAGGACTTTTCTGGATAATAGGATTCCCGCTTTTAATGGCTCTACTCTTTGGAGCAATCTTCGGCGGTTCGGGAGGTGGTTCTGTATCATCGGTAGAAATTGCAATCGTTGATGAAGACAATACCGATTATTCTCAGCAGTTTATTGAAAAACTATCTGCTTCTGAAATGCTTGAAGTAACAACAACAACGTCCGATTCGGCAATTGCATTTGTTCGTAAAGGAAAAAAGACTGCATTTATAAAAATAAACAAAGGATTTGCCGATGCTCAAAGTCGGTTCAATAATGATGAGTCATATATAGAGTTAGGTGTAGATCCATCGAAACGGTTTACCTCAGAACTTATCAACGGCATGCTTATAAAAACTTCGTTTGAAATGATAATGGGGCAGTTTTCTAATCCACAAACGATGATTGGAAACATTGATGAACAAATTCAGACAATTGACACCAGCAGTAACCTAAGTTCTGATGAAAAGAAAATCTATAAAAGATTTTTCTCGGGATTGGAAAATTTCGTAGGCGGGTTTGACAGTTCATTTATGCAAAATCAATCGGGTGGTTCTATTATGGACGGTCCGAAAATTAAGAAAGTTGAAGTGACCCAAGACAGAATCGGTGACCCTCGAAACGCTTATGAAATTACATTTCCGGCAGCAATTCTCTGGGCATTGATTGGATGTACATCAGCTTTTGCTGTTTCTATCGTCACCGAGAAGACAAAAGGAACTTACACAAGACTGCGCATTGCTCCAATAAGCAGAACACAGATTTTAGCCGGAAAAGGGCTGGCATGTTTTATAACGATTATCTCAGTCTCGACTTTGTTACTCATTTTAGGTCATTTAGTTTTTGGTATAAGATTAGATAATATTGCACTCTTAAGTATAGCACTCTTTGCCTCGGCTTTTTGTTTTGTCGGTCTTATGATGTTCATATCTGTCATCGGAAAAACCGAACAGGCAGTCGGCGGAGCAGGTATGGCAATAATGCTCATTATGTATATGACCGGAGGAGGAATGATTCCTTTGTTTGTAATGCCAAGTTGGATGATAACTGTCTCTAACTTTTCATTTGTGAAATGGGGTATTGTATCGCTTGAGGGGGCAATCTGGCGGGGATATAGTATGAGTGAGATGATGCTTCCGGTGGCTGTATTAGTTACATCGGGGATAATTCTATTTACAATCGGCGTAACGATACTAACCAAACGAGATGGATAGAAAATGTCTAGTTCTGTCCGCCCGAACGAACTTAGAACACCGACCTACTAATTTCTAACTCTAATTATTTACTTTGCTAATTTAGCAGGCAATATATTTCTATTTTTTAATAGGTATATAACATTCACTGTTAAAAAGAAACTGAATAGTAAATAGGCAACAATAATACCCTCAAGAGGACCATCAACTATTGTCGTCCAAAGAAAACCGGCACTTTCACTAGCACTACCGTCGGATACTCCAAATATATACGAGCTTTGCCCAATAAAAGGAGAGATAATATTTATAATAATTGTAACAATAAAAACTTTACTGTTTTTTGGGAATTGCCATTTCTTGGTAACTAATAAAGCAACAATTATTCCCATTACGACTGATAAAGTAATACTTAGTAGAGAAGCTTCAAATAATTTCTCCATGAAATCCTCCTATTAATTTAGACATAAAATAACTTTAATTGTCTATTATGTCAATAAAGAATAATTTGTTTGATTCAGGCAGTCCCCCCCCCGATTCACCTACACATCAGCTTCTTCGACTTTTTTCACCCACTTTGCATAAAACAACATCAGCACAGCCGATACAAGACCGATTGCCGCAAAACGATACCAAAGAGTATATGGATCATATTGGTCCCAAAGTATATTTGTAACTTCCTGATAACTCAAACGGGTCGGATCTATTTCGTTCCATTGCAAATTCGTAACTCTATGATAATTTGTACCTGAAATTTCAACAAGTTTGTTTACAGCACCTGTTCTTGCAACATCAACAAGGTCATAATTTTTTGATAAATAATCTAAAGCTAAATTTGCTTTATCGCCTTGGGTTTCGTATACATCCCCTGCAACCAAAGAACCAATCGCCCATCCGATACCTACTGGAATATTTGCGTAACCCATGTATAACCCTTTTTTACCCTTTGGAGCAATAACACCGAGATATTCATTCATCTTCGGTGAGGAAAGCATCTCGCCAACTGAAAACATCAAGATTCCCATAAGACACATAATACCTGCTGTTGTAAATCCGGCAACAATAAGACCGATAGAACCGAGAACAATGCCTAAAAAGATAGATGTAACCCGTCGCATTTTAGAAACCAGCCATGACACAAAAACAACCGAGACAACGATAAGTCCTGCATTGAGATTTATCATCCATTCCTGAGAAATTTGAGGAGCCCGCATTGAGTTTTTCTGCAGTATCCAATCAGGCAACCCTAAAGACTTTACGACAGATGAAGAATCAACCCAATCAACAATGAAGTTTGGAAGTAAATCAAAAAGTTGATTAAACATCAACCAGAAACCAGACATAATAAGAACAAAAACGATAAGTTTTACATTAAAGAAATTTCTAATTGTCATTACCAACGTATCGAACATAGATGCTGTTTGGTCTCCACCAGCTTTCGGATCTTTGTATGTAAACAACATTAAAAAGTTAAGAGATACAATACCGGCACAACCCAAAAAGACTGTGTCCCATCCCCAGTTCAAAAAGAATCCAGCTATTGGTGGCCCTAAAAACCCACCAATATTGACAAGCATATAAAAAGTGCCCCACCCTACCGATGAATTCTCTTTAGTCATCGATTGACACATTGTTCCCTGCACTCCCGGCTTAAATGTACCAGTTCCTAGAGCAAGAACACAACAACCCGCTAAGAATAGCCAATAAGTTGTCATAGTGGCCATCATAATATACCCGATTACTTTCAAAAATATTGAAGCAGTTATTGTTTTTTTATAGCCATATCTATCAGCGAAACCACCTGTAACTAACGGAGGAAATGATTGGAAAATTGCCCACCAAAAAAATATGTCTCCTTTTTGAATATGGGAAAAATGCAACCCACCTATTTCATCCGCTTGAGCTATATAGATAGGAATAACAACCCGAACGCCGTAGTATGCCAGACGCTCAAACATCTCCATGATGTTAACCATCCAAAATGGGTGGTTCAATGATGCGAGTTGTTTTGTGAGTGCTATTTTTTGTGCAGTTGTTGATGACATTATATCTGCCTGTTTTTAATGTTTGTTAATTATTGTCAGGTAATAACGGAAATGATACAATTATAGTCAAGCAGAGAAATAATCTGTTCTTGACACGGGACTCAGTTAGTAGGTCGGGTTCAAATTCAACCGATAGGATGATATAAAACCCGACAAGAAAAAACTTGGGAAGTTAAAAGTAGTACTCTGAGGGGATAGAATTTTATTTAGATGAAAAAAGAAAGTAAGGATATATAATTTGATTATATATAAAGATTTCAAAAGCTGGAAACAAACACAACCCTTTTTTAATAGTGAAACTTTTGCTATACTGAACATATAAAATATAATTTTATAAACTTCTAATTTTAAGGTTAATAATATGAAAACAACAACTTTTCTTACCTTTGTTGGTAAGCAATGTGGCAAAGCCGAGGAAGCTATCAAATTTTACACGTCGCTTTTCCCTAACTCAGAAATTAAAATTATTAAAAAATATTCAAAAGGTGAAGCTGGTGGGACACCAGAACTTATTAAATACGGAGCGTTCACCCTAAATGGAGTCAAGTATATGGTTTCCGAAAGTAACTATGAACACGCATTCTCATTTACTCCAGCAATTTCAATTTTTGTTGAGTGTAGCTCTGAAAATGAGATTGATATTCTATTTGAAAAACTCTCAGAAGGAGGTCAGGTTATGGTACCACTTGATAATTATGACTCTGCCAATTATGGTTTTGATAAAAAGTTCGGATGGTGTGCCGATAAATATGGAATTTCATGGCAAATTAATTTATCATAATCTCTAAACATTTTCCTGCTGTCTTAAGCCAGTCCACTATCATTTCTTCAAACTGGTTCCTCTCTATGGACGGTACGTGTCCCGACTCTAAAAAATAAAGTTGTGAGAAACCCGACAAGAAACACCCCTTAATCTCCTCTTAAAAAAGGGGGACTTTTGAAGCTACAAATATTTCTCAAGCCATGCTTTACGATATACATTTATCTCTTTATATGAACCGTCTTTTATAGATATATGCCCGCCGTTTTTTATCATTCTGAATTTATGCGGATGTTCTAACCGTGTAAGTTCTTTTGCCATAGCTTCCGAATGCGAAATGAGTACTCGGTCGTCATCGGTTCCGTGTAATAAAAGAATCGGACAGTTCTTATCAAACTGTTCGGCTATATAGACACCAGAAAGCGATGACAGCTTTGCTGTCCGTTCATCAGGCGACATGTCAGCAGTAATTTTATCTATCAACTTACTGAATTTTTCATCGTAGTCGGCAAGTGCAAACAAATCTGCTATGCCTGCGTGTACCATAGCACATTTAAAACGATGCTCTTTTGCTAAAGCTCTATAGGTTGTCATTCCACCGCGACTAGCACCCTCGATTGCAACTCGACTCAAATTTGCCTGCGGATATTCTTTGGCAACATCAAGCATAGTCAGGGCATCGTCTAAGTCTTTCCCTCCAAAGTCCGCTTGACCCTCACCTCCCATATTACCTCGATACTGCGATGCGACGACAACATATCCCCAGACTGCTGTTGATGCGAGTATCAGAAACGATGTTAAATCTTCCAAAGCACCGCCGTCTTTGTAACCGCCACGGTTCCATAGCAGTACAGGATAGTTGCCTGGTTCTTTGGGAGATGCAACATAGCCTTTGACTTTGAGACCGCCTGAGAGATAGGTTATGTTTTCTACGGTTGTATTTTCATAGACAGATTTATCGTAGAGCTTTTCAATCATAGATTTCTGAAAAGCATTGGCTGTTACAATTTGTCGGTCTGTAATTATTGAGCGAGGCATAGTGGGAATATATAATATATATGAGAGAAAAATACATGTTTTCTAAAAAATGTCGATAAATAATATATATAAATTCTATATTTTAATATTTATTTTGGGAGTTGAGCATGTTCTTAATTAAAGTTCTAATAGCATTTGCCTGTGGGTACATCATTAAAAAAATATCATATATAATTATGGTTAAATACAGAGAAAAAAATCAAGAGAAATCGAAGTTCTGTTGGGTTTTTCTGAAGATGAATATTCAAAAGTTAAATGTGTCACTATAGTAGCACCTTTTTATTCAGATAAGAAAAATTTTCAAGTTGGTTTGAGTACAAGGGGAATAGATTTAGGGTTTACCCCTGTAGAAACAATCCCAAAACATATATCTAAATTTTTTCAAAATAATCATTTAGTTCAAATGACTTTAAATAATTGCATTCTTCCTGAAAGAGAATTCATTTACGAACAAGGGATTAAACCATTTCAAAAGGGAATTATTCATCAAAATGGATTACTCCATTACACACCAAAGATATTACAAAATGAATCAATATTCCTTACTACAACAGAAGGAGTTGATGTATATATAATTTGTTCTGATATTGATGAAAAAGAATTATCATTATTATCAAAAGCTATTGATATTGAATATTCTGAACATATGGAAAAGATAATTGAAGTTGTTAATAAATATAATTTCATAAATGGAATTATTATTAATAATTATGAAGGTTGGATTATTTATCATGAAGACGAGCAAACTTTGTTAAAACTCTCTGAAAGTATTCTTACTCTTGGTAAAAATAAGTTTCTAAGTTTGAATGAGTTAGACTCAAAAGAAGATTACCAACTGCCACAGTTAGATAAATTAATATTTGATAAAAAACTCTTTTCAAACATTGCAATACATTGCTACTACTACTTAGAAGAATCAGATTTTGTTTTTTATTGGACACAAGATAAAAAATATGATTCAATATGTTATAACATCCCTGAATTGAAAAAACATTGTTCTAATAAATCTTTTATATCTAAGTTAAAAAAATATTGTATACCAGTTATTGTAAAAGATAGAGCATATAAAAGAAAAATTTTATTTAGATTCTCATTACAATATTTACTGGTAGTATTATACCTAATGGTATTTAGTTTCGGAATAGTTGGAATAACTGAATTCTTAATCGGAGAAAAAATTAGCTATTTAGCACTTGGTGCTTCATTCATAGGATTTATACTATCAGTAATGGCTTTATTTTTATCTTTTTATTACTTTGTAAAAGCTTTATTTAGCAAAAGACCAATGATTCGAACAAATATATAATAAAATAGGGTGTTCATAGAACACCCTATTTGTTGCCTCTAAAACTTTGCCCAGCGTGGGACTCGTGGGAATGAAATGACATCCCGAATGTTCGCCATACCGGTGATATACATTATAAGACGTTCAAAGCCAAGACCAAAACCGGCGTGCGGACAGGTACCATACTTGCGAAGTTCAAGATACCCATAATATGTTTCCATGTTGTCCATACCTTTTTTCTTAATCCGTTCGTTTAAAACGTCAAGGCGATGTTCACGTTGCGACCCACCGATAATTTCACCGACACGAGGAACCAACACATCCATCCCCCGCACAGTTTTCTCATCATCGTTGACATACATATAAAACGGTTTGATAGCTTCGGGATAGTCATAAACAATGACAGGTTTTTTCATAACTTCTTCAGTTAAGAACCGTTCATGCTCAGTCTGCATGTCTATGCCCCACTTGACAGGGAAATCAAATTTCTTTTTGGAATCTTCAAGCAGTTTAATCGCATCGGTATATGAAAGCCGTTCAAAATCAGAACTCATGACAGACTCTAAAGAACCTATCAGTTCTTTGTCAATCCATTGACCGAAAAATTTCATATCATCGGCACATTCATCAAAGGCAAACTTTATAAGATACTTAATGAAAGATTCAGCCAAATCCATATTGTCAGGAAGTTCTGCCCATGCCATCTCAGGTTCAATCATCCAGAATTCAGATGCGTGCCTTGCGGTATTTGAATTTTCCGAGCGAAAAGTAGGACCGAATGTATAAATATCCCCCAAAGCAGTCGCCATGATTTCGCCCTCAAGCTGACCGGAAACAGTAAGGTATGCTTCCGAACCGAAAAAATCGGAATCCCAATCTATAGTACCATCTTTTTTTGGAATGTTTTCAAAATCCAAAGTCGAAACCCGAAACATATCGCCTGCACCCTCGCAGTCGGAAGTTGTAATCAGCGGAGTATGAATATAATAAAACCCTTGGTCCTGATAAAATTTATGAACAGCGTAGGCAAGTTTGGAACGCATGCGGGTAACAGCACCGAACGTATTTGAACGGGGACGAAGATGAGCTATCTCGCGAAGATATTCCATCGTATGACGTTTTTTCTGAAGCGGATAGGTAGAGTCTGCCTCACCGATGATATCAATAGATGCTGCCTCGATTTCATACTTCTGCTCTTTCCCCTGTGATTCAATAAGTTTCCCTTTAACTCGAACAGAACAGCCGGTCGTCACACTTTTTAAAATCGGTAAAGAGTCTGGGTTACCAAAGACAGCCTGCAGGTTGCCCATACAAGAACCGTCGTTGATATCCACAAATGCGACATCTTTACTCACACGACTTGAACGCACTAAGCCTAAAATAGTAACTTCTGTTCCGAGTGCGATTTTATCTTCAAGCAGTATCTGTGCTATTTTAGTTCTAATTTTATAATCCATATTTTCCTCTGTATCTTACGGTCTCATATTATTCGGTTTTTATTTAAGTTTGTAATAAAGCTAATTATCGGTTTTCTAGCAAGAATTTAACCACTTTTTGTAATTTTCAGATTTTTCTTATTATAAAAATGAAACTTAATGCTGAAAAAATCAGTATAAGTGATAGACACATTAAATAGCTACTTATAAGTTCCCAATCCTATCATACAATAAACCCCCGGACATCGAGAGTGTTCGAGGGTTTTATATTGAAAACAATAATAATCAAAAAATGAGGGTGGATGGAATCGAACCATCGACAACCTGCTTAAAAGGCAGATGCTCTACCCCTGAGCTACACCCCCATAAACACTACCGAAGTAGTGGGTCAGGTGAAGCCTAAAATACTGATTTCCATCCATTTGTCAAACTTTTTTTCAAAAAATAAATACTCACTTTGAAAATCGTATTTTGACTCATAAATCTTGTTTTTTAGACAGAAATAATGTAAATCATGACTGAATTTGTCATTTTTTGAAATAATGACTATAATATGACAATAAAGCAGATTAAAACAGTATTATATATGCCGATACTATAAATATAAAATAGTACACAAAATATTGAATTACCTTATTATACCTCTCTAAAAAGCCCGCTCCTCCGCGGGCTTTTTTTATTGCAGTTGCTACATGTATGCTTTAGTTGTTAGGCAGGTATCTATCCTACTGTTACTACCGGGATTTATTTATATAAAATCCAAACAGATAATTTTGTCGAAACAAAAAAGATGCTCTTGTTGAAATAATTGTTTATAAGTTAAAAAAAAGGCAGGTCTCACAAGCGAGACCTGCCCTACAAAATTTGTACCGACAGGGTATTACCCTGTCTTAATTTTATTATTTAGTGTTACTTAACGCTCATCATCTCACAATCAAAAATCACCCACGCATTTGGTGGTATTGCTCCACCGGCAGCACCTCGATTGCCCCAACCTAAATCCGGTGGGATAATAAGAGTACGTTTACCGCCAACTTTCACACCGACAAGACCTTGATCCCATCCCCGAATCATCTGTCCTGACCCAAGTCGAAAGGCAATCGGTTTTCCACGTTTCAAAGAACTGTCAAAAGGCTCACCTTTTTTCTTACCGTCAACATATACCCATCCGGTATAATGCACTTAGATTTGAGAACCTTTTTTGGCTTCGGCACCGTCACCGATTAGATAATCAATATACTTAAGACCTGATTTTGTTGTAATAGTTTCAGGTGCTTTTGTTTCGGTTGTATCTTTTTTCATTTTGTGTTTATGTTCCGTTGTATCTTTTTTCATTTTCATTTTGTGTTCTGTTGAATCCATCTTGTGTTTGTGATCAGTAGAATCACCTGCAAAGGCAACTGCTGAGCAGATTAAAACAACTGACAAAGCTAAAATTGTTTTTTTCATTGTTTCTCCTTGTTGTTTTTATACCAGTACTTTTATAGTTTCAGTTCTTTTTGCTCCAGTTGATATTATACAAATTTTAACATCTAAATCTTCAACGATATAGTTCAAATATATTTGTGCGTTTTCAGGTAACTCTTCAAATTTTACCTTTCCGGTTGTCTCATCGTGCCATCCCGGAAATGTTTTATAAATCGGTTTGACATGATTCAATTCTGCCAAGTCAAGCGGAACCTCCTGCATTGTCTCACCGTTTAATTCGTAGCCGACACAGACTTTGATTTCTTCAATACCGTCTAACACATCCAGTTTTGTAATCGCAACCGAATCGACACCATTTATACGTACGGCATGACGAAGTTGTACTAAATCAAGCCATCCACATCTGCGAGGTCGTCCGGTCGTTGCTCCGAACTCATCTCCTTTACGGCGAAGTTCTTCGCCGGCTTCATCAATAAGTTCAGTTGGAAAAGGTCCGGCACCAACGCGAGTCGTGTACGCCTTGACAATCCCGACTACTTCATCAACCATTCTCGGTCCTATACCTAAACCGGTGAATGCTCCGCCCGATGTTGTGTTTGAAGATGTCGCAAAAGGATAAGTACCCAAATCAACATCAAGCATCGACCCTTGAGCACCTTCAAATAAAATCGTCTTATCCTCTTTATAGGCATTGTGAAGAAGTAAAGATGCATCGACAGCAAGTTCTTTAAACAGATCAGGCATTGCCATTAAGTCGTTGAAAGTTCTTTCCAAATCTGCCCGTTCATCTGTACTGCCTGTAAAATACTTTGCTTTGATTTCTTTTTGGTACTCAAGACGTTTTTTCAACCTGTCAGGTGAAAAAATATCAGCAATTCGAATACCGTGGCGGGCGACTTTGTCAACATAGGCAGGACCTATACCCCGTTTTGTTGTTCCGATTGATGAGGTTCCCCTGCTGTTTTCTTCGACAGCATCAATCATTTTATGATACGGCAGCACAAGATTTGCCGCAGAGGAAATAAAGAGCCGTCCTTTATAGTCGATACCCTGTTCGGTGAGAAAATCGAGTTCTTCTTTAAATCCGAACGGGTCCAAGACAACTCCGTTTCCAATCACACAAATTTTTCCGGGATGAATAATCCCCGACGGAATCAAGTGCAGGACATACTTTTTATCTTCAACAATAATAGTATGGCCGGCGTTTGCTCCACCTTGAAAACGAGCAATAATATCAGCATCGGCAGCAAGCAGATCGACAATTTTGCCTTTCCCCTCGTCACCCCACTGACATCCAACAATAATTCTGTTTTTTCCCATGTTCATCTATTTCTATTAAGGTTCATTTTTTCTTATTCACTAAAGCAAATATCGCTTGTAACACTTCATCTTTACCGGTTCCCTTAGTTGTGGAAAAAGGAATCGCGGTAAGCCCGTAGGTATTTTCAATCTGTTTGACTTTACGGTTAGTTTTGTCACGTGTAATTTTATCAGTTTTTGTAATTATCGCCATACAGGGAAGTTCTTTTTCTGAAATCCATTTTATAAGTTCTTCATCTTCCTGATTCGGGTCTCTGCGACAATCAAGCAGCAGCATTAACCCTGCTAAATTTTGCGATGATACCAAATAATCTTCAATCAACTGCCCCCACGATTCACGTTCTACTTTTGATACCTTTGCATAACCGTAGCCGGGTAAATCAACAAAGTAAAAATTATCATTTATTAAAAAGAAATTGAGGGCTCTTGTCTTTCCGGGAGTCTGAGAGACTTTGGCAGCTTTTCTATTACCGGTGATTTTATTCAACAGTGAAGATTTCCCGACATTCGACCGCCCTGCAAAAGCGATTTGGGGTAGAGAATCTTTGGGTAGTTGATTTAATTTATAAAAAGATCCGATAAATTTAACGTCTAAATTTTTCAATAGTTATATATTATTTCCAATTTTCTATCAATCAATTACAACCTCGGTCGGTTACCGACCGGATGTGAAATTTTTGATTTCAGATACGGCGAACGAACCATCGCAATCTGTAATACATCTTTTATCCGTTTTACAAAATGAAGCTTGAGTCCTTCCAGAAGGTCTTTCGGAAGTTCCTTAACATCTTTTTTGTTTTTCTCCGGTAGAATTATCTCGCTGATACCGTTTCGTTTGGCGGCTAACAATTTTTCGTTAAGCCCGCCGATTGCTAAAACATCACCGGTCAAAGTAATCTCTCCTGTCATTGCAACATCTGTCCGTATCGGTATTGAAGTCAACGATGAAAGCAAAGTTGTAACCAATGTTACACCTGCCGACGGACCGTCTTTTGGTACGGCACCCTCGGGGATATGCACATGTAATTCTAAATTATCGTAAAATTCTTTTGCCAGCCCAAACAGTTCTCTGTTTTTGCGAATAAATGATAATGCTGCTACTGCCGACTCCTGCATAACATCGCCAAGCGAACCGGTCAAAGTAAGTTTTGATTTACCGTACATAGGAACAACTTCAACAGGTAGAGTCTCCCCGCCTACTTCTGTCCAGGCAAGTCCGACAGCGTAACCGACAGTCGGAGTTGACTTGATATTTGAATCAACATACTTTGGAGCACCCAGTGCTTTATGAACTTTATTTTTAGTAATATTTAACTTTTTTGTTTTTTTACCGGAGGCTACATCTACAACAATCTTTCTTAAGACTGCTCCAATCTGACGTTCCAGTTCACGAACCCCTGATTCACGGGTGTAACTTCGAATAATTTCAAGCAGAGAATCATCTTGAAAGGTTATTGCTATTTTTGTCAGTCCGAGTTCTTTCAGAAGTTTTGGCAATAAGAAGTTTTTTGCAATAGCAAGTTTTTCAAAATCGAGATACCCCGGGAGCCTTATAATTTCCATTCGGTCTCTCAACGGAGACGGTATCGATGCTATCGAGTTTGCGGTAGTAATAAATAACGTATCCGATAAATCATATTCAACTTCCAAATAGTTGTCCGCAAAGGTTGAGTTTTGTTCGGGGTCTAAAACTTCAAGAAGTGCCGAGGCTGGATCACCGCGGAAATCTTTGCCGATTTTATCTATTTCATCAAGGAGAAAGACCGGGTTTGATGAGCCTGCTTTTTTGAGCGACTGAATAATTCTTCCCGGTAAAGCACCGATGTACGTTCGGCGGTGTCCTCGAATTTCAGATTCATCATGCACTCCGCCCAAAGACATACGGACAAATTTACGGTTCATCGCATTTGCTATTGAACGGCCGACTGATGTTTTCCCGACACCGGGAGGACCTACTAAACAAAGGATTGGACCTTTGACTTTTCCCGCTAAACGAATGATTGCCAGATGTTCTATTATTCTGCTTTTCGGTTTGTCTAAACCAAAATGGTCGGCATCCAAAATAGCTTTAACATCTTTAAAATTAATTCTGTCTTTAGTCGGTTTATTCCACGGAATTGCTAAAAGCCAATCAAGATATGAACGTACCACACCTGCTTCGGCAGAATACGGATGCATCTTGGCTAGTTTTTTTATCTCTTCTTCCGCTTTATTCTTTACTTCAACAGGATAGTCATAACTTTCGATTTTAGCATAGAGATCATCGACTTCGGCAGTAGGTTCATCATGCTGCCCGAGTTCATCTTTGATAACTTTTAACTGCTGCTGTAAATAAAATTCTCGTTGAGACTGAGTCATCGACTCACGAACAGTACCGTCTATTTCCTGTTCAATTTTTAATATCTCGATCTCTTCATTTAGTATATCAGAAAGAATCGCAAACTGAGACTTAATATCAAATTCTTCAAGGATTGATTGTTTTGTTTCAATCTTTTGTAATATATGAGCCGAGATTGTATCTGATTTCTGTTGATATTCATTTATCGATGCCAGCGTAACTAAGACCTCATCGGGAACCCGACGGTTCAGACGTATATATTCAGAAAACTGCTCCGAAACCGCTCGACACAATGCCTCTGTTTCACGATCCTGTGTTTTGGTTTCAGTTACAACTATATCAGTTTGAGCTACGAAATATTTATTCTTTTTTGAGATATTTTCTACTTTTGCCCGAATAAGCCCCTCGACTAATACTTTGAAAGTACCGTTCGGCATTTTCATCACCTGGAGAACACGAGCAACAACTCCGACCGTGTAGAGATCATCAGGTTTTGGTTTGTCGACCGATGCTTCTTTTTGAGAGAGGAGTAAAATCTGTTTATCCTCTTCCATCGCTTTTTGCAATGCGTTGATTGTAAAGTTTCGACCTATCAAAAGCGGATATATCATGTGAGGAAATACGACTACATCCCTCAGAGGAATAACCGGCAATTCCGGTTTAATAACTATCGTTTCATCGTTATGTTTAATTTTCATACGTTTTCAAGAATTCCTATATTTTTTTCATACCTCACAACATACTTCATTTTTCTGATAAGGTAAATATTTATTTGTCAAATGAGATAGAAATGTGAATATAAAGAAGATTCTTTAATGAGAGGCTAGCGATGCGACCAGCCATAAAATAACCAGCAATACAGCCAACACACTAAAAGTCAAATACTTACGGGGATTTGAAATCGGTGCTTCGGTCAGAACATATTTACTGCTGTTTTTATCAAACAATTCTATTTCCCGCAAGGTTGCTATAAGTTCAAAGATATCTACAAATCTCTCTTTTGGCTCTTTTGCAAGTAGCTTTCCCAACAGTAAAGAATAAATACTTTTTACAGAACCTGATTTTAATTGTGTAAAATCAGGGGAATGTTCAAGAATTGACTTAATAAGTTCATCTTCATTCTGCCCTTCAAACGGAAGTTTTCCGAATAGAATTCGATAGGCAATTGTTCCGATTGTGAAAAAATCAGAGCGGTATGTAACCGTTTCGTTTTTGACCTGTTCCGGTGATAAAAAATGATACGCTTCATACGGTGCCACAAATTCAGGAGAAAATTGAAAATCGACAAACGGTGAAAGTCCAAAATCGGTCAATACAGCGTTACCGTTTTTTTGTATTATAATATTGGAAAGTTTTAAGTTTCCGTGAGGTAGATTCTGCGTATGCAACGATTTCAGGCCGTTACTTATTTGCTGTATCAACGATAGAAAATTTTCTTTTGGAAATTCGTTACTAATCAGTAACTGCTGAAGCGGAGTACCGTCGACATATTCAGAAACTACTATTATTGTACCGTCATATTCTTCAACAGAAATCATTTTGGCAAGATTTGCATTATCAAGCCCGATATAACATTTCAGTTTATGCATATCCCGTTTGATAGATTCAGACGGAATCAGTTTTTTTACCGAAACCTGCAACTGTCTTTCAGAATCATACCCTTTATATATTACCGATAAGGTTGATTCACCGATTTTATGAATAATTTCATACTGGTTTATCTGTTTTATATCCATATCTATTTATAACGGTATTTTTGGGCTAAATCTTTAATCGGGGATATTTGCATCAAATTCCGATATATTGATTATTTAATTAAACAAAACGATTGTGTGGACGTTTTTGTAGATATATTATTATAAATAACAATTTTGATATAATGCAAGCGGGAGTAATATATGTATGCCGGGGTTATCTTTCTAATAATTTTTTTATCTCTATTTTCTGTAGAAAATATTTTTTCACAAACCGAAGAAAACCCGGATTGTACAGCTGTACATCATATAGGCAGACTTGTTCTAAGTTCCGGTGGAGGAACATCGTTTGGAGGAATATACAATAATGATGCTACTGACTGTTTATTAAACAAAAAAGTATTCAAATATGGTATTGAATATCCAAAGAACTCTGGGATTTCAGCTTTATCTTGGGGATATATATTTATTGGTGGAATTATTGACAGCGATACTTTGGTTAATACTAATACGTATTCACCTATCTATTGGGAAAAGTATCGTTCAACTTTAGAACCAAATAATCCTGACTATGAAGGAGCAGTTTCGGAGCAAGATTATGTTTCGGTTTCAGTTGATAATAGTGTAAATTCTAGATACATTTCTACTGATTATAAACCATTAAACATTCAAGTAACAAAAAAGTCTTATGCCTGGTCGTACGAATATGCCGAAGATTTTGTTCTCTTTGATATTGAGATAAAGAATATTGGGAAAAAACCTATCAATGAAACTTATATCGGTTTGCATTTATCTTTTGCTACCGGTTATTTCAACGGAAATAATGCTCCTGAAAACGATAATCTATCAGGACTATACATAGGTAATAAAACTGAAAATAAGTGTACAGATTTCAGAGATAATTTAAAGTTTCTGTGGGGAGCTGACAATGATGGTAACCCGGTCGATGGAGAATATACAGACATACTTGGAATTGTTGATGGTTAAATTATAAAATCAGCAACATCTGTTTCGGGGGTTTTCTTTTTGGACCATCTGAACGAGCAATTTCAAGTAGATATTAAAACATCATATAACTGGTATGTCTTTGACTGGTATAAAACATTTGATTTTGGTCCGCAATCAAAAGAGAACTTTCGTGAATTTGAGAATAGTAATATAGGCAGACCTGTATCACCCAGTGATTATTATCATAACATGTCAAACGGTGAAATTGATTATAACCAAGCAAATACTGCTTCAATCTCTCCATTTGATTCTGTCTGGCTCTACCCGGATCAAAAATATAGCGACGATATATCAAAAGGACTGTTTCTTAAAAATAATATTTTCTCTGTCGGACCGTTTGATATACCACCGGGAGGAATTCTAAAAATTCCGTTTGCGTATGTTGCGGGAGAAAATTTTCATACCGACCCGACCAACGGTGACAACCTTCCTGATTTTCCTGAAGTTTACTATAACAATCTTGATTTTTCCGAC
>JAJRXM010000023.1 GCA_024276275.1 Candidatus Zixiibacteriota bacterium
CGAAATTGAAACGGTTATCGAAAAAAGTCTGGATAAATAAACCGAGAGCTGCGTAAAAACAGAAAAAAATGTAATTTTGTAGAAAATTTCAAGAAGAAATAATTAAGAAATGTGTCTCATTTTTATTGACAAGTTCCGCCCATTCAATTATTAAAAAAAACACGTACGATTCGAAAGCAGCATTAGAAACTTACAATTATTGGTTAAGCACTGGTCCGTTTGATTGTGGTATGACAATTTCAAATGCCCTACGAGGTAAATTAAGTAATGACAGCCAAGCTAATGGAGCGATGATGAGAATATCTCCGTTAGGTATATTTGGAGCAAACTATGAACTTGAACAAGTTGAAAATTGGGCTATGCAAGACGCTATGCTAACACATCCGAATCCGGTATGTGTCCAAGCAAATGCTCTTTACACGATGGCTATAGCATATGCTATTAAAACGGGTATTTCTGCACAAGAATTATATAAAAAAATTGTAGAATGGGCAAAATCAAGAAATACTGATAAATCTTTATGGAAGGTGATACTAAAATCCGAAATAATGAAACCATATGATTTTATCAATCAGCAGGGATGGGTTCTTATTGCTTTTCAAAATGCTTTATGGCAATTATTACATGCTGATAATCTTGAAGAGGGGATTGTAGGTACAATTATGTGTGGTGGAGATACTGATACCAATGGAGCAATTTGTGGTGCATTATTAGGATCTGTTTGTGGTAGTGATGCGATTCCTGTTCAATGGAAAAATTGTTTGTTAAATTGTCGATCAGATGAAAATAATCCAAATATAAATCATCCTCGCCCTGAAGAAATGTGGCCAGTAGATGTTTTAGTATTAACTGAAGAGCTGATAAATAATTAAATAATAGGAGGTTACTTTTGATTCCCAAAAATATTAACATTGAGCATATTCTTAAAGCGATATCTTTTATAAATGAAAATGGAATTCCAAAAAATCGTTTTAGTAGAAATTATATTCTTCAATATGAAAATATAGATTATCCACCCAAATATGTTTTTACAATTGCGAATAAATTTATCAATGGGTCTGAACTAAATTCAGATAATTTCAATGCGGTAGAGGCAAAAGATTATCTACTAAGATTGGATTGTGAAGACTTTAAAATTTATAAAAATGGAGATCTGCTTTCAATTGCTAAAAAGAATATATTGGCTAAGCGTAGCTCAATGAAGGATATTGATACAATATTAGGTGGTATAAATCAGCAAAGCAAAGTATTCTTACCCAAGAGAATATCAAAAAATAAAAAACACAATGAAAGATGTAAGCTTTGTAAAGAAAGAGTATATGAATTATTAAAAAAGAATTTCGGAAATGTAGAGGAAAATTATAAAATCAACATGACAGTATATCCTGATCAATTTAAAGATACAAAATATTATCAGAAAATAAAAAATATATACCAGTCACTTCAAAAATATAGAGGACATGAACAATTTACGAGAACCGAAAATTTATCAAGAGTAGATTATTTTATACCAAATCCAGGATTTATTGTTGAATTTGATGAATCACAGCATTTTACAAAACCTCGAGATATTGCATTATCAAACTATCCTGAAGATGTTGGATTTGCTTTTGATATTGATAAATGGAAATTGTTAAGTAGAAAATTTAATAAACGAGATAATGACCCTCCTTTTAGGGATGAGCAAAGGGCATGGTATGATACATTACGAGACTTTGCTCCACTTCTATTAGGTTTAGAACCAACAGTTCGAATATTTGCACAAGATTTTAAATGGTGTGATCTTTACCCTAATATACAAGAAGATAACGAAACTTTTAAAAAATTATTAGAGGGGAAATCTGTCAGCAAAAGAGAAATTTCAATTATACAAGATGAAAACCCATCAATTGCTCGAATTATTTACTGTGGTAACTGGAATGGATCTATTGAAAATTGTACAAAAGTCATTAATCAAACCTTAGATCATTGGCCTAAAGACTTAAAAGTTGAATTTCTTCAAACATGGGGAGCGTTTATAGAATTTAATTGGCCAAGTGAACTTAAAATCAAAAACAATAAAGAGCCTGATGGAAGAGTTGTAAATATACTAATAGATGCAGCCGAAAAATCTTTAAAAAATGTGTTTACTGAAGATCAATTAGTAAAGCTTAAGAAAATTACAAAATATATTTCAATTGGTGTTGATTCACGAAAAAGTAAAATTTCTATATCAGGAAACAGCATTAAAGAAAAACATATTGAATTAGTCTGCTTAATTGATCTTGAAAATAATAAATATTATTGGTCGGGAAAATCTTATCCAACAGTTGGGCAGGAAGATGGTTTAATTAGAATCACAAATTTAGAGTCACATTTTGTAAAACTGAAGAAATATAATGTCATGCTTTTAGGATGCCATGATTTGAATATGTTTAATAATCGTGGAAAAGCTGTGGGGGTGAGTGGAGAAGAAGTATCATCGATAAGTTTAGAGAATTAACTGATACAGTCAAACCTTCAATTGTGTTGCATCATCCACATACAACAGTCAAAAGTTCAACTTGGAGAGCAGCATGGGGGGTTCTTTGTAGTGAAAATGATTGTGTTAAATTATTTGCTGGAAATGGGCTTTACTTTGAAGAACAAACGGAGATAAGTCAATATCATTTACTTGATAAAGTTTTAAGAGCTACAAAAAGTAAAAATACAATGACATTTGATCTTGTTATTAACCCATAATAATTTTGAAACGTAAAAAGATAATGAATACCTGCTAATATATCATATTTAACTATTTTAAACGTCACAAAATGACGTATAACCAGATAAATTACATACTATAATATAAATGGTCAGCTGGTACATACTTTTGCTCATTTTCACTTTGAAGCAGGAGTACATAATATCAATTGGGACGGCAGAGAGACAGCCAGTGGAATATATTTATATAAGCTGGAAGCAGGAAATTTCATTGGTACTAAGAAAATGATATTGATGAAATAAAAATCTTTATCAATTAAAGTGGGGATCGTCGAGGGGGACGAGTGCTTTAGCTAAAGCACAAATAGCTCGGTGGTGTGGTGCTCACACTATCGGGTTTTAAATTTTGAATGGAGTAGTTTTTTGAAACTAAAATTAGAGAATAATAAATGGTATGCTTGGCAAATGTTACCAGGGTATGGGAGTGGAAAGTATTATTCTCCTATAAAAATTATAGATATTGATAGATGTAAAGAAGTTGATATAATAGTACTTCATTTCTATAATGCTTGTTATGCTCAAGGAGTAAGAGATTTTAATCTTGAATTGAAAATAATAGCCCATTCTAAAGAGTGTATGATTTGTGAGATAGAACCAAAGAGAAGCAACTATCCTACTAGGATGGCTATTATTGAAGAGATAGACTACCTATGGATCAGAAGATATATCACCAAAGATAGAATCAATCGAGAAGTTGATATCTTTGAGTATTTGGATAATTACTTTAGATAAGAGTTATTTTACTGACAGCAGTTGTCAGCGTGTTGTATCTTCTATGAAAAGAATGAATGTTAATATGACAGATTTTAAATAGGAGTATTATGAATAAACAAACAAAAAAAATCCTCTATGTAGATATGGACAATGTCCTTGTGGACTTCTCATCGGGGATAAAGAGATTGGACAGTGCTGTTCGAGAACAATACAATGATGATATAGATGATGTCTCTGGTATTTTTGCACTTATGGATCCTATGGATGGTGCGATTGAAGCATACATTGCTCTTTCTAAAAAATACGATACCTATATTCTTTCAACCGCTCCATGGAAAAACCCCACAGCTTTAAATGACAAACTTCAGTGGGTTAAAAAGTATCTCGGTGAACATGCCTACAAACGGTTAATTCTTACTCATCATAAGAATTTGAACAAAGGTGATTATCTCATTGACGACCGAACCAAGAATGGGGCAGCAGAGTTTGAAGGTGAGCACATTCATTTTGGAACAGAAAAATTCCCAGATTGGGATTCAGTTATGAGCTACTTGATGAAGTAAATGAAAGGAATAAAATAAATGGCATTTTCAGTGAGAATTGATGCTTACAAATGGCCTCGGACGTCGTCAGTTTTATCTATTGAACCAAACTGGTGGGACTCGAGAGAGTTAATGAAAGATGATCGCTTTATACATGCAATGGATGAAACAAACAGTTACTGTGATTATGTGGCTATCCTAACAAATGAAGAATTTTCAAAATTACATGATCATTATAAAACAGTAGCAAAAGAACCATTGTATGACCATAAAACAAGTCACGCGATGATCTCTATTTTAGATGCGATGCTTATTTTATTGACCGGTGAAGATGATAGATTTCATGTGACAGTATTTGAATGGGAAAGTGGTTATTAGTTTTGTCAGAGTAGCTTGTGTTTTTATGGTAAATAAAATTTCTGCCATATTTCTGCCAACTTGAATGCCAAAACCTTATTCACTAAGAGGATGAATAGAAAAAGAGATAAAAAAGAAATTAATTGAGCTGAATATCTTTTTAATTAATTCCAGTGTCCATCTAGTGACCATTTCAATTCAAAAACCTTCAAAAACAAACAAAAATCATCAAAAACAATCAAAAGGCAAGTTGTTACGATAAAATGAGATAAGTCGTACTTGATTGATTTACAACAAGTTATAAATTGGTATGGTTTGAATCCGGGGTTCAAGTCCCTGCGCCGCTATTATTATAACTCGTTAATAGGTAGCTATTTACGGGTGTTGCTGTTTTGGTTTATTCTTCCAGGGACAGTTCCTATACAAAAACCTTCAAAAAACATTAAAAAACAATCATAAAATATTGCTAAATTTTAAATAAATAGATATTAAATTTACTAGAAATTATCTAAAACCTTGTTGATTACATTTATTTTTATAGGTATAATATGTCGGTAGTTATAAATATATGCCGACATATTAGGATAAAAAGAGTATTCTATGAATGATAAAGCTATTGATAAGATTATTAAAATTGTGAGGCAGTTGGGTGTTATCAGACCCAAAGATTTGGATACTTACAACATTCCTCGCAAGTATATAAATTTGCTCTATCATAAAGGAATTTTGAATCGGGTGGCTCGAGGACTTTATGTTCTAAAAAATTCAAGTCCTTCAGAAAACCAAACAATAGCAGAAGTCAGTAAACGAGTACCCTCAGGAGTGGTCTGTCTTCTTTCGGCACTTCAGTTTCATCATATCACTACTCAGTCTCCTCATGAAATATGGTTGGCTATCAATAACAAGTCTCGTTACCCAAAAGAACCGATGCTTCCTATACGTATTGTACGATTCTCAGGGAAAGCACTTACAACAGGAATAGAGCAACATATAGTAGATGGAGTTCCTGTAAAAGTGTTCAGTCCTGCCAAGACAGTTGCTGATTGCTTTAAGTATCGTAACAAAATAGGACTTGATGTTGCAGTTGAAGCATTGCGAGATTGTATACAGTCTCGTAAGTGTACAATGGACGAGCTTTGGAAATATGCTACCATCTGTCGGGTAGCTAATGTCATTAAACCTTATCTTGAGTCACTAGTATGAGTAGCAAAAAATCTAGGAACCTTGAAGCTTCAGTACACCAACGCTTACTAAACTTGAGCAAAAAAAAGAATGAAGATTTTAATCTAATTCTGACAAGATTCGCGGTTGAGCGATTGCTTTATCGTTTGAGTTGTTCGACCTATGCAGATAACTTTATACTCAAGGGAGCAATGCTTTTGGCAGTATGGATGGAACAGTCACATCGCCCGACACGTGACTTGGATCTTCTTGGTTTTGGTGATGACAACAGTCAATATTTGATGCAAGTTTTTAAAGAAATTTGTAGAATACAGGTCGAAGAAGATGGCTTAATATTTGAAGAAGAGAGTATAGAAATAAATGAAATTCGTGAAGGTCAGTCATATTCCGGACAACGTATAAGATTAACTGCTAAATTAGGAAATGCTCGCATCAGAATACAGATAGATATTGGTTTTGGTGATGCTGTTACGCCGGAAGCAGTACAGATAGAATACCCTGCTTTGCTTGATTTTCCATCTCCTCAAATTCGAGCATATCCACTTGAGACAGTTGTTGCTGAGAAGTTGGAAACGATAGTTCAGTTAGGAATGATAAACAGTCGTATGAAGGATTTTTATGATTTACAGGTAATATCTAAGATGTTTTCTTTTGAAGGGTTAATTTTGGTGCGAGCTGTTGAAGCAACCTTCACCAGACGTGGAACCATAATTCCAACAGAGATTCCTATAGCTTTGAGCGATGAATCAGCTACCAATCCAGACAAGATTATGCAATGGAAAGCCTTTTGAACCGCAATAATCTTGAAAATTCAACTGTTAATTTCTCACAGCTTATTGATGAACTTCGAATATTTCTTATTCAACCGCTTTATGCGGCAGCAGATAAAGAGATGTTTCAGCAGAACTGGCTCGCAGGAGGTCCGTGGTCGAAAGCTGATGAAGTACACAAATGAAAAAAGAACGAGATGATAAATTACAGATAAAATTAAAAAAGGCAGAAGATGAATGTGAGCAGTTACGTCAAGAAAACAGTAGGCTGAAAGTACAACTAAACACATTTTTATTACAAACTACTCCTGATACTCAATCTTCATCCAATGAACTTACGGAAATTAAATTATCTAATTGTGAGACAGAACCCAAACTAGAACTTACACCAGATGATAAGATATCTCTTTTTAGAAGCCTATTTAGAGGACGAGAAGATGTATATCCCGTTCGTTGGGAGAGTAAAAAAGGTAAGTCAGGGTATTCTCCAGCATGTGCCAACGAATGGGATTCACTGCTTTGTCAAAAACCGTGTTCAAAATGTTTAAACAGTAAATATCTCCCAATAACAGATACAGTGATTAAAGAGCATCTTACTGGCAGTAAAACCATCGGAGTGTATCCTCTTCTACAGGATGAAACCTGTTACTTTATAGTTGCTGACTTTGATAAGGAACATTGGCAGAATGATGTCAGAGTTTTTTTACATTCTTGTATGGAGATGGGAATACCGGCTATTTTAGAACGGTCACGTTCAGGGCAGGGAGGTCATGTATGGATTTTTTTCTCGAAGTCAGTCTCGGCAATGCTTGCTCGGAAACTTGGTAGTGCAGTATTGACTAATTCTCTTTCAAAAAGACATCAAATAGGATTAAGTTCCTATGATCGATTTTTTCCTAGTCAGGATACAATGCCAAAAGGTGGTTTTGGTAATTTGATAGCATTGCCACTTCAAAGAAAACCAAGGAAGAAAGAAAACACGATTTTCTTGGATGCTGATTTTGTACCTTATCCAAATCAATGGGAATTTTTATCATCAGTTAAAAAGATGAAGCTAGTTGATGTGCAGATTATAGTTAGGGAAGCTGAAATATCTAATTCAATTATCGGAGTTCGTAAGGTTGAGCATGATGACTTAACATCTGATGAACCATGGACTCTTCCACCTTTAAAAAAGTTGCCTGAACAAAAGTTAATGGGTTCTTTTCTTAAAAATGTATCTGTTGTTTACAGCAATCTGCTATATATAGAAAAAGAAGGATTATCCTCACAATTTATAAACCGGTTAGTTAGTATTGCTGCTTTTCAAAACCCAGAATTTTTTCGTACTCAAGCTATGCGTCTTTCAACTTTTGGCAAACCACGTATAATTAGTTGTTCAGAAGAATTTTCCAAACATATTGGTTTGCCGCGAGGATGCCTTGATGATCTAAAGAAGTTTTTGAATTCAAATAAGATTGATCTTAGTCTGAAAGATGAAAGTTTTGCTGGAACAGCTATTGATGTGAAATTTCAAGGTCAACTACGTGATGAACAGTATGATGTTTCCAAGAAGATGCTTGAGTATAACAATGGAATTTTAGTTGCTCCAACAGGTTTTGGTAAGACAGTTATTGCTTCATGGCTGATTGCTCAACGTAAAGTTAATACATTGGTGTTGGTTCACCGCAGAATGTTGATGGATCAATGGAGGGAAAGGCTCGGTTTATTTTTGGATGTTCCGTTAAAAGATATTGGGATGTACGGTGGTGGAAAGAAGAAATTAACTGGTAATATTGATGTTGCTGTCATTCAGAGTCTTCAGAAAAAGAGTGAGGTTTTAAATCTTGTGGCTGATTATGGACATGTAATAGTTGATGAGTGCCACCACGTTTCTGCTTTTAGCTTTGAGCAAGTTCTCAAACAAGTCAAGGCTCGTTTTATTCTTGGACTAACTGCTACTCCAACAAGGAGGGATGGTCACCATCCTATCATAGGGATGCAGTGTGGACCAATAAGATCTAGAGTAGATCCCAAAAAAGTAGCAATTGAGAGACCGTTCAAGCACACTGTATTTTTCAAAAATACTTGTTTTGAAATTCCAAAAAATATGACAGAACCAACTATACAGCAATTGTATTCTGAACTTGCTAAAGATTGTAACCGAAATTCTCAAATTGTTAAAGCAATATGTGCATCTGTTGCCGAGGGTCGTTCTCCTCTGGTCTTGACAGAAAGAACCGAACATCTTAGAGTGTTAACTGAAATGCTTGAAGGCTCAATAAAAAATATTATAGTGCTGAAAGGTGGTATGGGAAAGAGACAACGCGAAGCTGTTGTCGATCAATTAAAATCAATCTCGGATGAAGAAGAACGAGTTATTCTTGCTACTGGCAGACATGTTGGTGAGGGATTTGATGATGCTCGTTTGGATACACTGTTCTTGGCATTACCAGTTTCCTGGCGTGGGACATTACAACAATATGTTGGACGTTTACATCGCCTGCATGACAATAAATGCGAAGTACGTGTTTATGATTTTGTTGACATTCAAGTTCCTGTTTTTGTTCGCATGTATAAAAAAAGATTAGCAGGATACAGGGCTATCAGTTATTCTACAGAGAGTAAGATTGTTGATTCTTAGATGAGTATATGTTGCCTATAATATAGACACAAATCAATCAACCTTTAGCCATATTAAAATATAAATCTACTTTCGTTTTGTTCCACTTCTAATTCATATTGAAAAAAAGTAAGAAAACATCAAATACAAACAGAAGTATTCTTATCCTGGGGACAGTCTTGGAGCAAAATCCAACTATTTTATTCAGAGTAATAAGAATATTTATTTTCCCTTTGATCAAGAATTATTACCATAGGTGGATAAGACAGCTTGCTCCATTTGATTAATTTCTTCTTCTGATAGAAAATTAAAATGGCTACTACGTTTCCGAATAGACAACTTACCATTGTTTTGTAAACAGAATCTAATAAAAAGATCTATTTTCTGATCAGGCATATCTACTATTTCTTGAATAGCATCCTTAGTTTCATCATAATTTGCTAGGAATGCTAACTCGCTAGATAGCTCTGTCTCAATCGTTTGCTCAATAAATTTAAAAAGTGCTTCTGCTTGAGGTGTCATATCAATAAAGCGATACCACTTGGCAGTATCATTATGAATTGTCATGCGACCTTCTTTATCAAGAGAGTATTCCACCAAAGGCATGAGCTGTTTTGAGAACGATTCCAAAGAGTTATCATACTCAGAGGAGTTTTTTAGCATAGCTGCTGAAATAGGAAACATAATATTTTTGGGAGTAAAATCTCGTCTGGCAAATATGTTGTGGATTAGGAATCGGTGAATTCTACCATTACCATCTTCAAATGGGTGTAAAAAAACGAATCCATAGGAAATAGCAGATGCATGAATTACTGCCGATACATTACTTACATCCATGCGTTTATGAGCTGTAATTAATCCCTCCATTAAATCAATCAAGTCTTCCGATTTTGGACATGCAAAATGTATTTTTTCTTTCTGAAAAGCTACAGTCTCTCCAACATAATTCTGGTTTGTACGATAATCTGAATCACGAAATCGTTCATCAACAATGAGGTTCTGCAGTGCTATCAATTTTTTCTTCTGACAGAAATCTTCTCGCTCAGCCATTTGAAGTAGTGCTACGAAACGTTCAGTTCTTGTCGAACTGGGTTTTATATGCTCAAGTTCAAAAGAAGATTTTGTTTCTTTCGTGTATAGGTAGCTTAGTGCTCTCTTTAGTAATTCAGGCGAGTAAGCTGAAACAACTTTTAGGCACCGATTATGAAGGTCTTTAGTTTCAAATTTACGAAGAACTTCTGTACGACGTATCACAGGACAAAAATTTCGATTTCCTAATAAATTATCATTTATTCGTTGACGTTTAATTTGATAAGCAGGGGAGATAGTAAAGTATTCATCTGTCTCGAGCAAATCTGTATAGTTACCTTGCTGTAGATTATCTATCTGAAGTTTATTACCAGTAATGAATTCGTAAATATACCATAGCCGTCTCGCATACTTACCTGTTGGTTTTGATCTAACATATTCAGAAAATTCTTCTTCTTTAATTTTTTCAAATAGAGAAGCTAATATTGAGAGATTTATACCGTCATATTTAAGTGAAAATTCTAAATGGGCACCTAAAGATTCCCCTGGCCAGTATATGGGGGGATAAACCTCTTTTACTATTCCTTCACTTGAATCAATCCGATGGATTCCACTCGTTGCCACTAGTGATATATGCCAATGTGGAATAACATCAAGCTTATATCTTTTAATAAGCTCTGAATATCCAGCAGGTCTATCTAATGAATTATTATCATTGTTTTTACTCATGACTTCCTCAAGAAAAGTGATTATAGGACAAGAAATATCGTTAAATTAAGACGTAAGTCAAGAAAAATAATTACGTAAATAAAGCTGGATAATTTTGATACAATTATTGAAAAATAGTTATGAAGCCCGAAAAATAGTTATATTTTAGGTGAATATGAGAAATATTGTTATTTATGATAATATCTAACAGGTAACATTAAAATTAGTAACAAAGAAGAGAATAAGTATATATTCATATTTACAGACATAAGTAAAAATATATAATGGAATAAGAGTCCAGAAAGTTTTCTTAGCTCCGAGGACAATTTGGAGACAGTTTCAATACAAAAACCATTTAAAACAATCATAAAAAATCAAAAGACTTTCTCCGTAAGTTTTTGAAAACACACACAATACAAAGAAAATAAACAACTTACGAAAACGCATTGACCCTAGCCCCCTGAATTGCTAAAATTGTGAGATAAATAGAATTTTCTTAGCTTTATTGTACTTGTTGTTAATTTGCACTAACTATTGACATACACCTCTGGTGTCCATTTGGTGTCCATCTCAGGTCAAAAACCTTCAAAAAACTTTAAAAACAATCAAAAAATATCAAAAAGAATATCTTAGTAAGTTTTTGATAGAAAACATAATGCGAAGAATAACAACAACTTGTAAAACAAGGCTAACCGTGTCCGGGGTTCAAGGCCCTGTTGGTGTAACTTTTATTGCATAGCAACGAGTTATTCAAAAAACTAATATATTTTATAAGAAAATTGTATTTGAGGTGCACGGTGAATGTTTACTATCTTTTTTCAAGATTCATGTAGATACGAGTACTTTCGCTAATATTTCTTATAGCAAGATTTGAAATAACATGAATTGCTGTATCTTCAAGATAAATAGTTGTGCCTATTCCATTATTTAAAATACTTCCAATATCATCGGGTTCATTCGGATGCTGTATTCTCAGGGGTGATATAGACCATAGCGGTAGTATTGATATATCAGATTTGGTAGTATTAGTTACTTATATGTTCCAGAGTAGTACAGAACTACCATGCCTTGATGAAGCTGACATTGATAATTCGGGAGGTCTGTCTCCGATAGATATATCAGATTTAGTAGCATTAGTTTCTTATATATTCCTGGGTAGTTCTGCACCTGTTAACTGTCCATAGAAAAACTTACATCATACATCAAGCTAGTCTAAAAAACTTAAAATCTAATAAAACTGTTCTTTCCAATACATTATATAACTTCTTCACAGTTTCAAACTTAATATGAGACCTTTTACTACGATTTAATTTTTTGTAATTTATTCTCTCAACTAGACATTGAAGCACTACAATTAACCACCTCACTCTCCGGAATTAATTTTGTTATCTATTGTATCACAGGTAATTACAGACATTATAATAGAAATCTAATTTCATTGTTTCTATAATAATTTCCTTTGTTCTACCGATAATAAATAGTATTCGCAGGTGCACTATAAAAGATCAAAGGAAATATCGAACTAGAGACATCTAAATGAAAAATGTTAAAGATAAAAATGATAAAACAGTCAGCTCAAGCATAGATATTAACCGAGAGCATTCATCTTCTTTTTCTAAAAGAACCCTGTTAATGTATTTGTCAGTCGGCTTCATTGGAATGTTTATAGTTGCAACTTTATGGTACGCTAAGAGTACTAGCTCTCGTATTGCATCACAATACTCACCTCTCATTCATGTTGCGATGGAAATAAAATTTAATGCCGCAACAGCACATTTATTGTTTGAAGAAATAATTTCAGGTGATAATACAGAAGATATTAACAAAGTTTGGAAGAATTTAGATATATCAAAAATGTATGCCCAAACAATGCTTAAAGGAAGTGAGAGTTTTGATGAAGGCACTTATGTTCCGCTTACCGACCTTAAACTTCGTCAGGATGTATTAGTAGTTCTTGATAAAATTGAAGAATTTAGAGCTGTCGCAAAAGAAAGATTAGTTATCCCGGAAAAATCACCGGCCGGATCAGAGATCGATCAGCGGTTTGATATTATTTTCAACAGTTTTCTCAAACAGACCGATGAAGTGGAAACTGCTATTCAAAAGAGGATGAACTTTAGTATCAAGCGATTCCAAACAGTTCAAACTATTCTAATTGTATTAAGTATTTTAATTACAGGTATTATTGGAGTTATTTTATATTTTTACGGAATCTCATTCAATGTGTACGTCCCGACGGTACATTTCTTTATGTCAATCCTGCCTGGAGAAATTTATTAGAATATAGCAAAGATGAAATTCAAAATCTTAATATTGTAGATATTATTCATCCCGATTACCTAGAGCACTGCATGAATGTATTTAATAAAATTATGGACGGAGAGAATATAGGGACTACCAACTCCGTTTTTGTTTCAAAATCCGGTAAACTTATAACTATTGAAGGTAATAATAGTGCTTTACTGAAAGACGGTATTCCAATAGCAACAAGGGGTATATTTAATGATATTACCGAAAATATGCGACTGCAAGAACAAGAGTCAAGAGCAGAGCGACTTGAAACAGCAGGTACAATCGCCGGTCAGGTTGCACATGATTTCAATAATCTTCTTGCTCCCCTCATGGCATACCCTGAGTTCATTCGAGAAGAACTACCTGATAATCATCCGACACTCAAATATCTTGATCAGATAGACAAATCTGCCGGTAAAATCGCAGAAATAAATCAAGACCTCTTGACTATGGGACGCCGAGGTCACTACAATCAGGAAGTATTGAACCTAAATAAAGTTCTTGAACAAGTTATCTTGGAATTACAGCCGTACCCTGAAACACTTGAATGCAAAATTAATCTTTCTTCTGATTTAATGGATATCCAAGGAGGAAATACCCAACTTCACCGAATGATTATCAACTTGTTACATAATGCTAAAGACGCCATGCACGACGACGGACAGTTACCTATTATAACTGAAAACTACTATGTTGATGATGTATCTGTTGATTATGGTTATATCCCCAAGGGTGAATATGTAAAACTTACTATTTCAGATACCGGATGCGGTATTCCGAATGATATTGTTCAGAAAATTTTTGATCCGTTCTTCACTTCTAAAACGGCAGATAAAAAACGTGGCTCCGGTTTAGGGATGAGTGTTGTCGATGCTGTAATTAAAGATCACAACGGGTATATCGATTTAAAAAGTCAAGTTGGGGAAGGTACATCTTTTTATATTTACTTCCCTATTACCCGAGAACGAATTGATATTCAAACTACTGATAATATCTTAGGAGGAAATGAAAAGTTATTGGTTGTTGATGATGATAACGTGCAACGTAAAGTATCTTCCCAGCTTTTAACAAGACTTGGATATACAGTAAATTCTATAGAGTCCGGTGAAAAGGCTTTAGATTTTCTTCAGAATAATCCACATGACCTTATTATTCTTGATATGGTGATGCCGGGAGGAATCGATGGAACCGAGACATATAATAGAATTCTTAAGACTTACCCATATCAAAAAGCAATTATTCTATCAGGGTATTCAGAATCCGATAGAGTAATTGAGGTTCAAAAACTCGGAGCAGGAGCTTTTGTTAAAAAACCTGTAACGAAACAAATTATTGCAGCAGCTGTTCGAACTGAGCTTGATAGAAAAACAGAATTAGCAGCAAACTAATTAAACTATGACATCAAATTAGTTTACCAAACAGAGCTATGTTACATACCGACTTATTTCTATAAAAAATCTTCTATATTAAAAATTATCCTTAATGAAAATAGATTCTTTCTTTCCGGCATCATGTTAGTATAATATGTATGAATGTTTATACAAACTACAGACAATTATAGTATAAATTTCATTAGTTGTAATTATCGGTAGGAGTTAAAATGCAAAAGACAGTATATATTGTTATCGGTTGTGATACCGACCCTGATAGAATTGACTTTTTAGACAATGTGCCTACAGATACGCTCACTTGGAGAGGCATGTTAGAGGGTATCCCGGAGACAAAAGAAAAAGTAAAAGATATTACAGACTCAAACGGTAGTTCTCCTATTTTTACATGGTGCCTGAGAGCTGATCATCAGATAAAAGAAACTTTTGGCAGTTACAACTATGTGTTAGAAAAGAACAAATCTTTCTTTCATGAATTAGAAAGTACAGGGGATGAAATCGGATGGCATCCTCATTTTTTTAAATTCGATAAACCGACAAGTAAATGGTATCAGGATTTTAAAGATAAGAGCTGGCAGGTCAATATGCTACGTGAAGCGTATGCTGAATTTCAATCAGCTCTACCGGGTAGAGCAAAGTCGGTCAGAATGGGTTGGATTTATCATAATGACCAAACATTTGCGGCTTTGGATAAACTTGGAATAAAAATCGATTTTAGTGGGATTCCTCGATTAAGTCTTTTACCCAAAAATGACAATGTTAAATCTGTTAATTTTTTTGATTGGGAGCAAACACCCAACCACCCCTATTATCCCTCAATAAATGATTATAGAAAAATTGCGGGTGACAATGAAGATTCCTATAAAACATTAGAGGCACCTAACTTTGCATCTGATTCTCTTCTCTGGAGTTTAATCAGCGGTGCAGTTTTAGTAAAAAAAATGAAAGATATCAAACCGATTTTTAAAGCAATACAAAATCCGGTTTACTGGATCACTATCACTGGTAAAACTAAGTTATTTGCACCGATAGTAAATCAGCTAAAAAAAGAACTACAGAAAAAAGATGAAATATATTTTGTAACATATTTTCATCCCGATGAGTTACTACCTAATAACAGTTCTCTCTATTCTTTACAAAATTTGCATGATAACTTAAACACTATTAGAACAACTGCTCACGATTGTCAGGCAGAAATTAAGTATATCAAAGCATGTGATTTACCTGGCTTAGTTAAATAATTTTATTGCTATCAGATACCCATTAAAATATATATGGACAACTTCATTCATTTTGTTATATTTAAAAAACTACTATGATTAAACAATGAGGAGTAACAAAAGTGCTAACGATAACAAATAAAACAACATTTACCAGACTGCTTTGTATTTGTATGTTTGCAGCAACTATTGGATGTGACGGAAACAGTCCGACAAGCAACAATACTGAACTATTTAACAATTCCCCAAA
Organism: Candidatus Zixiibacteriota bacterium; assembly: GCA_024276275.1. GTDB lineage: Bacteria > Zixibacteria > MSB-5A5 > GN15 > FEB-12 > QQUK01. Next base: position 15,797 of record JAJRXM010000023.1, read on the forward strand.
TTCATTAATTTCCCCAAATATAAACAACATGGTAAAAACAGAAATCATTACATCCGACAACGAAAACATTTCAATAAATAACGACCCTATCAGAGACTATATCTCGGAAGGTCAAATAATAAAATATTTTGATAACTCTGAACCGAAAATCAAAGACATTATTCATCCCGACAGCATAACAGTATTTAAAAACATAATTACTTTTGAAGATATTTTAGATGAGTTGCCTGATTATGACATGAAGAAACAACACGCGTTAATTACCTTTAAGGATATTAACTGGGACAATGACGGTATACCGGGGGGAACAGGATGGGGAGTCTATAACACTACAAATTCTCAAGCTCGTTCAGGGAATAATTATGTAATGAATCGTCATGGGAAAAACTTTCTCGGTTTTACTTTTCCTCGTGTTGTAAAATTTATTGGGGCATATTTTGCAATGGCTACTAATAGTAATATGATGGATCCTTATGATCCTTCAGGATATAGTGCGGTCAAACTAAAGTACCATTTTTATGATAACGATTTAAATTTCATGTACAGCTCTGATTGGTTTGATTTAAATGAAACCTCTGAATTCTTTGCGGCAAATGTAGAGGTCAGACGCGTAGTAATCGAACATGATATTTTAAATACGACATCCGCACAGTTTGGTATCACTGATGCCGAATGGTTTTCAATGGATGATCTAATACTTAAATGATTATTCTATTCTTTAAATATCAGACATTTAACATTAAATATATATCCCTATCATAACGTAAGCTGATTAATGCGTTACTACTTAAAACCAATCAACTAATACTTGTTATGTGAAAAATCACAGAAATACAAAGGTTTCTTTTAACAAAAAGAAAAAATAATGTCTAATACCTGTCTTTTTTTCTCAATACATCTAAAAAAATAGAACTATTGAATAATGTATAGTTCTTTATTCTTGTAATCTTATTATAATTTCACTATTATTACCGACAATAAAATTAGATAATGAAAGGTTAAACACACAAAGCTGTAATGTCATTACCAAACAACGAAACCAATCTCATAAAACGAGAAAATAACATACTAAAAAAATAGCTTCCAACTCTATTAAATTAATAATGCTATTTCTTGTTTTTTATTTTATCTCTAAAGAAATAGTTCGAAATTGGAATGAGATAGTTTCATTTGAATGGTCTATTAATATAGGAATGTTGTTCGCAAGCATTATTTTTCATATTCTAACATTTGTTCTATTTTCCAAAGTTTGGTGTTTTATGATTTCAGGATTTAATTATAGAATTCCTTTAAAATATGGATTTAAATTAGCATACATTGGCAACCTGGGAAGATATTTACCGGGAAAAGTATGGGCTATATTTGGGATGGCATATTTAGCTAAAAGGTTAGATATTAAAGAAGAGGAGTCAGTAGCTTCTTGGGTAATCGCAGTAATTTTTTCTATGCCGACTACATTCTTAATTAGCTTTATTACTGTTATTTTATATCCTGAAATGATTTCTGAAAGTTTAAATGAACAATTAGGTGACTCATTATATTATCTATCAGGTTTAACATTAATAGGATCACTTTTTCTTATAATAATCCCAAATAAAACCCTCTCTATTTTTAATATCTTTTTAAAAATGATAAAACGCCCAGCAGTTAATTTTCAATTAAATACTTCAACAGCTATTAAAATATATGCCGGCTATTTCTTTAGCTGGATATTATTCGGCATTTCATTTTATTTATTCGTAAATGCTATTACTATAAATACGGAAATACCTTTTTTCGCATGCCTTGGGGCATATATCTTTGCATATCAAATCGGTTTTATTGCGATTTTTACACCGGGTGGAATTGGTGTAAGAGAATTCGCTTTGTGGACTATGCTTGAACCTTATATTGGTTCTGTTGCTATAGGCATAGCTATTGCTGCTCGTTTATGGAACATCGTTGCAGAACTTCTTTCTGCAGCAATTGCTTTTTCTATTAAATTACCTGAGAAAAAAGAAGAATAATCAATATCACATTGTTAAAAATAAAAAAAACCGCCTCTTAAATAGAGACGGTTTTTTTATACGATATATCTTCAATTACTTAATAAGCATCATTTTCTTTGTAGGGAAGTTAGGAGTTCCTATATCTGAAATTGAATTCTATCTAGATAATGTAAATTTATTGGGTAATTTACAACTACTAGAAGGTGAACTAAACCTTGAGAAGAAAGATATAGAATTTTCTAAATGGATTGAAGGAACACACTCATCAGAAGAGGGAAGAAATAATTATTGTCAAAGAAATTATATCCCAGAATGTGATTATAATATTTGTAATTTTAAGGAGTTTATTGATAAGAGGAATATTCTTATAAAAGGTTATCTAACTAAAATTTTGGATAATGGGAATTAAATAGTTATTGAATAATATAAACAATGACCATTTAAAAAGAGCTCAAGGGTGTTTCTTGGGACAATTAGCAGGAGATGCTCTTGGAAGTTTGGTTGAATTTCAAACTCCTGAACAGATAATAGCGGACTATCCAAATGGTGTGAGGTTAATGGCTGATGGCGGAACGTTTGATACACTTGCGGGGCAACCAACCGACGACTCTGAAATGGCTCTTCTATTAGCTTTTGGGATGGATATGATCTACATGAAATTTATTTTTATAATCTAGATGAGGATATAAAAAAGTTAAAACGGAATAAGTGTAGCTCTGCCCATACTTATATTGAAGTAAGTTATCGATATCGTCCTCAGTAAAGATAATAGTTTTGTTTGTTCCTTTAAATTCAGATATAATGCCCTCCAACGGAAATGTAGTATTGCTATTTCTTATAACTTCTCTCAATGGACGTAGAACAGCATCAGGGGCACCACCAAATATCCGTTTTATGATTGCACATGAAATCCAATACTTAATATTTTTACGCTCTTCAATAAATTTCTCAGAAATATGAAAATTATTTGGTAACCCAATTTTTCTCAAATAGTATGCAATCGGAATTACAGCGTAATTAGTAGTTAGTGTATCCCGTGAATAGCCAAAACTTGAGAATAAACGTACCGCATCTTGTATCGCTCGTTTAATATCAATCCAGTCTTCTTCAATTTTTAGCATGCTTTCCTTATTGAAATTATCCACCTTAAAAGCTATATTCTTGAAATCACTTAGCACTAAACTACTTTTTAGTACAAAATCTTTATCAAATTTAAACCCTATTCCAATATTATTTATCTCATCTACAAAAGAAGTAATTTCTTCGCGGGCATCTCTGTCTTTCCATTGAGCAGAAGCAATAGACAATAAAAGATCTGAATAACTTAAAATAGTCCCTCCACTATTAACTCTAATAAAAATATTTAGCACTTTATCAAGACTTTCGTCTTTTTCTAAATAATAATTAATAATTGGGGTTTTATGAATTGTACTAAATAATTTAAACAAAGTTTTGTTAGCAAATTCTTTTTGCTCTCTTGATTTATCCATTACCCCTTCTTGGATGAGAAAATCATTTATTTCCCATTCTTCATTAAAATTCAAAATATCTTCTATCTTAAACCAAAATGCTTCCTCATTTTGTTTTTTTGCTTCTTCCTTAGATAAAAAAGTAAAATCATAATACAAATCAGTTTGATCAGTTTTTTTCTGCGGAGATAATAAATTTAGATACAAATGCCTGATTGGAAAAGCATGAGAATTATTCCACCTTTTATGAGGTTCTTTATAGGCATAAGATCCTTTAAGAGCAATATAAAGTGAAGTCAACCTTTGCTGACCATCAAGAATACCAATAATATCATCCTGATTTGTCACATTAGCCTTTGGATTGTGTCGCATATCGCGTTCATGATAATAAACTTGTTGCAACTATTTTATATAAATGATTATTATGAGCGATTGAGGATCTTTACAAGTTTTTAACTACTAATAACTTAAATCTATTATTTACACTGATAGAAAATTATCAATTTAAAGATTATAATTCATTAAAATCAATTTCTGAATCAGAAAAGTTAACCGATTTCATACAGTCATCTCTTAATATTTTAAAACAAGATATTGTGAAGTCACATCATAATACATCTTTTCTTAAAAGAAAATATTTGTTTATATCATATTTTGTGTCAAAATATCAGCAAAAATTTCTTTTCTCAGACGTCATATTTAATGAAAGAGCTCAAGTAGATGAAAGTAAACAAAAAGCTGTAATCAGTACAATAGATGAGAAATTAAATTATTTAGTTTTAACAAATTATGATTTAACTAAAATGGTAGATGTTTGAAAATAATGGATAAAGAAATAATTATAGACGATAGTAAAATGGATGAGAATCCGCCAAAACTAATAATAACCATAAAAAGGAAAATGAAGACTGTAAAAAAGTATGTATTAAATTTTGTAAATAATAAAGTAAATATTACTAAAATAAAATAATACCGACTTCACCGGTGTCAGTTTAATAGAGCTCGATGATGGGAAGCGCTATGATGGTGCGTTTCCCTTTTTTTATTTTATTTTTTGGAGAAAAATTATGACTGCTCAAAAAAGATTCCCTAAAAGAGAATACGAAGCTAAAGTTATTGGAGTTTACCCAAATGATCACTACTCCTTTGATAATGGTGGAAGTATTAAATACTTACTTGAAAATGACGAAAAAGTATTTTGGCATATCCCTGGTACACAAAGCGAAATGCTCGACATTTCCTTGAAAACTGCCGGTCACTACCTCAACTACCAATATGTCTACGGCAAAAAATACTTTCATCGAGATTTATTGAATCGCCATTGTATCGTTCTTATCGAATTATACCAAAGTAAAAAATATCCAGATAAACTCGTACCCGTAATTGTCGGATTTAAATTCTCATACATCGATCTTTTCTCATACAACGGTGACAATCATGCCTAAAATTGATAGAAGTAAAATTCAATATCAAATGAGATATTTGCCGGCATCCCTAATCATCGATAATAGTAATAATATACGGTTTGAAGATGATGCTGTTGCAGATACTGAGCTTGCAAACAGCATACATCAATCCGGCATCATCCAACCGTTGGTTGTAAGACCTTTAGAAAATGGCAAATTTGAGATTCTTTGCGGATTTAGAAGATATAAAGCAGCGAAAAAAAACCATCTTGAATTTCTACCGGTAATAATTATAAAATCGGATTCGGATGATGACAAGACTTTTACATTAGTAGAAAATATACAGCGAAAAAACCTCACTACTTTTGAAATTACAATTGCTGTTAAAAAACTCGTTGATACTACAAAACATAGTTACTCAACTATTGGTAAAAAAATAGGTATGAGTAAAAGCTGGATTAGTAAACTTAACAAGTTTGCAAAACAATTATTGGATAATAATGAAGATTGTTCGTTAACGAAACTTCCTGTTTCAACTTATCTGGAATTGGTGAATAAACCGGATCTGCTCAAAAGAGCAGAAAAAGAAAATTGGACTCAGCAGCAAGCAAGAGAAGAAGTTAATAAACTAAAAAATGCTCAGAATGAAAAATCAGGATTTATTCATCGGGGAAAGATTAAGAATACCCCAGCAAAAGACAACAATGCTCTCCTACCGGCTTACTATAAGCAGTCCCAGCTAATTGCCTACAAACCAATTGAATTCAAAGACGCTGGTTTTACTATCAACGCCTTTTATTTTGATAAGAATCAATCATATGATATTGAAGCTGTTGTAGAAAAACTTCAAGAACTTCAAAACTATCTTGATTTTGCCATTAAAGTTATTCGGGAACATGACGGTATAAGTTCAGAAATTTCAGATTATATCAAAGAGGAATTTCACGATGTACTTTGATAAAAAAAGTCAAAAACGACATACGAAAACCCAAAATCAGGAGATTAAATCCGGTGATGAAATATTTACTATACAACGTAAACAAACAACCTTGATTTCTGATACTGGTGATATTGAAACTGAAGAGACGGTACAATCTATGATGATCGGTGATATTAAGGTTGACAGTGTTTCAAAAATATTTGGGAAATGCCATGATTGTGGTTTACTAATTACATATTTGAATAAACGGATTTGCTTTTGCGGTAAAATTATATGTACTAACTGTGCTGAATGGTGGGATGATGATAACCGTCCAGTCTGTTCTATTTGCTACAAAGCACTAAAGAAAAAGAAATTCTGGTCTTCTTTTTGGCACCTAATTTTATCTCCTTTTATTGAAAGAAGAGAAAATTGAAAAGAAAATTAAGTCCAGAAAACTATGCCAACTTTCTGTATCAGGAATGTCAAAAATATGGCATTGTTGAAAAAGAGGATCTTGCCCCATTGATAGAAAAATATATGTTGAATCCAACTGATAGAAGTTCACTCTGGATAATTGAATTGGCATTAGCTGAAGCCAAACAACTTCAACAGACATACCCAGATCCATTCCGTCCTACAAACCCTATTAATGAGGGGGTTTTCACAGGAAATCTCCTATTGGGTGCTATCCCACCTGAAGGTCTCCCTTATTTGATCCCTCTTGAATTATTAAAAACTCACATGTTGGTTACATCAAGAACCGGCGGTGGAAAAACAAACTTAAATTTTGTTATCTTAACCCAAATATTAGAAAGTCGGAAAAATGTTGATGATATTTGATAGAAAAGGCGATTATCAATCATTACTTCACTATCCAAAGTTTGTTTTCATACAATTGATACTTTTCTATATTAATATTCTGGAGCCACCGCCGGGATTGGATTTCAAACGCTGGGTAAACATAATTGCTGAAATTTTCTCAAATTATCTTGTGATATAAGAGTGGCATCTCGAAGTCTGCTTGTTACAACAATTCTAAAAATTAGTGAATTACCAGAATTTCTGCCTAGTAGTAGATATCCCACATTAAAAGATGTATATATTTACCTACTCTATAAACTAAAAGTACCCTTAATAAGTCACACTGCTCGGCATAGAGAGACACTTATCAATCGCCTTGAAGGGTTGTTTGCGGTATTTAGTGATAATATAAATTCACACCGGCAATTAAATTGGAATAAATTTCTAAAAACTGACTGGGCTCTTTCACTAGTCGGTCTACCAACAGATTTCCAAAATCTTCTAATTACTATAATTATTGCAAAAGTTTTAATGTATCGTATTGTAAATAATCTTCGTAGCCAAAAACTTGAAATTCTTATAGTTTTGGATGAAGCATCCACGATGTTCAAAAAATGGCATGAACAACGGGAAGGAAATTATCTGTTGTTAGATTACTTAGCTCAATCTCGTGAGTTTGGTGTTGGTTTTTTAATCTCTACTCAAACTCTTTCAACATTGCCAATATCTCTTCTGGCAAATACCGGTATCAAAGTTATTGTCGGTGGATCCGGATCCGGCATGGACTACGATATCTTTGCTTCTGCAACAGGTATAACTCCTGAACAAAAAACATATCTTAAGCAGTTAACTAATCCTGGTCAAGCTTGTGTAAAAGATCCAAGATATCCTCACGTATTTACTTTAAAGGTGCCTCACTTTGTCGAATAAGCTAAACAAAAATATCCCAAAGTATATCGTAGATATGGAATCCGAAAAACGCAGTAAAGGATTATATGCTGATTACACTCTCTTACCTCCTGCTGATAAGCCTATGGATAAACCAGATGCTTCTCAAACGGAGCCAGTACAACCAAAACCTAAACAAAAAGAATCTAAATCTGTATCTAACACCAAAAAATTTTTAACTCTCTGGCTGAACCAGAAAAAACCATTTTTATCTCAACGGGAAATTTTAGATTTACTCAACATTACAAGCGGCTCAATAATATCAAGGACCAAAAAAGATTTTAAAATTAACGGATATATAAAAACACATAAACTTCAGATTGGTAAAACTAACTCGTCTATTTGGGAACCAACTGAAAAAGCTTACCAATTTGTTGGACTTAAAAAACCAACATGGGAATCAAAAGGAGGGTATCTCCATCAGTATATTGTTTTTTATTTTAAAAAGCATGGGATTAAAGACGGTTATCACGTTGAAGTCGAATATTTCCTTGATAATGGTAAAGCGGTAGATCTACTGCTCAAAAATAATAATGAAATTATTTTCATAGAAATTGCTACCAGTTACCCTCTTGAAAAAGAAATATCAAATATAATTAAGGACTTTTCATCAAGCCTTATACCGGATCAACTTATAATAGCTGTTCAAAATGGTAAGATGAAAACTAAGCTTGAAAAAATGATACTGTCAGATAAACGAATAGACAACAATCGTGATAAAATAAAAGTTGTGCTTGCCGGTAATTTAATCAATCAAGAAAAGATAAACTGATGAAACTATTAAAAATAATTTTAATTTTATTTTTAACTACAGTGTTGTTTGACTGGGTGAATTCATGCGGGGGTTATTCTCTTTCGTTTTCAGACCTCTTACCGTTTTCTCGCACAGGTCATAATTTTACTTACAACTATGTTTCGCTTGTGATGATTGGTTTTACTATTTATGGCATAAGGAGGTTATATGGAGGAAGATTTTGATGATTGGGAAGATAACAACTATGAGTATGAAGAGGAAGAGAACGAGAACGAAGAACTCACCGCCTCTCCCCCAAACATCAATTTTGAAGAACTTGAGGACTTTGCTGACGATGTCCGTGAAGTCATTGAACATAATCAAAAACAAATTAACTATGCTAATCGCGAACTAAATTCAGTTGAAAAATCAACATTTCTTGAACGTGAACTTGTAAACATTGAGAATGTCATAAAAGAAGTAAAAACTATGTTAGATAGACGTCATACTAATGAAGAAACCTTGAGTCAAATGAATCCAGGATCTGCTACTGCTTGGGCACTTGAGGATAAACAACAAAAAAGAGAAATGTCATTAAAACAACGTATGACGCTTCGCTTAGCAGGTATAGATTATGATAGCTTATCAGATTTCACCGATGACGCATCACATATAGTAGAAGATGCTGTTAACCCTAAACAACGAAAATTTAGAAAAGATTTTAGAGCAGATTTAAAACGATTACCCTATACGGAACGTGTAGAATATATTGATCGTTTACTTGAATATGGTCGCATAGACCAAAACAATATAATGAATTAATATCAGAGTATCTATAAAATGTATAGTATCCGTTGGGATAGAGTTTTAGCATTTATTACAATTATCATGCTACCGGTAATCTACCGGTGGTTAGCAGATAATCTTCATATCGGTAGTTTCTATCAATTTCCAATTTTAGGAGCTGCCTGCTCGAATTACGAAGTCAAAGCACTAATCCTATTGGGATTACTTCTTATTTCTCTCGTGCTAATAATCAAAATTATTAAAGAATAACGCTTGAGTTAAGTATAGAAAGAAATTCAATACCGGTTTATTAATAACTGGAGATACAAAGAGGCATCAAATTGAAACCTTTTACTCAAATTCTTAACGATCCTAACAGAAATGATAATCAAAATAATTATTCTGTTAACAACGGCACTACTTTGAAACAAATCCCTGATGAACTTTTGAAAGCGATTAAAAACTTTTACGACCAGCACACTCAATCCAATCGCCCAGAAATTACATCTAGCAATGGTTAATTTTAAATCATAGAAAAGGCAGGAGTAATAATTACTCCTGCCATAACCTAACGAGGTAATAGTAATGATTTCAAATTCTCAAAATTGGATTTTAGAAAACTGTAAGTTATTAGCCAAAATATTTGGTACTAATAATGTGTATTTGGATGAAATAGAATTTAGGTATATTAAAATTTATCAATTTCATTTACCAGCTTTTTGGACCCCCAACCGTTCCACATTACTAATTGAACTTCCTGTTGGAAGTCAAATATTTTCAACAGCACCTAACAAATTTTACTTACAGAAAGGATTACGAGTATTTAATAAAATACCTGAACATTATTTTGAGTCAGATTATTATAATGACCTTTCTGCTCAAGGTTGGGCAAGATACTCTTTCCATATCACTAATGGATGGAAACCAAGTATGATTTGTAAATACGGTATGACATTGGTAGATATTCTTGATGCTTTATATGAAAGAATGGATGATGCTGTTATGGAGACATTAAAATGAAAAAACAAAATAAAATAGTATTCAAAAAAAGTGATTTCAGCATTCTCATACATTATCTTCAGTCAAGAAGAGATATTGAATTAGGTGCAATGGCATTCTACTCTATTTCAGAAGGAGATGATTACTTAAACCATTTAGTCAATGGAATTATCATTCCTAGAGATGAGGACTATCATTCACATTCTGCTTATGAAATGAGCCTTAAACCAAAATTTATGGAAAAATGCTATCAACTCTGTGAAAAATTTAATACTCATCTTCTCGATATTCACACGCACCCATGGGCTACTACTGCTTCATTTAGTTCAATAGATGATAATGAAGCAATCAAAAAAATTGACTATATGAAACAGTATGTCAATAATACTAAGATCTCTTTCATTGTTTTTGGTTGTTCTCCTCAAATTGTTCAGGCTAGAAGTTGGTGTGGTAACAATCACACACTAAACATAACAGATAACATTATTGTATTATAAAGGAAGATAAAATGAAAATATTTAATTGTAATACTCCCAAAAACAGACAACCAGTTTACGATAAGAAGATATGCTCTAAACATATTCTTGTTTTTGGTGAAGAAATACAAAAATTGTTTTCTTCAATAACTGTGGGAATTATCGGATTAGGTGGATTGGGAATGGTTGTTTTAGAACAAATTATGAGGCTTTTTCCTAAAGCAATAATTGGCATTGATTATGATACAGTATCAAAATCAAATTTAAACAGACTTACCGGCACAACATATGTAGATGCCAACTCCAATATTTTAAAGTCTGATCATGCTCATCAACATGTAAAAAAGTTTAACCCTCTACAAGTTACTAAGTTTATCAATGGTAACTTTCTTGAGGAAGAATCGCAGAAACGATTTGGAAGCTGTGATTTAATTTTCAATTGCCCTGATTCAGTTGTTACAAGATTAGCCGGATGTCAGTTTGGATTAGCTCATGGTAAAATTGTAATTGATTTAGGCTGTGGAGCAGTTGTTGAAGATGGTATTCTTCAACATGTAGTTGGTCAAATTGTTAAAATAACTCCTGATTCTGGATTCTGTTTAAACTGTTCCGAGCTTTATGATCTTAATGAAGCTCGGGCAGAATTAATGGATGATGATGAATTGAATCGTCAACAAGAAATGGGATACATTCGTGGTGCTGATGTACCAGAACCTCAAATCTATTCTCTTAATATGATGACAGCATCTTGGGCAGTATGGTTGATGATGCAGATTGTTGCTGATAAAGAGCCCGCATTTGATGGTATTGCAATTGATGCCTTAAATTTCAATACATATACATGGACAGAACGAAAAACCAATCCAAATGATTGTCCTATTTGCGGTCGAAACGGCATTATCTTTGCCGGTAATAAAGCAGAATTACTGATTAAAGAATGTAAAGCAGATGCAAAAAAGAAAGTTATCGCTGAAATTACGAAAATTATTTTTGACAATAAAAAAGACACATCTAAGTCTCAACGACCTCTTGAACAAAACCAATTAACCTCCAAAAGCAAATCGGAGGTTCCAAGTGAAAAAGGAACAAATAGAAAGACTAAAAAAAGCAAATAACATTAGTGATGTTGCTCGAGATTTAGGGATGATAATTAAAAACAATATGACACATTGTTTTTATCCGGACAGACATAATAACAATGATATTCATCCCTCATTGTATATAAATCCAAATTATCAGACTTTTAAATGTATGGCATGTGGTGTAAACGGAGATGTAATTACACTTCTTCAATTAAAAATAGGATTATCTTTTACAGAAACTCTTGAATTTCTTGCCAAACGTGCAGGATTAGATATTAACAACAACCAACAAAATAATTTTAAAATTAACAAATTAACAAAATTATCTATTTCAAATAATGACTATGAACAATACACCGATATCTACGAAAGTTTTCTTGTTCTGTGTAATGAGCCTTCGAAAGAGGCAAGACAATGGCTCTACGATAGAGGGTTTACAGAAAAAACAATTAGCAGAATGAAACTCAAATGGGCTGGTTCTCCAAAACTAATTTTCAATCAATTACGCTTTCTCTATTCATCAGACCGCTTATCTGAAAGCGGCCTCGTAAATAAGAGCGGTAAGCTCTTTTGTTATGATCATAAATTTATTTGGACATACTTTAAAGATTCTAAACCGGTCTATCTTCAAGGGCGTTCCATATGTAAAGACATAAAACCAAAAGAAATGAATATCTCTAAGCCGGTACCGTTTCCTTATAATATTGATGTGTTAAAACAAAACCCTCATACTGTTATTGTTTGTGAAGGGGTAATTGACACATTGAGTTTGATAGAGCACGATTTTTTAGCTATCGGTGTCATTGGAGTTCAAGGTTTCAAAGATAATTGGCTAACATTATTAAAAAATGTCAAAGTTAAAGTCGCTTTTGATGCTGATCTTGCCGGTCAACAGGCATCTGAAAAGCTTGTGATTAAAATGAAAAATTTTGGAATCAATGCTGAGTCGGTGATCCTTCCCGGAGGTTTTGATATCAATCGTTTCTTTCTCGTTATAGAAAACATGAAAGATGCAAAGGTGATATAATGTCGGAAAATCTACTTACTCCTCAAGAAATAGCCGACAAACTCGGTGTTAAAATATCAACTATTTATTATTGGTCGCACACAGATTCTATCCCTAAAATTAAACTTGGTAACCTGCTACGGTTTCGATGGAGTTCTATTTCAAAATGGCTTGATAAAAAGGAAATAAAAGGTAGAAAAAGTAGAAAGCTTGATGTTGATAATTATCTTTAAATTAGTACTGTAATTTGTTTACACTTTCGACCAAATGAGCAGGGGCTAAATGAGCGTAGATCATAGTTGTTTGAATATCCGAATGTCCTAAAAGAGTCTTAACAGTAGTGAGGTCAATGCCGTTCATTATTAGATGTGAAGCAAAGGTATGTCTTAGTGAGTGCACCTGTGTAAAATCATCAATTTCAGCCACTTTAGCTATTTTTATTAATTCACGGCGAAGTAGATTATGTGAGTGTCCATTATTTTTCAATTGAAATACTTTATCCTTCTTAATAATTTTAGTTTGGTTAGACTTAAAATCATTCAGTACTTTCAATAATTCATTATTTATTGGTATTTCACGTTCACCGGTTTTAGGATTCCATCTTTTTTTGATCGAATGTATATTTTTCGTAACTTGAAATCGATATCTTTCCATGTTAGGTTTTCAATCTCACCTTTACGCATACCTGTATGTAATAATGTAAAATATATTGGAAAAAGATGTCTCGGAGTATGCTTTAAAAACTTATTGACTTCTTCAGAAGTTAAAAACCTAAAAGGTTTCTTATCGTCATGCTTTAATGGTTTAACTCCTTTTATTGGATTCTCTTTGATACAATTCCATCTGACGGCTAAATTTAACATATATTTAATACCATCTACTTCCATATTAATTGTCCTTGAACGTGCTCCTTTTCTAGTAGTTTTCTTAATATCTTTTTCTGATTTAACTTTGTACCCATTTGGGTTTGTATATGTACTTCTTCTAAATGATTTATATTGTTCAATTATCCCTTCATTTAATTGAGAAACTTTTCTAACTGGAATTTTTCGTAAATTTAAAAATTCTCTAAAATGATTCATTATAGCTCGATAACGTTTTGTGGTACTCTCCCTATTATTAGTTAAATTATATTCTAAAAATATCTCAATAAGTGTATCTATTTTGATGTCTTGCTTGGTTAATTTGTATTCATCACGAGCTATTTGTAGTTCTATATCTTTTAGAGCTAATTCAGCTACATTTTTAGAATTACCTACTTTTTTTCTGATTCGAATTCCGTTGTATGAATAATCAAGATACCAGATTTTATCACGTTTATATATACGAGCCATAAAGTCCTCCAACAATTTAAATGACACAAATATGGCACAAGCCACACATCAAAAAGATAGTAAGATTATAAGCTACTGTCAAGTAGTAAGATATGATTGTTGTTTGTATTATGGCGGAGGAGGTAGGATTCGAACCCACGGTACTTTGCAGCACAACGGTTTTCAAGACCGCCGCTTTCGACCACTCAGCCACTCCTCCGGAGTCTTGATTAGACAAGCGATAATAACAGTTTTTATCGGCGATTTGTCAAGAAATTAAAGAACAAATTTACCCAAAATTACGCTCTCTAAAAAAATAGGAAGGCATTACACCTTCCTATTTTCAAAAATTACAATTGTCATCTCAGTTTATTGCTTTATAGTAAAACCTGACAATCCAGATAAGCCCGGATTTGCTACAGAGGCGGTATCAAGACATGGTTCTGTATAAGACCAGGTTGTAGTACCGTCTGTAAATGAGATAGTAGTTGTCTGTCCATTAAATGTCAAAGTCGCTGTCCAACTTCCGTCAATATTTAACGAATCAAGTAATGACCCCTGTCCGCCGACACAGTTGAGCACAATATTCTGATTAGCAACGATTGTACCGGATGTAGGACATTCATCGCTTACATCAATCTGGAAAACTACGTTTGAAATAGTAAGAGAGTTATTCATATCTAGATCACAGGTATCAGCATTTTCACCGAACCGAAAATCTAAAGTATCATTAGTGTTCCCATTAACAGTAACTGTAGCAAGAGTTTCAAAACCCGGTACAGCACTAATACCATAAGACTGATGCCCAACACCGGAACCAAGTTTGTTATTTTCAAAAGCATATTGTGTACGGATTATTAATCCATTGACTGTTGAATCAGGATTCGGAACCGGTACGTTATTTACTAAAGTTTGAATCGAATCTATACCCTCAACTGTAGTAGTATCAAATTCAACTGTTTCAATAAATATAGCTCTAAATGTAAAAACATGCCAACCGCTTGTAGTGTCATAACTATATTGACTTGATACAAGTATCACAGTATCTTCAGCAGCTTTATTATAAGCAAGCTTCGAAGGTGCTGCAGATGGAAATTGTTGACCTAATAACTCAAATGTTAATTCCATACCAAGACCTGTAATATCAAATGATGTTTCGCCTACAGAGTCACGCATAAACTGAAATGTCGGTGATGTTGTATCCCCAATTACTAAATCTGAATCAGTTACGGAGTCCGATCCGCAACCGATCATAGAAACTACTGTTATACAAACAGCAATTACTGCTAAAAATGTGATTTTTTTCATTTCTTCTCCTTCAATGAGATTATTTTGTATTTCATATCACTTTCATTCTATTAGTTTCGGCTTTTCAAATCGAATAATTTAACTTTATATACGATAATTAGACAATTAATATACAGTATTGTTTCTTAGTAAATCAATAAAAAACTAAATTACCTTAAGGTAATAAATCAGTTGACTTGTATGCGAAATTATATATATTTCAATAAATTACCTTAAGGTAATAAACATGGAGATCAAATTGCCCTTAACTGCTGTACAACAAGACTATATAGAGACTATTTATAGACTTTCCAAAGATTCTAAAAAGAAAAAAATCCGTATAACTGATATTGCCGAGAAATTAGGTACAAAACTTCCGACCGTTACGCGGACAGTTAAAAAATTATCAGAGCTCGGATATGTCACTCACCAAAGTCACGGAGGTGTTTTATTGACTCCAAAGGGACAGAAAATAGCAAGTGAGCTGGCTCATTTACATAATGACCTTTTTCTTTTTTTCACTCAGATTTTAGGTATGACAAAAAAACAGGCAATGATAGATGCCTGTCAGGCAGAACATGCTTTTTCTTCGTTATCAGCACAAAAACTACATGAGTTTCTTATATACTACCAAAATTTATCTGAAAATGAAAAAGATATTTTTTCTAGATTTAAGCAAATTAAAAACAAGAAAAACGAATTTAAAAATCTGCCCCCCAATCAAACTTCCGGTTGGCGAGCATAGATTTGTAAGGAAATAAAAATGACAATAATAGAAATGGGTATTTTAGCCTCTACCTTGGCAGGTCTTGCTACCGGCGTAGGAGCTCTTCCGGCCCTCTTTTTAACTAAAGTCCCTGACAAGGTGATGAATACTTTGCTTGGCGGAGCCGCCGGAGTTATGCTTGCAGCGACCTCTTTCTCACTCATTGTTCCGGGTATTGAACATGGCAATGCCGTTTGGGACGGTATGGGTGCCTATATTGTTTCTGCTGGTATGATGTTCGGTGCTATCTTTTAGACCGTATAGACAAATGGCTGCCTCATGAACATTTCAGTATGGGGCATGAAGGTCCATCAAGCAAGATGAAACGTATTTGGTTGTTCATCATTGCTATCACTATTCATAATTTCCCCGAGGGTCTCGCAGTTGGGGTCGGGTTTGGTTCCGGTGATGTTGGAGCAGGTACTTCTCTTGCTATAGGAATCGGGTTACAAAATATGCCGGAAGGTCTAGCGGTGGCTCTTCCATTATTAGGTTTAGGATATAATAAATGGAAAGCCGTCGGAATTGCAACCGCAACAGGACTCGTTGAACCTATTGGTGGGCTTCTCGGTGTTGGAATGGTAACTGCATTCCAACCTATTTTACCTCTTGGTTTGGCATTTGCCGCAGGTGCTATGCTTTTTGTAATATCCGATGAAATTATTCCGGAAACTCACTCCAAAGGGAAATCCCGCACAGCAACTTTCGGTGTAATGATTGGTTTTATAATTATGATGGCGATGGACAATCTGTTGGGTTAAAATGCCGGCAAAACAAAAAATTGCACTGTTAAATTCACGGCAAGGACTATACCCTTGCCGTTTGCATTCATGGATTCAACAAAGCCTCAAAACATTGCTACATGTTCAGTCATCACAACCTATAATTCTGTCATCTGTAGGAATGTCAACATGGGATTTAATTACTATAGCGGCATCAAAATTAAAATTACAACTTGAGTTGCACATTCAAATAAAAGATAGTCAGATTGAAGAAGAAATGATTGGCAGTATTATTACCGAATTCAATCTCAACAGGGAACTCGTATCGTTCCGGTTTATATCTGATCATTCTAAAAAACAATTTCAAACTTTACGAGATAAAGCAATCACCTCTTCTGCTGATAAAATTTTTCCAATTTCTATAAAACAAAACGGAAACCTAGCAAAACTCATATCACAGCATAAGAACAAAATTGACAACACCTTCAATACAACCTATGAACCTAGGAAAGAAAAAGTAGCCTACACTCTCAACATTGACAATACAAATCCGGACATCCCGAAAATTACAGATGAATATATCATTCATTGGACTAAAAGTTCAAAAGATAAATACAGTTTCGAACGGTATTATGACTATTATACTGATATTTTACAATCAGACAATTACCCTAGAAAAGCATTTAACACTCTTATAAATATATTACAAATGAAACGAATTGTAGCAAGCTCAACTCACATGCCGCAAAATATTCCAACAGTATCGTTCACATCATTACACTCTATCCAAATGATACCTTTTTTTAAATGGAGAAGCCGTTACCGTGAAATGTCATTTGAACCTTATGGAGTTGGGATAAAAAAAGAAATCGCTATAAAAGAAAACATACGTAAGGTTTTCTATTATGATAAAGATATTCAAAACAATTTATCAGATAAAAAACCCGAAGTCTGGTTGACACAATCAAGAGGTCTACATACTAATTGGGAATCAGAAAAAGAATATCGACATTTGGGAGATTTTGATTTAAACAATATAGACAAAGAAAATATCGTCTTGTTCACCCGATACAAAAAAGAAGCCGATTATCTACTAAAATTAACCGGCTTACAAACTATTTCTTTTGAATAAAAACCTATTTTAACAACAACATCTTCTTGCTTTCAGAATAATTATCAGCAGTAAATTTATAAAGATACATACCTGAAGCAAAACCTGTAGCATCCCATTCAAAACTATGCCGTCCTGCTGCTGCTGTTTCTTTTATTTCATAAAGTTTCTGTCCGACTAAATTAAAAATCTCAATTTTATACTCTGTTCTTCGAGGTAATTCAAACAAGATTGATGTTGAAGGATTAAAAGGATTCGGATAGTTTTGGTGTAATGAAAAGCTTTGCGGTAACTGATCGGGACCTTCTATTTCTATAATATCTGTAACTACACCGCTGTATGCATTTGATGCTTCCGTGGCTGCAGTTTGTACAGCTCCAAATGAATCCCCTGCCAACAAAGCAAAGGCAACCGTATCAGTCTGATTGTCTGCTAAAGATATCTTTGCAGAAATAATCTGGTTTAGATCCTGCTGGGAACTCTTATATGTTTCCGATCCTGTAAAACCGTTAGATAACGCATTTATTTTTTCAAGTTCCGTAAACCCATCCAAAGGAGCATTGCCATAAGCGATAGAATCAGCAAGCTGCGTTAGAGAACCGTCAGTAAGAGGCTCCAGTACTTTCATTCCTCTATAATCAGAGGTAGCACTGACACCGCTCCGATAGGCAACCCACGAAAACCCGCCTACTGTTTCATAACCGCCTGAATTTGAAGCATAATTAATAATATCCCAATCCATATACAAACCGATGTATAAATTATTCAAAGCTGCTCCGGAACGATTTGTTATTATATATTGTAGAATTATAAAATCTGTATAAGGTGCATTACTAAAGGCATAACTTGACTGTTCTATTTCAAGTCCCATAGGAGTTTCAGCTCTTGAATCAGAAAAACGAGAAAATGATTGCTGTGTTACACCTATTTTAGGAGCAACAAACCGAATATCACCGCCCGGCATTATCTGAAAATCTCCATCCGGTTCACCACCGGTATTACGAACACCGTCTGCTACGTTTAGTGTGTTCTGTCCAATCAGAAGACCTCCTTCAAACAAATCATTGCCACCGCCATTATATTTAAAACCGGAGGCACCTAACATCGGGAAAAATTGACCTGCAGCAAAACCGTAGGTTCCAAAATTTGAAAGAGAAAACTCTATATTTCCAACATTATGAGTTACAAATGACCGAGATGTTTTCGGCTCTACAATAAAATAAAGTTTTACCGTATCAGTAAAGCCTGTACCGGTCAACTCTAAATCTATCGGAAGAAAAGAACCAACCGATGCTGTGTCAGCCACAATTACTTGGAATGATGAACCGGCTCGTACCGTGTCACCCTCTACGATTGTACCAAAAGATGCAACCCCGGATAATACTTGAAGGGCAGAATTAGAGCCTATAATGCTCGCAGCAACAGAGTTTAACGATGCTCCACTGTTCTGAATAACAATAGAACCGATAACTGTATCACCCGCTGAAATTGGCGGATGGTCAAACATATACAAAGAAAGATTAGGAACTGTATTTACATTTGAAAGTGCATTCAACGCTACAACACAATCTATTTTCCCCCATCCGATATTATTATTAGGAACAACCTGTCCTATATTATCGGAAGAGTTAAGTATCGCCAGTTTAATTTCATTAACAGTAGCATTCGGATTTTTCTGACGCAACAGAGCTACAAGACCCGATACATGAGGAGCCGCCATTGATGTACCCGACATTAAGCTATAAGTACCGTTCGGCATTGTTGACCGTATACTTTGACCTGGAGCAGAAACATTCGGTTTGATTGCTCCGTTAGGACAAATCGAGGGACCACGAGAGGAACCGTTAGCAACATTATTTGTAATTTCATCCAGATTACCCACAGCAAAACAATCAAGCGAATCATTTGCTCTGTTGGCAGGATTTCGAATTGTCGATGCTGCCGAACCTTCATTCCCTGCTGCAAAGATATTAACTATCCCTAATGCTTCTATGTTATCAATCAAATCGTAAAATAGATTTTCACATCCTATCCTGGGAATCCCCCAACTATGATTGATTACATCAGGAACATCATCAATCGTATTCTGATTTCTATCAGGGTCAGCCGCCCATTCAAACCCGTCAACAATAGATGCACCGAGAATATCTATAACAGCAGCAGAAATCCACTTTGCTTCGGGTGCTACTCCAACAGTATCACCTGTCAAGGTATCAATACCGACCATAGTTCCCATAGTATGAGTTCCATGATTCGGATTACAACCGGGGATATTACAATCAGGAATATAATGCGGAGCCATTTGTCCTTTGGCAGGGTCAAACCATGCCGCAAGAGAATCACCGTCCAATCCTTTCCAACTTTGTTTTAAAGCAGGATGTTCACCGTCTACTCCTCCGTCAAATGAACAGACTAATCTGCCGGCTCCGGTATAACCCATTCCCCAGGCAATAGGAGCATTTATATAAGTTAAATTGGATTCTATCCCGGCAGAAAGTTTTTGACTACTTTTTTGATTTATCACCGGTTCAATCATTTCCAATTGTGGAACAGTATACATTTTTTCGATATCTGTTCGATTACTCAGGTCTGTTATTTCTTGTGCTGTTAGATCTGCTTCAACAAGATTTATTAACCAATGTGCTTTGATATTCTTATCTTGAGCATTAGGCAATGCATATAAATATTCTAACAAAGCCTTTTGTGCCTGAGCATGATTTTCTTTGAATGCAATCATGGCAGCTTTATGGCGTTCCGCTCTGGTAGGCATAGCCGAGGCATTCGCAGCCATCTGTTTTCCCGACACAACTTTTGGAAGTTCTATCCACACTTGTATTGCATTATCAGGTTGTGAAACTTGCATTTGAGCCTGCAAATCAGAAGATATATTTGCTGCTTGTACAAAAACAGGACTTAAAACAATAATTGTAAAAATCAGTGATAGTAATATTCGCATATTTTTCTCCGGTACTATATTGACGAAATAAATTAAAATCAGTTTAATTATTTATATATATTAAAATAATCATCTTTTGAAAAAAGAACAGGGAAAAATTTGATTTTACGCTTTAAAAAGTGTACTTTTTAAGCAGATATATAAAAAAAGGAATTAAATATGGATTTTAAAGATTTAAACAAGGAACAACTTCTGGGCGTTTTAGAAGATTTTGCTAAAAATTGGCTTGCCCACGACGGCCTCTGGTTTCAATCTGTAGAAAGAAATCATGATATGAAAACAGCTATACAATATGATACTGAAACATGGGAGAAGTTTACTGTCATTGAAGCAAAGCGTATAATGAAACGTCATAATATAGCAGAAAATAGCGGACTTGACGGACTCAAAAAAGCTCTCGGATTCAGACTCTATGCTGCCATTAACAAACAAGCGATAAAAAATGAAACCGAAAACTCATTTGAGTTTTATATGATTGAATGCCGAGTACAGACAGCACGAACAAGAAAGAAAATGCCTCTATTCCCATGTAAAGAAGTTGGCATTGTCGAGTATACAGGATTTGCAAAAACAATCGACCCACGAATAAAAACGGAAGTCATCTGCTGTCCACCCGACTTAGAAGCAGGAGAAAATTTTTATTGCGGTTGGAAATTTAGTATAGACAAATAATACTATTTTTATTAGTTGACATTTTAGATAATTCCTACTAATTTTTTAATATCTAAAAACAGGAGGAAATATGGAGTTATTATTTGATGTTTCATTATTTAGTATAGTTTTATCAGCATCTACTGGGATAGTTGTCGCTTTACTGATTATCAGAAAATGGCAATTCCCAAAAAATACAGTCTTTTTTATTACTACTCTCATTCTAAATATATTTTCACCTTTTATAGGACAAAGTACCTATATTTTTGGTATATCAGATCAACTAATCGTCAAAGAATCAAGCTGGGAATTTATGAGTCACTTCGAAGGTTCAATTACTGGTATTAATCTATCTTTTTTCTTATTTAGTTTCTTTTTAGTAGTAAATATCATGTACCTTTTAAGGCAGTTTAATATGAAATCAGCTAAATTGTCATCTTAATAAACAAAAAGTTCATCCAATTATGCGTAAAGGAGACGTAAAGGTCTTCTTTTCACGTTAAGTTGGGACTTGATTCCGCTTCAGCGGTATTGTGACCCGACTTATATCGTATCTTCTACAACCCTAACTGCTTCCGATAATACTCTACTGTCCGACGGACACCTTCTTTAAATTCTACTTCAGGTTCATAACCGAACTTGGCAAGTTTGTCTATTGATGCATACGAATGTTTTATATCGCCGGCTCGTTCATCTTCATAGACAGCCTTAATATCACATCCAATAATTTCTCTTAAAATATCCAAAGTTTCATTAAGAGTAAACTGTCCGTTACAACCGACATTAAAATAATCACCGCATATATCATTATTTGTAGTAGCTAATAAGTTCGCCTGCACACAGTTGTCGATATAAGTAAAATCACGAGACTGTTCACCGTCACCAAAAACTGTCGGTTGTTTGCCGCGTAAAAATGCCTCGATAAATTTTGGAAACACTGCTGCGTAAGCAGAGTTTGGATCCTGTTGCGGTCCGAAAATATTAAAATACCTTAACGCAACTGTCGGGAAATTGTATAACTCACAATATACTTTCAGATAATACTCGTTGGTCAGTTTTGTAACAGCATACGGTGAAAGAGGTGACGGCCGCATCCCTTCATGTTTGGGAAGTTCTTCAGCATCACCGTAAACAGACGATGATGATGCCATGACCATTTTTTTCACTCCGCCGTTTTTAGCAGCTTCAAGCAGATGTAAAGTACCGTCAACATTTACAACATTAGATGTAAGCGGATTTTCGACAGAACGAGGTACAGACGGAAGTGCCGCTTGATGTAAAATATAATCTATCCCTTCAACAGCTTTTTTGACTACCCAAAAGTCACGAATATCTCCGTCAATAATTTCTATATCATTTATGACAGCATCAAGATTATCAATATTGCCGGTCGAAAAATTATCTAAAACCCGAACCGATTCACCTTTTTCGACTAATTTTTTTGTTATATTTGAACCAATAAATCCAGCCCCACCGGTAACTAAGTATTTCATTATATAATTCCTTTAATTATTTTCTTTATTATATGAATATCGGCAAATTATTACTGAACTAAAGCTGTCCTTTAAATCGTTTATAATAGCGTACAATTAAATCTATCTGATGTCCAGTTTTATCTTTTCTTATAACAGCAATATGTAATTTGGTCAAATGAAAAACATTTCATCAGTTTATATAACTCTATAAATTTCTGTGAGTTTTGAAATTGTGAAATCGGGCTATCAGTATACAAAACTACCCAATCCGGTCTATAATCAGAAATCAGTTCAAAATATTTCCCCGACCTGTTATAGCTAACAGCTTCAGGAGATACTAACCCGTCTCTATCTAATATTTTTTTCTTTGAGTAATAGCCTATATAGCCTATATCTTCGGCTGCTACTATTTCATCCTCTGAAGCACGGGTATATAAATAATGCCCGATTTGCTTGTGCACCTGTTCCAGACTTTTTTTGCGATGATTGATAATACGATGCTTTCAGATACCCCATCGGTAATAATAAAATGCAGACAACAATAAAGAGTATGTTTTTATATGTTTGAATATGTTCTTTATAATTCTTAATACTTTCAATGAGAAAAATCAGTCCGGCCCCTATAAACAAAAAGTAAATAGGATAAATAGGTGACACATACCAAATAAAAAAAGATGTAGAACTAACTGCCAGCGGAACTATCATTCCTCCCAGCCATGCAAGTGCTGTTAATCCAAAATTCTGTTTTTTCCAAAGCCAATAAACGCCTAACGATGCTAACATAATTAAAACGATACCGTAATAATTATGGATATTTAAAATGAGAAAAAGTTTATCTTTAAACGGCTCCGATCCAAATTGCGAATATAACGCAAGTTTGGCCGTAACTGAATTCGGTATAACCGAACCGAAATAATAATATGAAAATAAAAAGCAAGGGACAATTATTGTCAGAGGAATCATAAGCAGTTTCAAAAATTCATCTCTTTTTTCAATGAGAACTTTCAGAGATAATAATAAAAGCAGAAGAAATCCTTCCGGTCTTGTTACGGTCGCAAGGGTTGCCATCCCCCAAGCGTAATAATCTTTTTGTTTATGCAAATAATAGAAAGATGCGATTATCAAAAGAGTAAAAAACGAGGTTTCCATCCCGGCAGTATCTGTCACTAACAAACGTGGAAACAAAACATACATGAGAACCGGGACAAAGGCAAAATGATTCATCCGAAGTGAACAGGCAAACTTATAAATAACAACCGCAGTTATGCCGGACGACATCAACGATACAAGCATAGCTGCTTGTTCAATTTTAAAACCTATAACATGTACAATAGACAACAGCAGGGTAAACAACGGAGTCGTTGTACCCAGAACATGCTCCCCTTTGTTATAAACAAACCCGTCACCGATAGCAAGATTTTGGACATACCGAAAAGTGATATATGCATCATCAAATGTGAAGTTCGTCAACCAATGGAAAATAATCCGTATGAGTATAGTCGAAAGAAAGATAATTGTAATTTTTTTCTGCATCAATTCCATACGAAAATATATAACTTGTGGATAGATTGTTCAAGGATTTAGTTATTTGAAATCATTACAACAAACCTAATCCCATAAATAGAGTAAATATTGGAATTGAAAGTGCAAATATAATATATATAGTAAAAATGAATAATAACCAGTTATCCATATAGTTCAGAGAAGATATTTAGTATTTTAAAAGGTATTGGATATTTATTCTCTAGTTTTAATATCCACTTAAACTTGATTGGTAGATATAAAATATAATAAATCATGATTACAGTGCTAATAATATATAAAGTACAAGACATTGAACACAAGAGAAATATGATAAAATTTATAAACTTTACTGTAGATAAAAATTGTGATGATATAGCAAAGTATAAATAGAAAAATGATATTGATAGAAGAACTGATCCAATAATTAATGTTTTCAACACCCACAATTTATATGGACTTATTACTTCTCTAATTCCAACACATATATATGGAAATTTCTGTTCCATCCACCATTTTTTTAACATAAATATAATATCGGATACATCGTTAATAACTTAAATTAAGTGGATTCAAGTGGGCGGCAGACGCCCTCGTCTGCCCCAACCTTTCCCGCGCTGTCAGGAATCCCTTCATGACAGCCAATAAGAACAAAAACTTTCAATCCTTCAAACATTTCCATTCTGTATCAACATCAATCAAACAATCTGATTTATTCAAGTAATTTCCGGCACTACTATACTTCCAATCTTCAGCATTACTCACTATTTTTTTCTTAACAGGATTATAATAAATATATTCTATCTTCTGATTAAGCGTTTCAATACTATTTATAACTAAACAGTCAAACCGATATTTCCAAACTTTGCTATCGTTTGTTGGCTCTTCTAACGATTTCTCTTTTAAGGTTTTAATAATATCATTGCGATTTATCTCTATCAACTTTTCTGATATTTGTCTTGATGTAATTCTTTTAAAATTACCTATTACTTTCGAGATTGTTGTCTTTTTTGAAACTTTTAGAATTAAATGAAAATGATTTGGCATAATGACAAACGCAATTATTCTAAAATCTCCCCGATTCTGATAAAACTTCAAATTGTCAATCAATATGTTGCATAGAACTTCAAGCTCAAATATTTTAGTATGACCGACAACCGTTGATGTTACAAAGAAAACATCGCCTGTTGATTCATATATATTTCTTTGTCTACTTCTCATCGTTAGGTTGCGTCAGGAAAGGGTTCCTGACGCCGCAAGGGAATAATGGTTTTTCTTTCGAGCAGTCAGGAACCCTTTCCTGACTGCCAAAAATAATTGTAATTTTTTTCTGCATAAATTCCATACAAAAATATATAACTTGTAATCAGTTTGTTCAAGTTATATAATGAGATAGAATTTTAACAATAGAGGGTAAATTATGAACAAAAACATTTCTTGGAGAGTAAATAAATACAATGAATGGCATGATATTTGTATAAATTCGTTAAATATCGTTGATACAAATAGGATTCTTAAAGAGAATCTAAAAGATAAAAATATATTATTTCTTGATTTTTTGTTTAAAAATAAGTTTGAAAAACATTTCCCTAAATTAGATATTAAACATAAAATCTATTCATTTTCAAATGATAAGATTTTTGCTTCAATTTCATTTAAAGATGTAGATTTTTTAAATGATATTTCTACATATTATGAATATTGCTTTGTTGAAGTCCCAGCTTCTATCTCGGAGAATCAAATTGAAAAAATACCAAAATTAAATTGCTCTGAGTTATTGTTCTTAGATAAATATGATGAAATAATTCCCATATTAAATAGTTTAGATAATGTTTATTCAAAATGATGGACGTGAGATATGGCTTTTTAGCAAAAACAAAGAAATCATAAATCAATGCCTAATCAAACAATTCAAATATCTTTTAACAGATTTACCTAAAGAGATTACTGAAAAATTTGAGAATGATATCATTCTCAAAATAATGAATATAAACTTCAATTGGAATAAAATATCAGATGAAATATTCATTGATAATTCTGGGCGTATTAATTTACAAGTATGGAGTGAAAATTTAGATTATAGTGTTACATCTTGCAATATTGTTATCGAAAATAATACTGTACAATTCTCTGAACCAGAAATAAAAGATATAAAAGACTCTCCATTTTATTTTGATAATGCAAAGGGCATAAGAAATTTTATTATTTTTATAGCCGTTGTATTAACAGCTATTATTGCAATTTTAGCAGGTTTATACTATCTAATTAAATTTTTAAGTAATTTATTCTAACGGTCTTTATACGGTAAGTGCTTGCCCGCTTTTTTCTCTGCCATATATTTTTTCGTAATCGTTACAACAGAACCCGACAAGAATATAAGAGCTATCAAATTCGGTGCCGACATCAAACCGTTAGCCGCATCGGCAAAGTTCCAGACAGGTTCCAAATCAAGAGTAGCACCCATCAATGTGAAAATTATATAAAGCCATTTATACGGAAGTTTCGATTTTGCTCCGCCAAGATATTCAACACCTTTTTCTCCGTAATATGACCAAGCTACAACAGTTGAAAATGCGAACAGCATTATGCCGACAACAACCATCCATCTGCCGAAACCAGGAAGGGCTATTTCAAATGCTGTCATAGTCAGCACTGCTCCGTTTTGACCGTTTGCCCAGACACCAGTTGAAATAATTACCAAGGCTGTCATGGAGCAGATAACAATTGTATCAATAAACGGTCCCAGCATCGCAACCAAACCTTCACGCACCGGCTCATCAACTTTTGCGGTAGCATGTGCCATCGCAGCCGACCCCTGCCCTGCTTCATTTGAAAACAGACCGCGGCGAAGTCCCCAGGCAAATGTCATCCATATAGTCGCACCGCCTGCTGCTCCGCCGACAACAGCTGTCGGGTTAAAGGCATGATAAAATATAAGTTCAAACGACGGAAGTATTTGGTCAAAATTCATAAACAAAGCTACTAATGCAGACAGAACATAAACAACCGACATACCGGGAACTAAATATGTCGCCACAGAGCCGATACGCTTAATTCCGCCGATAATAACAGCACCGGTGAGTCCTGCTAAAATAAACCCGAATATCCATCGGAACATTGTTTCACTCTCGGCAGAAATTTCAAATACATCAATTAAAGAATGTGCCATCGTGTTTGACTGCACCATATTCCCCGCTCCCAAAGCACCGATAGCAACAAATGCGGAAAACATATAAGCAAGCGGTTTGAAATATTTCGGCATACCCATTTCAATATAATACATCGGACCACCACGGACATTTCCGTCAGGGTCGATTTTACGATATTGAATTGCCAAAGTACACTCAGCAAATTTAATCGCCATGCCGAAAAATGCCGTTACCCACATCCAAAATATCGCACCCGGACCGCCCCAGTACAGAGCAACAGCTACACCTGCGATATTTCCAATACCGATTGTCGCCGAAAGAGCCGCAGATAATGCCTGAAAATGGGTTAATTGACCCTTATGATTGGGGTCATCGTATTTCCCGGTTGCAATTGCGACACCATGCGAAAATCCGCGGACCTGAATTAACACCATACGAACTGTCAGCACTAAGCCGGTCAACAATAGCAACGATGCCATGTATGGTCCCCATACAAAGCCGGAGATTGAATTGATAATGTTTGTGATTGATTCTAACATCGGATAAAATAAACTCATTTACTCTTTTGTAGGCAAGTAAAAAAGTGTATGATTTTTCACCTTAACCGATAATCTTAATAAAATTACCTTGCCCGAAGCGTTATAGGTGTATAAGTTGTCAAAAAGCATAAGCATTTCATGAAAGGATTTTATAATGTCAGATTTCCAATATATCCATGCCCGTCAAATTCTTGATTCACGTGGTACACCGACTATTGAAGTTGATGTCTGCCTTGTCGACGGTTCACTCGGCCGTGCTGCTGTACCTTCCGGTGCATCAACCGGAGCCCATGAAGCAGTCGAACTTCGTGACGGTAAAAAATCAGAATACTTCGGCAAAGGGGTCACCAAAGCGGTCTCCAATGTAAACAAAATTATCGGTCCGGCTCTTATCAATGATATGATTGACCCGTACGACCAAGTATCGTTGGATAATTTCTTGATTCATCTTGACGGAACCGAGAACAAGTCCAAACTCGGTGCCAATGCTATGCTCGGTGTTTCTTTGGCAACCGCCAAAGCTGCCGCAGATTCACGCGGGCGATTCCTCTATGAATATATAGGCGGATCAAACTGCAAACAACTTCCCGTTCCTATGATGAATATCATCAACGGCGGAAAACATGCAGACAACAATGTCGACTTGCAGGAATTCATGATTATGCCGGTCGGGGCAAAAAATATCCGACATGCAATTCAGATGGGTGCTGAAATTTTTGGACATCTCAAAAAAGTCCTTTCTAAAAAAGGTTACAACACTTCCGTCGGTGATGAGGGTGGTTTTGCACCTGATTTAAAATCAAATGAAGAAGCCCTCGAAGTAATCATGCTCGCAATAAAAAATTCCGATTACAAACCAAAAAAAGATATCCTAATCGCTTTAGACCCTGCCTCGACTGAATTTTATAATACAAAAACAAAAAAATATCATCTTGATGCCGAAGGAAAAAAACTTAGCTCCAAAGAGATGATTGACTTCTATGAAAACCTTTGTGACAAGTATCCTATCATTTCAATCGAAGACGGTCTCGCCGAAGATGATTGGAAAGGCTGGCAGGATATGACTGCACGATTGGGGCATCGTATTCAGGTAGTCGGTGATGATTTGTTTGTGACTAACCCAAAACGGTTAGCTCGCGGTATCAAAGAAAAATCAGCTAACTCTATTTTGATAAAACTCAATCAAATCGGTACCCTAACAGAGACTCTCGATGCAATCGAGATGGCACAAAAAGCAGGCTATACGACTATCATATCACATCGTTCGGGTGAAACCGAAGATGCTACTATCGCCGATGTTGCCGTTGCTTCAGGAGCGGTACAGATTAAAACCGGTTCGTTATGTCGTTCTGATAGAATCGCAAAATACAATCAGTTGATTCGTATCGAAGAAACAATCGGACAACACGCCGAATTTTTGGGTAAAGACACTTTTTACAACTTGAAGTAAATTCTATTCCCCATCCCCGACTTGATCAGGGAACCATATAAATGTAGGTCGGAACCAATCACTCTAAGAGTGCCTGTGGTTCCGACTTTTTATAACAAGTCAGGAGGACAGGCCTCCTGACCTACAAAACTAAGATTACTTACATAGTCGAGTCTATCACTTCATTACCAGGGTCAGAATAAAAAGAATTACTTCCAAACATTCTTATATTTATCCAATATTTTGTCGTTGACTGTAACCCTTTGACTTCTACAGTATCTCTTGTACCAATACTGCTTGGAGTCGGCATACTTGCCACCGAATCACATTGTGTCCACATATTATAATGCAGCCCGGAATCTGAATACCGCATATCATACATAACCGGAAATAAAGCTGTATCACCCGGAACTGTCCAATGAAGTGTCAGAGAACTGTCAGACCTACCGATAACTTCTAAATCGTTAATCGGTGTTACTGATATTATTTCGGGAGTCTTGTTATGTACTAAAAAACTGTTGGCGATAAAATTGGCATGAGGTGATTCGACGGTTATATCATAAACTACTTTTTTTCCAATTGGTTTTACTGATTGAGTCGCAGTATTTATAAAGTTATTATTCTGTTTCATAATAGCAAAACTGTTTAGTTCTTTATTGAACCACTTCTCGACAAGTTCATACTTTCCTGTTTGTGGTGAATAAATTGGATGTGTTAAAGTCGCTGTTAACTGAATACCGTCTGCAGTTCGGAGTTGATAACAATCGCGATAATACTTTTTTATTAAGAGAACTTTCGATGAGATATATTTCTGATTGTACATATCATAGGAATAGATTTCATCACCGATTTGTAAATTTTCAATCAATTTTTCACCGGTTGGTGTTGAGATATTTGTTCCCTCGGCAAGACATCCTGTTACATCCCTATCACATCCGATAAAAGAGAAAATTAAAGTAGATGACAATAAGATAAATAGATATCTTTTAATTTTTTTCATTGTATATCTCCCAAGTTTGTTTTGTTATATTATAATAACGAACGGAAATAGATTTTATCAAAAAAAATCAAACAAAAACACACCTAAATCCCTTTTTTTATTCCGTCAGGAATGGGTTCCTGACGGCTCGGGGAACAACCTCCCTTAGGGCTTGTTGAAAAACTTTATACTATTAGTGCATACTTCGTCTCCGCTCAGCATGACGATTGTAAGTTGTTGACTTTCAAGTCACCCTGAGCTTGTCGAAGGGTCAGTTTGACTAACTCCCCAATTATAAAATGGGTTCGTTTCCAATATAAAAAAGTTTTTCAAGGCACTTTTTCCGTTATTTTTTCACCATAACATATTTCCCCACATACAAATGCAGCGAAATGGCTTTGCATGAAAAAATGGCTTTAAGCCATTTTCGTTTATATTTTCTGTAGTGTTTTTGGTCATCATTATTTTTGCTTTAAATTTAGTTGTTCATTAAAAGAGATTTTTGAGAATGATGTGAGAATATGTAGGAATTTTGAGGAGTGTAATGCATGTGGTGATACGCAGTGTAACATATCTCTTGACACATTACTAACGAGGGCAGCAGCCATACACTTGAATAATGGCAGAACAACTAAAGGGTTCCTCCCTGCTTACTCCAACTCATTTTTTTTACACACTTTCATACTTAAATCGTCTATATTACACATATAACACACACAGAGAAATAGTATGAGAAAAGTTTTTTTAATAATAGCAATAATATCACTTACCGGTTGTGAAAATCCGTTCTGGAGTAGCTCGCCTAACAAACAACTTCCAATTGAATACACGTATAACGATGAAGCAGCTCTCATGGCAATGTCTTATTATGATTTATATACCCCTGTTGATTCGATAGCTCAACGAATATATGATGAATTGAAAATTCTTAAACTAAGCTTCCAGGACACAACTAGATTCATTTCCTATACACCCGCATGGCATCCAAGCCTTATTCCTGTAACATTGAATGAAGAAATGTTAGAATCTATCAGAGACAGCTCTGATACAATTTTTTATAACTTTTTAGAATCTATAGATGCTGACTCTTTACATTTTTATAATTTAGGTGAAAGTTTTAAGAAATTCGCAACAATATATCTGAATGGGTTAAAAAACCCAACAATCCAGATTCTTCCTTTAGAAGAACTTCCCCAAGTGACAAGAGCAGATTATTCAAGCTCACCGGGTGATTGGTCGAATATATTTCCTTATTTTGAGGATAATAAATCAAAGTACTTTTATACATATAAGTATGGAGATTGTCCTGCTGGGTGTATATACTGGAATGTTTCTTATTTTGAGATAGTTGACGATTCGGTAATTCTACATGACTACAAAGCAGATATTTGGTACAGTTCTGAAACTCCGCCTTGGGCGGATACTTTTGAAGTCGCATATCTAAAATGGGCATATTATGATTTGTTATCGAGACCGAGATAATTTGTTCTATCCTAAGTCTCTTTTGGCAGGCCTCAAAAGCGAGATATTCCATACTTCAGTACCGGATACTGGAATCAAGTCGGAATTGAGTTCAAAAAGAGATGAGATAGCCACGGCAACCAAGTCACAATATGACAAGTCGCCTCGCTATGACTTCTGCTTGATAATTTAGTTTATTCTTGTCAGGTCTCGGAAAGACCTGACCTACAAATACTACTGTCTTTATACAAAAAACGGTTCAGGCAGGCCTGAACCCTACATGTTCCTATGCAGTCGGACGTCTCGCCGGACAGTTTTATAATATAAAGCCTGACCTTTTTCGTATTATTTCGCTTTTTCGCATTCCAACACCTCTAAACAAACCTATATCTTATTTTATTTCATTATCTTAACAGAAAATCAACTATTTCACATTTTCTATATAAAACTTTGAAACTTCTTGACAAAAAGTGCGTTTAATATATATTATTCGCCTATTGGCACTCATCTGTTGCGAGTGCTAATAAAATATAGTATGTTAAAGTTAGAAACAATTTAATAGGAGAAACAAAATGAATATCCAACCTCTTGCCGACCGTGTTGTTGTAAAACCGGTTGAAGAACAAGAAGTATCCAAAAGCGGAATTATTATTCCTGATACCGCCAAAGAAAAACCGATGGAAGGTGAAATCATCGAAGTCGGGTCCGGACGTTTAACTGATGACGGAACAAAAGTTGATTTAGAAGTAAAAAAAGGTGACCGTATTTTATATGGTAAATATTCCGGCACCGAAATTTCTATTGATGGAGATGATTATCTCATCATGCGTGAATCTGATATTTTTGCGGTTGTAAACCGTAAATAATTATAAAAGGAGTATTATACAATGGCAAAAGTCATAGATTATGATGTAATTGCTCGCACCAAATTAAAAATTGGTGTTGACAAATTAGCAGATGCAGTAAAAGTAACTTTAGGACCTAAAGGTCGTAATGTTATTCTTGATAAAAAATTCGGTTCCCCTGTTATCACTAAAGATGGTGTATCAGTTGCCAAAGAAATCGAATTAGAAGATCATTTTGAAAATATTGGTGCCCAAATGGTAAAAGAAGTTGCATCTAAAACTTCTGATGATGCCGGTGACGGTACTACCACAGCTACAATTCTTGCACAAGCTATCGTTCGTGAAGGTTTGAAAAACGTAACAGCAGGTCACAACCCGATGTCTTTGAAACGCGGAATCGATAAAGCAGTTATCGCAATTTCTGAATCAATTAAAAATATGTCTAAACCTGTTGCGGGTAAAGAAGAGATTTCTCAGGTCGGTACAATTTCTGCCAACAACGATAAACAAATCGGCGATCTTATTGCCGAAGCTATGGAAAAAGTCGGCAAAGACGGTGTTATCACTGTTGAAGAAGCCAAAACTGCCGAAACAACTCTTGATGTTGTTGAAGGTATGCAGTTTGACCGTGGTTATGTCTCCCCTTACTTTGTAACAGACCCTGATTCAATGGAAGCTGTATTAGACGACCCAATGATTTTAATCCACGACAAAAAAATCTCTAACATGAAAGACCTTCTTCCGGTACTTGAAAAAGTTGCTCAACAAGGTAAACCTCTCATGATTATAGCCGAAGATATCGACGGTGAAGCACTTGCTACTTTAGTAGTCAATAAACTTCGCGGTACTATCAAAGTCTCTGCTGTAAAAGCTCCGGGTTTTGGTGACCGTCGTAAATCTATGCTCGAAGATATCGCTGTCTTAACAGGCGGTAAAGTTATCTCTGAAGAACTCGGTTTCAAATTAGAAAATGCTGTTTTATCTGATTTAGGTACTTGTAAAAAAATCAGCGTAGACAAAGATAATACAACAATCGTTGAAGGTGCCGGTGATACTACTGAAATTAAAGGACGTATCGCTCAAATCCGTAAACATATTGACGACACAACATCTGATTACGACCGTGAAAAACTTCAGGAACGCCTTGCAAAACTTGCCGGCGGTGTTGCAGTTATCAATGTCGGTGCTGCTACTGAAATTGAAATGAAAGAAAAGAAAGCCCGCGTTGAAGATGCTTTACATGCTACACGCGCAGCTGTTGAAGAAGGTATCGTCCCAGGCGGCGGTGTTGCTTTACTTCGTGCTATTTCTGCATTAGATAAAGTTGAAGTTAACGATGAAGAACTTGTCGGTGTTAATATTCTTCGTAAAGCTTTAGAAGCTCCGATTCGTCAAATCACTGAAAACGCAGGTGTTGAAAGCTCTGTAGTTGTCAATGAAGTAAAATTGAAAAAAGCTGCTTTTGGTTATAACGCCAATACCGGTAAGTATGAAGATTTAATTAAAGCCGGTGTTATTGACCCGACAAAAGTAACCCGTTCGGCACTTGAAAATGCCGCATCTATTGCCGGTTTACTTTTAACTACCGAAGCTGTTATCACTGATGCTCCAGCCAAAGAAGGCGGTGCAGGTGCTCCTGCTATGCCTGACATGGGCGGCATGGGTGGAATGGGCGGCATGGGCGGTATGATGTAGCCCAGGCTTGAAGCCTAATTTGAAATTAGTTTTATAAATGTCACCCTGAGTTTGTCGAAGGGTACATAATTTAGTAGGCAGGTCTCGCTTTTGAGACCTGCCTTTTTTAATTGAATAAATTCAATCATAAGTTGTATCTTAAATATATGAAAAGCCCATTTAAAGATAACTTTAATGATGCAAGAGATGAAAACACTAATGAAGTAGTCGATACAAGAACAAAAGAAGAAATCAAAGTTGACCTTCAAAAAGAAAAAGTAAAACTCGCTCATAATTACAAAGCAGTCGGAAAGTTTCTCTTATTAGCAACGTACTTAATAATTCGCTCACTAATGCCAATGTCTTTGGTATTAAAGTCTATTTATATAGATAAAGTTTTATCCGTTTTTGGAATCTTAACATTAATACCTTGTGTTATTTTTGGAGTTATAATTATTATTAAAGAATTTACAAATATGATATTATATAGTAGTAATCAAAAAAAGTTCTTTTCATTCTTTGAATATCATTTACATGTACCTTACGACTACGAAGAAAAACTAAAGCCAATAATTTCTTTTAAAAAAGTTACTTCTCTATATGCTTTACACCGAACTTATCATATCATCGTTTTTAATTATTGATTATCTGTTCGATTTGTAACTCCCTCCACCTTTTTTCCATCCTTGCCAAAAATAGATTATTTTGTATATTACCTATAATATAGAACTAAGAATAACTGACTCTTTGGGGGAAGATACATACGATGTTACACAAAACAATTATTTCTCTAATAACGATATTGATTCTTTTACATCTATTCGGTTGTGATAATAAAAGTTTAATTTCCAATACGAATGCAACTATTTCATTATCCGGCAGCCATTGTGATGTTATTGTTGACGATTTTAGTGCCGAGGTAGATTCTCTTGCAGATTCAATCACTTGGACATCTGATATTGGCACAATTGATTCAAAAGGTTCTTGGGCTTATGCTCCAACTCTTGCAGATGTTAATGATTCGATTACGGTAACTGTTACGGCGACCTCGCAGGGTTACAAATATATTGCAACCGTTCAATTAGATTTTACGAATGATGCTCCAAATATCGATTGTTCATATGCTCCGACTAATGTAAAAGCCGGTGAAACAACCGACTTTTACGTAAGTGCTACAGATGATTGTGATAGAATTTCTTATTCTGTCGGTGCTTTAACAAATGCTACTGCTACAGTAGGTGCTGACGCTGGTGATGTTTCTGTTACTCCAGTGCAGGTACCTACTCTGTTGAAATCATTGCTGATGACGGCAATGCGTCTTCATCATGTTTTATTACCGGTAATGCTGTTGTCGGTTCATTGTTCCAGCTTGAAATTCCATCTATTGGTGATCAATCAGGTAACTTCGTATTCCAAGGACAGCAAGTTTTAATTCCTATTAATCTTACTTCAGGTAATATCATCGGTGGTTATGACTTATTAATCGCCTATGATAACTCCGCCCTCAGTTTCCGATCTGCGACTCCCGGCAAAGATTTGACAGCAAATGATTGGGAATATTTCACATACCGCTATGGATATGATTGTGGTATCAATTGTCCATCAGGTTTACTCCGTTTGACAGCTATTGCTGAAACTAACAATGGTCCGTATCACCCAACTGAAGCCGGTGTTTCTGAATTAACCGTTTTGGACTTCTTAGTAACAAACGACCGTACATTTGAATGTCAAGAAATTCCTATTCGTTTCTTCTGGATGGATTGTGATGATAACACCCTTTCTGACTGGACAGGTAACGAGTTACATATTTCTGAAGTTGTTTTTGATGGAGACCAAGATTTATTCCCACCTAACGGTGTTGAAATCCAAAATCCTAATTATGGATACCCTACATACTTTGGTGCTCAAAATTCAGATTGTTTCACAGACCCTGTGAAACAACCTACTCGTGACGTATCGTTCAATAACGGTTCGGTTTCAATCGTATGTGCTGATTCAATAGATTCAAGAGGCGATATAAATTTGAATTCTGTCGCAAATGAAATTGCGGATGCTGTTTTATTTAGTAATTATTTCATCTATGGGCTTGGTGTCTTCACTATTAACACCGAGGGACAGATAGCAGCTTCCGATGTAAATACCGACGGACTTACTCTCTCTGTCGCTTACCTTGTGTATCTCATACAAATCATAAACGGCAATGCGAAACCACCTGAGAACATAACACCAATAACTGCCAATGTCAGTATTAACAGCAGAATACTTAGTGTTGACAAAGAAATGGGTGCTTCGTTGATTGTTGTTGAAGGTAACCAAACATTTGAACTCTTAAATACCGATATGATTACCCTAAGTAGTTTTGATGGTACAACCACTCGTATTCTTGTTTATTCGCTTGAAGGTAATAGTTTCATTGGTAATTTTTTGCGTGTGAACGGAAATATTATTTCTATCGAATTCGGTTCTGCTGATGGAGCAACTGTTGTTTCGCAGATATAAAAACTCGGTAGTGCCTGTTGAGAAATCTTCTCTTAATTGGAGTATACTTCGACAAGCTCAGTATGACAGATTATAAGTTGTTGTCTTGCAAATCACTCCCAAATTGGAGGCTGTGTCGCAATTCAAATTTTCGACAAGTTATGTCGGTTCCTGAACCTGCAAAACGGGTTTGTGAACCGACATTGCCTATTGTGACACAGCCTCTTGATTGGGAATCCAGTTTTTTTATTGAATAAATTACTAACTATTTAGTATTATCTATATATGAAAAACTCAAATAATGATAGTTACAAAGAAAAAATCAGAGCTGAACTTTTGGAAGAAAAAGTTCAATATAAAAGTTACCTAATGGACATATTTAAGGGAAGTCTTGCTGGGATGTATTTGGCAGGTCGTGCTCAAGCACCAATGTCAGTTGTGCTAACATTTCTCTATGTAGATAAAATTTTGTGGTTGATTGGAATTACATTATGGATTACATGCTTTATTTTAGGAATATTTTTTATATTAAAAGACAATTTTAACTCTTTTAAATATAGTAGTAATGAAAAAAGGTTCTTTTCTTTCTTAGAATATCAATTACATGTACCATACGACTACGAAGAAAAACCAAAACCTATAATCCCTTTCAAAAAGTTACTTCTTTATATGCTTTACACCGAACTTGCCATATCATCGTTTTTTATTATTGATTATCTGTTCGGTTTGTAAGGAAATTCTATTTATAACTACCCTATTTTGTATTATTGCCAAAACCTCAACTATTTCTTATATTTAAGTAATAAACAAAGACTTTATTAACCCTCTATTTAGGGAAAACAAATTGAAATTTTATAAGTTATCTTTTATACTTATTTTGTTACTTGTAAACGGTTGCGGAAAATATAAATCCACAAAACTGTCTGATGCCGAAAACCAAAGTGTAACACAAGACCAACTTGTAATTCAGATAGCAAACATCGGCTATAATGCAAGAGAACCGGTCTTTCAGGGGCAACCGGTAGAAGTCCCGATTAACATTACAGGTTCACTATTTGTCGGCGGTTTTGATTTGTTGATATCGTATGATAAAGCTGCTCTTAATTTTCAATCTGCAACACCGGGCAAAGATTTAACAGATAATAATTGGGAATATTTCACCTATGGTTATGACTTGGAAAATAATTGTACCGACAACTGCCCCTCAGGGTTAATTCGTATTACAGCAATAGCCGAAACAAATCTCGGCTCAAACCATCCGACTAAAGCAAACGTTTCGGAAATAGCAGTTTTAAAATTTATGGTTACAAATGACCGTACTTATGAATGTACGAAAATTGATCTTAATTTTTATTGGCTTAAGTGTAACGATAATTCTTTCAGTTCGTGGGATCATGATACAACCTTTATCTCAAGTAAAGTTTACCACACTTACCCTAAAAACCCTCGTTTATAAATCAAAGAGATACAAAACAGACAATCAACCTATCCGACATACTACGGAGCATCAGATAAAGATTGCTTTTCAGATTCTAAGGATATACACCAACGGACAGTTTCTTTTTACAACGGCTCGGTTCAAATTGATTGTATCGGCATATCAGACCCTAGTGGTGATATCAACTTAAATTCTATCTCAAACGAACTTGATGATGCC
Source organism: Candidatus Zixiibacteriota bacterium (assembly GCA_024276275.1). Taxonomy (GTDB): domain Bacteria; phylum Zixibacteria; class MSB-5A5; order GN15; family FEB-12; genus QQUK01. The sequence goes on from JAJRXM010000023.1 coordinate 54,426, forward strand.
GAACTATTTTCTGATTACTTCATGAACGGGCTTTCGGTTTTCATGATTAATACTGAAGGTCAAGCAGCGGCCTCCGATGTTAATCATGACGGTAGGTCCCTGTCCGTTGCCGACTTTGTGTATCTCACTCGAATAATACTCGGTAATGCTCTGCCTTATAATAAACTCAAACTCGACACCGCTCAAATTACGCATACAAACGGTATTCTTTCTATAGACAAAGAGATAGGGGCTGCATTAGTAGTATTAGAAGGAAATGAAATCGCTACACTCTTAGTTGACAACATGACTATGATGAGTAATTTTGACGGAACTAATACAAATGTGTTTGTTTACTCACTTGAGGGTAATTCTTTTTCCGGTGATTTCTTAGATGTAAGTGGTAATGTTGTTTCTGTAGAGTTTGGTTCTCCTGAAGGTTCGACAGTTGCGTTGAGACATGCCAAGTTAGGAGCAAATTACCCAAACCCCTTTAGTGAAATAACTGTAATACCATTTTACCTTATGACTCAGGCAGAGGTTACAATCATTATCACGACAAAATACGGAAAGACCGTTTATACTCATACCAACAGATACCCTGCGGGAGATAATGAATTTATGTATGACGGTTCCACAGAACTTTTAGGTGATTACCGGTATACAATTATTGTCAACGGGTTTGAAGAGACCAGAACAATGACGATATACAGGTAAGTATTTCAGGAGTATACACACTCCAATTTCTCATCTTGCTAAAAATTGACTTTATCTTATATTACGTATAACTATAAAGAAGCCAAAGCAAAACCTGAATCTTTGGGGAGAAATAACTTGAAATACAAAATAATCGTATCATCGTTTCTTATGCTCTTGCTGTTTGTTATAAACGGCTGTGATATTTATGATATTTTTAGCGGTGGAGGAACTAATTTTGCCCCTGATAGTTTTCAGATTTCTATCCAGAGAACACACAACTCTTTACAAGGGCAAAGAGAATCTGTAGAGATAACGTTAGATAATAACACGATTGATGAGTTTTTGTTGGGTGGATTTGATTTAATGATTACATATGACGCATCTGCATTGACATTTCAATCTGTCGAACAAGGTCAATTCCTAACTAACTGTGGATGGGAATATTTTACCGTTCGACATGAAATAATCGAAGCTGACTCAACAAATATTTATGCGGTTCGTGTTGTATCAATTGCCGACATATATCCTCCAATCCAAAGACCTGTATGTTTTACTCCGACGGACTCATCTACGAATCAACTGGTTGTTTTAAATTTCTTAGTCACTAATGACCGTGCTTATGAATGTTCTTATTCTCCTATTCAGTTCTTTTGGGGAGATTGCGGTGATAATATGATGTCAGATTACTCAGGCAATCAACTATTTGTAAGCAGATTTATTTACAATAAATTAGACACCGGTACAGTTGACTACTTTCGAAACCTTGCTGAAGAATCGATATTCCCATCTATTGCCGGGTTTAACAGCAGTTGTGATTCTGAGGTTGAAGCATACAGCGGAAATGTTATCCGTAAAATCGACTTTGTAAACGGCGGTATTGACATTGTCTGTGCAGATTCTATTGATACAAGAGGATGCTCTCGAGGTGATTTAAACAACAACAATGTTCAATTTGAAATATACGATGTTATTCTCTATAGCAATTACTTTGTCTATGGAATGCAGGTTTTTTCTGTAAATATAGACTGTCAGATTGAAGCGTCTGACTCAAATGGTGACGACTTAACTTTAACTCTTGCCGACTTCGTTTATAGCATTCGAGTACTTGTCGGTGATACACTTCCATTCGGAGAACCTTCTAACATCAATGCAACATTTCAACATGATAATGCAGGAAAGATATCAGTAGTAGATTCTATTCAAATTGCTGCTGCTCATATAGTAGTAGAAGGTGAGGTCACCCCGACATTACTTGCTGATAATATGACAATGGGATCAGCTTTTGACGGCAGTAACACCCGCATTATTGTGTACTCTCTTGAGAACAATAATTTCATCGGTGATATGGTAAACGTCGGTAGCAATACAATTCTGTCTATAGATGCGGCAGATTATTTGGGTAATCAAGTGATTCTAACAGAAGTGAATTAGAATATTATATATGAAAATTTATGTAGTCTCGGGAAGGGGTTCCTGTCATCACATTAAAACAATGACAATAGAAAGATAACAGATGAAAAACAAACTGAATATATTTGCAATTTTAGCTCTCTTACTTTTTCTATTCAATAGTTGCGAATTGCTCAATCCTTTGATTGGAAGTAAAACGAACAAAACCACTCCTATCCCACCCTCTCAAAATTTTGTGATTTCTATTGAGAGAACCCACGGTACAATTCTGGGGCAATCACAAGCGGTTGAAATCACATTACAAAACAATACAAAAGAGGACTACAAACTGGGTGGCTTTGATTTACGTTTTTCTTATGACGCCTCTGCTTTAACATTTCAAACAGCAGACCCTGGTCAATTTTTAGTTGATTGTGGATGGGAATATTTCACCTATAGAAATAGAGGTACTACAAACGACAGCAGCGGATTCGGAATTATTAGTATTTTTGCTTTAGCAGAAACAAATAACGGTCCCGGTAATCACCCTGATTGTTTTAATACCGAAGAATCTATCTCTAACAAATTAGCTGTCTTAAATTTTTTAGTAACTAACGACCGTGCTTTTGAATGTGAGTTTGCTCCGATACAATTCTTATGGGATAGATGTCGAGATAATACAATTAGCGGCATTTTCAATAAAAACATATACTTAAGTAAAAACATTTACAATTTTATAGATTCAAGAACGATCGACTACAGTAATAATATAGCTGCTGACTTTCAACTGCCATCATACTATGGAGCAAGCAGCATTTGTGATTCACAAATTATTGACAGGTATCAACAAGACCCGCTTCGTAATATCGACTTGGTCAACGGCGGTATCGACATTGGGGGAGCTTGCTTTGTTCAAAATGCACGAGGTGATATAAACTTAAACGAAATCGCATACGAAATCGCTGATGCTGTTTTATATTCGAACTATTTCGTTTACGGCGAGTCTGTGTTTACAGGTCTTCTTGACTCTCATATTGTTGCATCCGATGTGAACGCCGACAGTCTGACACTCACCGTAGCTGACTTAGTCTATCTCATTCGTGTCTTAGTCGGCGATGCTCTTCCTTACCCAAGAGAAGCTAGCAATGATGCAACTTATGTAAATGGAACTATCAGACAATATCAAAATGGTATTGTTGATGTTACAGATGATTTAAGAATATCAGCTGTACATCTTGTTGTTTCAGGTGATATAACTCCAACTCTTCTTGCTGAAAATATGAATATGAACTATAACTTCGACAGTACGAATACAAACATTCTAATATATTCTCTTACAAACAATAACTTCACAGGTGAATTTATAAATATCGGTGATAATGAAATTATTTCATTTGAAATGGCAGATTATCTTGGCAACCAAGTTATCCCAACTTTTGTTCCTACAACTTATGAGCTCGGCCAAAACTACCCAAACCCATTTAATCCAACGACAACAATTCCATTTTCGATTCCATTTGATGCTGATGTTACTCTGGATATTTACAACAGTAACGGTCAAAAGGTTGCTTCGTTCTCAGGAACATTTAAAACCGGTGAACATTCTTTTGTATGGGATGCTACAAACTTTCCTTCAGGGTTATATAGTTATACATTCAGAGCTAACAATTTTGTCGCCACTAAAACAATGATGAAAGTTGGTTAAGTTTTCTAGTTTGAGCATATTTCAATCCCGCCTAGGCGGGCAGCATGACAGATTGTAAGTTGTATACAGAACCGAAAAAAAACTACATCATATCATCAGGGTCAACATCAACATTGATTCTGATTGCAGCAGGAAGTTTAAAGCGAGATTCGACATCTTCCCATTCTGAAAGCATTTTCACAAATTTTATTACTTGATTAGTTTTAATAAATAAATGTCGACGGTATCTGTTCCGTAAATAATAAATCGGACATGGTGCAGGCCCCAAAAGTTGTACTGTTAAGTTTTGAGTTTTAATTTTATGATTTAGCTTTTCCCGAAACAGCAAGGTCTCTTTTTCAAGCAGATTTTCCTTTTCACACGAGAGAGTAAAATTTACAATTCGTGAAAAGGGTGGATACCACAACTCTTCTCTTTCTTTAATAACCCGTCTGAAAAACCCGCTATAATCCTGCCCTGCGTCATCCTGTATCACTTCATTTTCCGGATTAAATGTTTGAATAACAACCTCTCCCTGTTTTTCTGCCCGACCGCTTCTGCCTGACACTTGTAAAAGTCTGGCGAACGCTTTTTCAGATGCACGGAAATCCGGCATATCAAGCAAAGCATCGGCAGATAAGACTCCAACCAATGTAACACCCGGCATATACAGTCCTTTGGTAACCATTTGGGTCCCCAAAAGCAGATTAGATTTTCTTTCAGAAAAATGAGTTAGAATCTCATAAGCTTTTTTTCGACCGTCGGCAGAATCAGAATCCATCCGTATCGGTCTGGCACCCTCAAATAAACGGGGAATATTTTCCTCGACTTTTTGAGTACCGACTCCCATAAAATAAAAATCAACAGTATTACATTTTTCACAATTTTCAACTACCGGTGTAAGATGTCCGCAGTAATGACAAGTCAGTTTATTCCCTTTTTTATGATAGGTAAGCCGTAGATTGCAATTGGGACATTCGGGAACATGACCGCATTTCATACATTTCATCTGAGGTGAATGTCCACGACGGTTTAAAAATAAAATAACCTGCTCATCATTTTGTAATCTTGCTTCAACCTCTTTTTTTAGTGTGTAAGATATATATGGCAAGTCACCACGCAGACGGTCAACCCGCATATCTACAAGACGCACCGTGGGCAGAACCGCATTGCCGGGGCGTTCGGTTAGTTCATATAAGGTATACCGATTTGTCATCGCATTGTGATAAGACTCAACCGACGGCGAGGCTGAGCCTAATAGAATTGGAATGTTATTTATTTTCGCACGCATGATAGCAGAATCTCTACCGTGAAACCGTGGAGCAGGGTCATCCTGTTTATACGAACTGTCATGTTCTTCATCAACAATTATCAAACCGAGATTATCTATCGGGGCAAAAAGAGCCGAACGAGGTCCGACAACAATTTGATACTTCCCCTCTCTAATACCGTTCCAACTTTCCAATCTTTCTTTTTCTGTCATAGCTGAATGAATGACAGTAACTTTATCACCGAAAAATCCCCTAAAATACGCCAAGGTAGTAGAAGTTAAGGCAATCTCCGGTGTTAAAATCAGAGCGGATTTATTTTTTTGTAAAATCTCTCGGCACAGATAGCAATAAACAATTGTTTTACCCGACCCGGTAACACCATGCAGAAGTGATGTAGAAAATCCGTCTGAAAATTTCTGTAACAGTTGTTCGACAACATCTTGTTGGTTCTTAGTGAGAATTATTTTATCGAGATCATCTTTTGGCTTGATAAAATCAAGAGGAATTTTAGAATCCTCGATATAGACAGGTACAAGCACTAAATGTTCAACTGCTTTTTTCAGTTGGTAGTCGGTCCACCCGTTTTGAATAAGTTCTGTACGCGGTTTGATACCGTCAAAAATCTCTGTTTGAAATTGTCTCTCATGAAAATAAATATCCCACGCATCAATTGATTCAATTTTATAACCGGAAATTTTTGATTTACGATTATGGGGTTCATCAAGCCAATGCTCGATTATGCTTTTTTCTTCCAGAAGTTTTCTAAATATATTTTTTTCAAGTAATTGTATATCTTTTATAACCTGCGATGACAACTTGTAACCCGGCTTAAAGTATCGTAAAACATTTTGCGGTATCTCACATGGTGCTGTTGTCCAAAAATACTGCGATGTCTTTTTATTTTTGAAATAGGCAGGTAATGCCGACAAAAGACAGTCAGCAGGGTTAGCAAAGTAATAGTCGGCAATCCAAATACAGAGTTTAAATAAATCTTTAGGGAAATATGTTTGGTTGTCTAATGTTTGGATTAAATTTTTATATCTGATACCGGGAGAGAAAGAAGATGTGCCTATATAGAAGCCTACTTTTTTCATTTTCCCGAACGGAACTAAAACTCTTTGACCAAGATGTAATTTTTCTAAATTTTCAGGTATTTTGTATGTAAAAGTTTTTCGTAATGGTCCGCTAAGGGCAATATTGGCATATTTTGTCATATAATAATAAAAACGGCAGAGAATTTTCTGCCGTTTTCTTTATAGAAAAATTATTTTTACTTTAACGCTTTAAGCTGTTTTTCAGCACGGGCTTTATCTGCCTTTTGTCCTAACTCAGCATACAAACTTACAAGTTGTTCCCAAATTGCAACGTCGGTTGGATCAATTTCAATAACTTTTTCATAAGCTGCTGCCGATTCGGCAAACGCTTTTGTTTGAATATAAGAATCACCTAATGAACGCCAATAATCAGCTTCTTTCGGATTGATTTCGGCTGCTGCTTTAAACCCTTCAATTGCTAATTCCCAACGCGAAAGAATATAGTTATAGGTACCGTACAGGTATTGAATCTGTTCGTTACCGGGGTCGACATCTATAGTTCTTTTATAATACACTAATGAGGAGTCCAAAAAATTATCTTTTGATGTTTCCCATTTATTAGCTTCTGCTTCATTTCCGGCTTCACGATATCTTCTGGAAGAGTCAGCAGCATCAATAAAACTTTGACGGAAATAATGTCCTACTGAACTCAGAGCATCAACATTTGCTGTATCCTGAGTTAAAATACGTTGATTGATAGCAAACGAAGAATCATACATCTTTTGACTATTATAACAAATGGCAAGATTTCCCATTGTGAGTAAATCATCAGGTCTTAATTCGACATATTCTCTCATATATGGAATAGCACCTGCATAATCACCCATTTTTATATAATCATAAGAAATCGTTTGTAAAAGGGGTGCTCTATCTGCTGCTTTATCAAGCCCTTTAATAAGCCATTTGATACCGTTTTCAACATCACCTATTTTATCATAAATAGTTCTCATACCGACATACGATTCAATTTTTGAATCGTCTAATGCTAGACAAAGTTCAAAGTTTGCAATAATTGAATCAACATTAGCCTGCAGATCTTCTTGGAACTGAATTATAACAGATGAGTCCGTTTCATTAGCAATATCTTCTTGTAAGGATACAACATTATCATTCATCAAATTAATACCGTTATTATAAAATTCACGCCAATACTTCACAACCAGCGAGTCATTCATAATAATTAGTTCTTTACATTTTTTCTTGTATTTCTTTTTTACTTCTTTGTTGTCTTTATCACAAGTCATGTGCAGAGTATCTACATAGGAAACAAGAGTTTTGACATGTTCCATTTTCTTTTTCAAGTCAGGTGTTTTGTCAATATAATCAACTTCAATAGACCCCCGTAACTGAACCGCTTCAGCAGTTGGACCATAATACATAAACAATGAATCCAACATCGCAATTGCGGATTTGTACCGCTTTAAATCACCGGAAAGAATATCAATCTTGGCAGATTTAATATATGCACCCATCGGTAATTTTCGTGCTTTTTTGGCACTGCTTGAAAAAGGCACTAATGCCATTATAAGAGCAATAATAGCTATGTGTTTTAGTAATTTCACAATAAACTCCTTACATAAAATTCTGTTCAAATTCAAAGTGGAATTTACGGTATATCAATTCAGATGTCAACTTACTTTAACCTATCTATTCGTAAAGCGAACCGTAAATTTGAGAGTTTTTGAGCCGTTTTTTTCAATTTTCTGCTTAAATTTAATTGTATTTGCATCTTTTTTCTTAAATGCAAAGTCAGCATCTACAATTTCCCAATATCCGTAGAATTTCTTTTCAACCACTATTGTCACATCTTCATCTTTGTGGTTTTTAAGTAAAATTTCAAATTCCTGTTCATTAGTATTTGAACTAATACGTTTTTGGTTTAACATTTTTTGTTCAGCAGTTAAATCAAAGGCGTATCCGACTTTAATGGTTACATCCTCATCTTTTGGAGTATGGTCGATTCTGTCTTCACCCAAAAGAATTTTACTGCCGTCATCATCTGCTTTAAACAGTCTGAACCGGCCTGCCGGAAGCGGCATCCCTAAGCCAAACTCTTTTGAGTTGGTAAACTTCAAAGCAACTTCAACTTTTTTCGGATTTATATCCGGTTTGTATAAAAATATTTTTTCTGCCTTTGTTTGGGCAGGCTCAAATAAAGATATCTGCTTGTTTTCTTTATCTGCCAAAGTTGCTTTTCTTGGAAGAGTATACATGCGGTATTCAAAAAATGATTTTTCTTCAAAGCCTGCCGAAACATCCATTGAAGTAGAATACATAACTTTTTCAGCCCTTCTTCCTCGAGTATTCGCATTAGCTCTATTAATTTCTCCCGCAATCAGTTTAAGGGTCGCATCGGTGTATCTTTTCCCTGACTGATTATTTATAGATGCCCACCCGCTTATATCAAGTTCTGAGTCATCGGCACTTAGTAATCCTACATACTCCGCAGTCCAGTTCATTCCCGATGTTTGATACGATATATTACAATCTGCTTTCCCTTTAAAATCTGAAGCATACTTCCAAAACAAAGTCGGACGGGTAATCAGACCTTCAGGCAGAACCGGGAAATTAACTTCGGTAATTTGATTCATAAGAAGAATTTTTATCGACCCTGATTTATCTTTCAAAGTGACCGCATCGGCTGTGGCTGCCAACAGAATACCGGAATAGATATTACCGTTTTTATCAACTAGTTCAATTTGTTTATCAATGTACTTTTGGTACATCTGATACGAACTGACTAAATCATAGACATAGTTCTGTTCTAAAATTGCTAGATGTTTACTTGCATTTAACAATTCAAACCTAACCGATGATGCATCAATTGCTGACGGTACATCTGTGAAAGCTATTCGGTTTATACCTTTTTCAAATTCAAGAGACCTTGTTTCTGAAACAACACCTAAATTCGAGTTATAAATCGTAACGGCGATATCATTTGCTGATACAGCAAAACCGGCCATTACAAACAGAAAAAATGTTATTATATACTTCATGGTAGAACCTCCAAGTTCTTATACATTTTAGACTAATTTAAGACTGAATTTTTGTAAAGTCTTATAGTCAGCAATTCTCACTTTTGTAACTTATATACAAGTGCAGAGAATTTTTCTTCCGTGAAAGTTTTATTTTTTTTCGTTAAAGGCTGCTATTGTCATATCAATCTGAGACTTAACCTCTTCAGCAGTCGGCAGTAACTCCGATTCACTGAAAATGCCGTTTTTTGTATCAATCCGCTTATAAATCTGATTATACAAAGAATATATTATTTCCAAGCTCAACTGATATCTTGGTTCCAATAACGGCAAAATGCTGTCAATTGTCTTGCGGGCTTGTTTGCGATAATATGATGCAAACTTATAATACTCGCCCAAAAGGTTTCGTACATTGCAGGAAATAACACCACCCTCGGCGACATTACGTAATTCATCTTTTTGCACTGAACAAATCTCAAGCTGATTTAAAGCATAATAGTTTAGCCCTGCCAGCTGGTCTTTTTGAAAATCTCTGATAATATGTACAATATATGAGAATAGTGCCAAATGACGAGCTGCCGTTCGAATATTATACACAGGAACAGAATAACCTGAATCATTTTTTGATACACCGATTAGGTGCATAAATATAGATGCGGGAGATATTGCCGCACCCTCGGAATAGCGTAAAAAAGTCAGAAACGATTTAAAATCATCATTATATAAATCATAAATCATCGCTTTGGAAAGTCTCACCCAGGGCCAAAGCGGAATTTGAAAAGTATCTTTTATATCCAACAATGCTGTCTGAAAATCATCAGTTCTGTTTCCTTTTGAAAAATTATCTGTCCAGGAGACAATTATATGTTCAAGCTGTTTTTTCTCGTCTAAAGTAAGCTGATGTCCTCCTGCTTTTTGGTCATCAACCAAATCATCAATAATTCGCATCGAGCGATAACAGACTTTAAAAGCATCATAACGGTCGGTTTCCCAAAACCGGGCAGCAATGTCTAAAATCGGATTTGTAAGAATATCCGCAAAATCCGGTTTTTCTAAAAAGTTTAAATATGATTGGTCTGTCTTCTGCATAAGTATTGAATATAATATATTTATAAGCAGTTAAAAAATTATATTTCAAAATAGAGTATTATTTTTTACTATAGTATATGTCTCAGCCGATCAAATTACTTATGCTCACACACAATTACCCCAGATTTCAGGGTGATTTTGCGGGTGTCTTTTTGTCACTCCTAGCAAAAAAGCTGCATCTCTTCAATATACAGCCGATTATTCTTGCTCCGCATGCTCCCGGTTTAAAAGAATATGAGGAAATGGAGGGAGTCACAGTCTATAGGTTCCGATATGCCGAAGAAGAAAAAGAGATTATCGCCTATCAGGGAAATATGCACAAGCTCGTTTTAGGTTCGGTAAGCGGGATTTTTCAGTTTAAACAGTTTTTGAAAGCATTTGAAAAAAATGCTATCGATATTATTGAAAAAGAAAATATTGATATTATTGCAGGTCATTGGTTAGTTCCGGCAGGGCTTGTCATGAAATCACTTGCCAAAAAAACAGATATCCCGATGATACTTTCCTCGCACGGTACCGATATCAGGCTGATGCGAAAGTATTTTTCTGTTCTTTATAAATATCTCAAAAATTTCTGTCTTACTCTCAAAAGCTGGACTGTGGTTTCAACTTTTCTAAAAAACGGAATACTACAAATGGATAAGCGTTTGGATAATATATTGGAAGTTCTCCCGATGCCACATGACGAATCTATTTTTTATAAAGATACTGCCGTTACCCGTGATGAAAATTTAATTCTTGCCGTTACCCGTTTAACAAATCAAAAACGGGTAGACAAATTAGTAACCGCTTTTGCTTTAGCATCAGAAAAAAACCGATTGATAAAATTGCAAATTTATGGCACCGGACAACTACAGACTGAGATAGAGTCCCTCATTCAAAAACTTGGACTTACAGAAAAAATAACTTTACATTCTCCTCTCCCCCAAACAGAACTCAGAGAAATTTATAACAAAGCATCAATCGTTATTCTCAATTCATTTGAGGAAGGGTTCGGCTTGGCTCTCTCTGAGTCTATGCTTTGCGGAGCTACTGTAATCGGTACCCAATCGGGAGGTATTACCGATATTATTCAGCATGAAAGAACAGGACTGCTTGTTCCTCTTGACAACCCTGAAAAACTCGCCGAAGCAATTCTTCGTCTTTCTGCGAACAAACAACTTAGAGAATCTCTCGCTTTGAGTGGACATAATTTCGCAAAAGAGTCGTACCAATCAGAACCTCTGGCGAGCCGCTATGCTGAGATAGTCAGAACAGCATTGTCTGAGGATAGTTAAAACTGTTATGTTAGTCGTAAGGTCACAATAGACAAAAACAGCTTTCGAAATCATGGACAATCTGTTATATTATACTATATGACATAACAAAATTTTATTTATAAAAGGACTATGCTGATACGGTAATGGCTGCTGGTGGTCCACCAGTTTGCTATACCATTTGGAGAGAGAGTACCGGGAATTTGATTTAACCAATTAACTCTTTGCACAAAATTCAGAACATAGACAGATGAAAGGACCTGTGATGAGAATTAATTCTATCCCAAGAAAATTTACCTGCTTGCTGCTGATTGCAGCACTAACCCTTGTATTTGCGTTATCTTGCTCAAAAAAATCAATAAGCCCGACTGACAATCCTGTTAATCCTGATACTACGGGTCTTGATATCTCGGCATCAGTAACAGTTTCTGTGGGGTCAAGTGGTGGGACACTGGAAACAACCGGTAGTGATAATGCCGTCTATCAGGTAGTCATTCCCCCTGGAGCCTTGCAAAGTGATGTTGAGGTTACTATAACTCCTTATATCAAGTCAAATGTTGCTGATAGTCTGGGTTTGATCGGCCGAGGAATCCAACTTTTACCTGAAGGAACCAAATTCGACCAACCAGTGACTATCTATAATACTTTACCACAGGATGTAACAGTTCCACCTGTAGTTGCTTTATATCATATCTCCGGTAGTGATAGTCTTGGCTCACTTCTTCCAACAACAGTAAACGGACAAGTGTTGTCGGTATCAATTGACCATTTTTCATCAGTTTTACCTGTAGCACCGACTGAGTCACAACTTATAAATTATTTTAACGCACTGAGTCTCACGATCACAACCTTCGGCGTAGAAAACACTTTACAAGAAATATCTGCCTTAGTTGACGGTTACATTTTTGTTGATGCGAACACGACAAATTATCCAGGAATTGTTCTGCAGAATCTATCGACTGAAATTCAGGGATATCTCATGACGCTTATCGCAAATGGAGTGAACTATTGTAACCAAGGCAATTGCATTGATGGTGCTCATTTACTCCAAAGGGTCGAAAGTTTGGCAATAGCCATGCACCTTCCTACTCAGTATACCAATGCCAAAGATGCTCGCATTGATTGCCAGGGAATTGTTATTGACGCAAGATTAACATTTCCATCAAGTAATTGTACCTATCTACAGGGTGGAGAAATACTTCCGTTAAATGTAACAGTTTATTCTCCTCTATCAGGTGGTACCGTTGCCAACGCCCAGATACAGGCTTGGGTCTCTGGAGGAGGAACATTAGGCTCCACAAGTGGAATAACTGACGCTCTGGGTAATTGGTCAACAACCTTTACTGCACCAACAACGATTAGCTCAGAAATAGAAATTCATGTCAGTGTCGTTGGGAGTTGTGACCCCAATTATGAAGTGGTTAAATATATCAATGGCTTTGAAACTATTCCAATTAATGGACCTGTTTTTGGATGGGGTGCTTTACCGTCAGATACAAGTATCGTATATAATGGATATTATTCCTGTGGAGTTTATATTTGTGGGGGAGAAAATGATGAATGCGTTAGAGGTCGCTCTATAATTGATGCTAGTTGTAGTAACTCCGGTTTTTCGGTTCTGCCATCCATCTCTTTGGAAAGTTCAGCAGGCTTCGAATTCGGAGCAGGGGAAGCATATTCTACTTTCTCTTCGGCTTATAACGAAACAAATGCTGTTTATACTCTCAATTTTACATCAAGTGCTAACGGCTGGGCTACAGGGTGGTATGAGTCTCTTTCTGGAGGAGGGCATTTAAATGGTGTTATTCTCTATAGAAAACCAAGTAATCAACCCTTTCCGGCAGGAGCTGTTCTGAAAGTAAATATCAACTGGGGTGGGTATATAGGATACTTGGTTATCCCGGGATATATCAATGCATATTGGTCTTCAGGTCAACATCAGAACACAACCTTTGAAATTCCACTGACCGAAGGAGATACATATTATATCCTCCCTTTAGATATCCTGGGAAGCACGAGCAGCACTAGTCCGATGTCTGCCTGGGAAGGAAGTGGTTATGTGACGATGACCATAGAATGCTTAAACTGTGGACTGTAGGTTTGATAAAAACAAAAGCATGGTGCCCCAACGCTTAGGGCTTATTGAAAAAGTCCTATTAGTCTTTCAAGTCCCTTCGACTCCACTCAGGGTGACTTGAAAGACAACAACTTATAATCTGTCATACTAGCGGAGTCGAAGTATGTTCTAATAGAAGAGGTTTATCAACAAGCCCCTTACGTTGTGTTATAGTAATTGAGAATCAACAATACGATAAATCGTCAAGATAAGTATTGCATCAATTGTAGTAACAAAGTATTTTATTTGTAAACAAGGAGGTGTTACATGCCCTCTTCTATTGATTCCATCATTGACAGACAACTTCGTAAATGGGAACTGGAACAGTCCCTACTATCTACCGATCAAGATGCTGTTCAGATAGTACCGCCTATAATTACGATTAGCAGACAAAAAGGAAGCCGCGGTTCCTATTTCGCCTCTCGACTCTCAGAACGTCTGGGCTACACTCGACTACACAGAAAAGTTATCGACCGTATTTCTCTTTCATCAGGATATAGAAAACGGATAGTTGAATCATTGGATGCCCGTTTTCGGTCTAAAGTCGAACTGATGGTTGAAGCATTTGTAACAGGACAGTCAATTGATTATTCAGATTATTTCAGACACTTATATCAGACTGTTCTCTCAATGTCACAGCTCGGAGGAGTTATACTGATTGGACGGGGTGGCAATTTTATATTAGGACGTAAAAACGGTTTTCATATACGATTTATTTCGCCAAAGAAAAAGCGGATACAAAACCTTATTAATTACAAATTTATTTCAAAAGATGAGGCGATAGAAGAAATCGAAACCTCTGATAAATTACGGTCAGAATTTACCAGAAAACTTTTTGATGAAGATATTAATGACCCGAAACATTACGACTTAGTTATTAATGCTGAATATATAGATGTAGAAGAACTTTTAGAAGTTGCTATAAAAGCGATGTTTGGAAAATTCGATAAATTAGAACATCTTGACAGCGAACAAAACTGTTAAGATTTATCTCTGCTCATATGATATGAACCTAAAATTTTTATAAAATGTGTTATCTCGCCTAAGTGGTCTAAAGCCTTTTTAACTCTTTCCTCCGTCACAGTTCCCTCAATATCTACATAGAAATGATATTGCCATGCTTTTTTACGAAGCGGTCGTGATTCTATTTTGGAAAGATCTATTTCCCTGAGAGCAAAGACCGAAAGAGCCTTATACAAAACACCTGGTTCATTTTTCATTGAAAAAACTATTGATGTTTTTGCTTTCCCCTTAAACGGTTTATCTTTTTTAGATAAGAGTAAAAAGCGGGTGAAATTTGTATTTTCATCTTCAATAGATTTTCTGATTATTTGCATCTTATATGTTTCGGCAGCATACGGACTTGCTATAGCGGCAGCATTTGTCAGGCCACTTTCTGAAAGCATTTTAACAGCTCCGGCAGTATCATAATATGAAATCGGAGCAATTGTTTGGTGTCTGTTGAAAAAATCTCGGCATTGATCTAATGCGGCAGGATGTGAAAAGACTCTTTGTATTTTCGACAACGGTACTTTTTTCAAGGCTATCAAACAATGATTTATGCGAAGATATGTCTCGCCAATAACTTTTAAATTACGTTCAAGCAGTAAATCATAGTTTTTATGAATCGAACCGATGAGAGAGTTTTCTATCGGAATGATTCCATATTTTACTTTTCCTTTTTCTACCGCATCAAAAAGTAATTCAGAAGAATCATATGCGGTCGGAATTACATTTTTCCCTAAAAACTTTTTTGTGGCTACTTCGGAAAATGCTCCCCGTTCACCTTGAAATGCTGCTTTAATTTTCGCCATACAATTTATATCGACAAACCATATCTTTTCTCTATACTTTAATACTGCCCTGTTTGGAGCATTACCAAAGTACATGCTTCAATAATTTCAATGCCGACATCTTGCAACTTTTGAGCTAACTCTCTGTTCTCTGAACCGGGGTTAAAAATAACCCTGCGAGGTTTTAATGCTACAATATTATCAAACTCCGCATCAGATACCTTTGCATTGACATACATAGTCAAAGTGTCAACATCAACACTAATATCTGTAAGCGATTTTAAACCATCTATTCCGTCAACGGAATGTCCTTTTGGATGGACCGGGATAGGTTTGAAACCATGTTCTTTTAACATGCGAACAGCTTTAAATGAATAACGTTCTTCATTCGGAGATGCCCCTAATACGGCGGCATAAGAACCTGAATCTGCTTTTATCATAATAACATTCTCTTTTCTTTCTTTTTCTTAGTAACAAATTAAACATTCATGAGTTCAAAATAATTTCAGTATTGATTCAATCAAATATAAAAAAGTTGAATTCCAAATTTCTACTGTCGCAAATGCTGTATTGACCTGCGGAACAAGAAGATTTAAACCTAAGAACCAAAATTGATATTTACGAAGATACGCATATTCACTTTCGTAAAACCATTTAAGAGAAATGATTATAACCATAAATGATTGGGTAAACATACGGGTTGTATCACCCGCTAAAAACAACTGTAGGTAACAACAAAAGATTATGAGAAATATCTCAAATATCGCTTTGATATTTTTAGACTTATATTGACTGTAGACATACATAATCGGCAATATCCAAAAAAGTTTGAACACCGAAAACAGTCCGATACCATGATTGGCTATTGTACTGCGGATTACTTTAAACGGGTCTGACAATAAAGGTTTTAAATAATATGTAGAAGTATACAGCACATCCTGTTGAGATAGTACCCACTCCCGATAGAAATAATATAGTATTAATGAAATGGAAAAACCGATTATTATATCTAAAAGAATAGTTTTTTTATTTTCACTCTTCTCCCAACTTATAAACATGAACCAAGGTATTAAAAATGCTATCTACTCCCTGTTTAACAAACCCAAGAAGAATAAAAGATAAAACAAGGGTCTTTTCTTTTGGTATCTCCACATCAAAAAGATAATCAGATATGTCAGAATATCACAATAGCCGCCGTTATGTAATGTCGATAAAATTACCATCGAAAAAGTAATTAAAAATGCAGCAAAAAGACCATCGCTTGGGAATTTAGATATTGAACGAAAATACCTGTAAATAACACCAATCATTATTATCGAGATTAGAATATTTGTTATAATAATACCCTCACCCCTTAAGCCACAGATATAGCTGATAAACGGAGTTAGTATTCGAAATGATGCAGGGTTCTTAGAATCAAACAAAAACGGATTGTTTGCTAAGTCTCTATAATGAACACCAAGATGGTGGGTACTGATTGACGGCAAACAATATAGTGCTGCTAGAAACATTAAACCGAATTAAACCCAAAGAATCCATTTGGTATAATTTTTTTCTTCTTTTTCAAGAATATATCGGTCAAGATATTCAGGAGATAACAAATGTTGTCTTTTTAAAAAATAGACAAAGATAAAAATAATTATGAGACCGTCTATCATACTAGCAATTTTTCTATAATATTGAATCTATTTTTCATTACTCATTATTCTTTTTATTAATCATTCTTTTAATTTCAGCTTCACCGAGTGGTTCTTTGTTTTTTATTTTAAAACTATCAGACATCTCTTTGGCAAAATCCCTTTGCAACCGAGAATTTATTATAGCAGTAACCAGCATAGCAATAACAGCACCGATTGAAGCCAGCCCCATATCTTTGTGAGCATCCCAAATATCACCCTGCGTTCCCAAATATGCTACTCCTAAATCTCCCGCAAAAACCTCAACCGCAGCCCATTCAAACAATTCAAAAAGCATCGAGGATGACATTGTAACATCAAGTGGTAAAAAGTATCCCCAAAAGCCTGAAACATTGGCAACACGGTGAAACATCTCCCTAATCGGATAGGCTAAAAACAGCCCATAAGAAAAATGAACCAAGCGGTCAAAATGGTTTCGTTCCCATCCAAAGAATGAATTAAAAGACCGTCCGAACAAAGACTCAAACCATTGGTCATACGGTACATTGGCATAAGTATAATGCGAACCGACTTCATGCAGACAAAGAAACAAAAATATCAGGGTATATGAAATTTTAGAAAGGGGTAATTTTTTAGAGCTAAAAATCAACACCGGAATAATAATCAGCACCAGCAGATTTTCAATCATCCAATCATGTCTATCTATCGGATTTATAGCAAGAGCAAGAAAAATAACAGCAAATATAATCCCAAGCTTTAATGCATATTTTTGATATGTCGATAGGTTCATGAATATCCTTCATTTCTAAATTAGAAAGAACATATTGATATAAAGCTACATGAAACTAAATATGAATGTGATAATGCATAGAAGCAATTAAAATAATCTACCCTAAAACAGGCAATATGTTGTTTGGGTCAAATTTGGCTTTTATTTTTTGGGTATAAAAAGCATCATTCGATTTGTTGCTACTATCAAGTGAATGGACAAGATTTTCGCGACTCATTTTCTGCATCGTAATAGCTTGGTATTCTTCGGAGCCTTCGGTCGGCATAACACGAAAAGTCGCAGAAATAACCATTCCTAATAGCCCCCAACTTCCACAAAATACTTTCACAATATCATACCCCGAAACAGATTTAAAGGATACTGATCCCGGTTCTATAATATCACCCTCAGGTGTTACTATCTCAGCTTTTATAAAATACTTTTTCAGAGGCAGTTCATGAGTTTCATACATAGAATTTAACCCCCCGGCAACAGCTCCTCCTACAGAGCCGACATACGGAAGTGAAGCATGTGGAATCCAAAGTTTTGACTCTTGTAATATTCTGTTAATTTCAGAAAGAGGAAATCCTGCACCTATCTTAATATAATAATCATCCGCGACAACTTCTACATGTTGATTCAATCTGTCAGTTTTCACAACAATAATATTATTATATTTTTCCCCTTCTGGTACAACATTATTTCCGAACCCTGCTATAAATAGCTGTCGGTTATTTCTATCGGCTATTTTCAAAAGAGATGCTGCTTCACCGGCATTTTCAGGATGAAAAGTCGGCAGTCCTTTTTGATAAGTCAGACGATCATCGGGAAATTCCGATTTAATTTCAGCAATACATATATCAATTGAGCTCATGAAGATAAAATATATATTTATCGGCAACTGTCAACTTCAGAAACCAATTATTCTAAAAAAAGAATAAAAAAAACCGCTGAACTGTCAGCGGTTTTTTTCTATTTACAAAGAGAAATTTTACTTATCGTCTTTTTTCTCATCAGAACCTGCATCGGCAGGAGCATCAGCACCTTCGGCACCTTCAGCAGTATCAATATCACCATCTTCTTCATCTTCTTCAGAAGTTTCTTCTTCAACAACAACAGATGGAGCAGCACAAACAACGACTGTACGTCTTTCTTCAGCAAGAATCGTTACATTTGCGATAGAGATATCACGAATATGAATTGAATCACCAACATTAAGTTCGGATACATCAACTTCGATGACTTCAATAATGTCTTTCGGAAGACATGAAATTTCAATTTCACGCATAGCAGATTGGACAATACCGCCGTCAACTTTAACACCGATAGCTTCACCTACCAATGAAATAGGTACTGACAATTTAATCGGTTTAGTCATACTGATAGCGTGGAAATCCAGATGAGTTACTTTCAAAGTAATAGGGTCGCGATGAATATCCCGAATCAGCACTTTGTTTGTTTTGCCATCGACTTGTAAGTCAAAAATAGCATTAAAGGATGCATCTTTTACTGCCTGACGCATAACTTTTTCAGATACTTCAATCGGAAACGAATCAATCTCAGGTCCGTATACAACAGCAGGGATATTACCTGCCATCCGACTTTGACGTGCAGAGCCTTTACCGGTAGTTTTCCGTAAGGATGCTTCTAGAGTTACTTCTTTCATTTTTGGTTTTAAACCTCCAAAATATATTTTATCATTATTTTCTACGTTACCGGATAATCTTCAAAAAGTGAAGAAACCGATTCTTCATCAAAAATTCTTGTTATCGCTTTTCCTATTAAATCAGAACAGGTAAGAATTTCAAATTTATCTGTTAATGTATGTTTACTTTGGTCAATCGAATCGGAAATAATCATTTTTTTAATTGCAGATTTTTCTATTTTTTCAATTGCCTGCCCTGAAAGAACTCCATGGGTACAAGCAGCATAAATATCTTTTGCACCATTTTCTTTTACAAATTGAGCAGCACCGCATAATGATCCGCCGGTATCAACCATATCATCACGAATTAAAACATTACAGCCTTTCACATCGCCGATAATATTCATTACTTTGGCAACATTAGCTTCGGGGCGACGTTTGTCAACAATCGCCAAACCGGCACCCAGCCTGTTGGCAGTTGCTCTGGCAAGTTTAATAGAACCGACATCAGGAGAGACAACTACTAAATTATCTAATTTTAAGTCAGATATATATCGATTAAAAACAATTGATGAATACAAATGGTCATGAGGTAAATCAAAAAATCCTTGAATTTGTGATGCGTGTAAATCCATAGTTATAATTCTATCAGCTCCGGCAGTTGTCAATAAATTAGCAACTAACTTCGCGGTAATTGAAACACGAGGCCTATCTTTTCTGTCTGCCCGAGCATATCCATAGTATGGAATTACTGCGGTAATACGCATTGCTGATGCACGACGTGATGCTTCAATCAACATCAAGAGTTCCATAAGATTATCAGCCGGTGGATTAGTCGGTTGAATTATAAATAAATCAGCACCACGGATATTTTCATTGATTTGTACAAACACTTCTCCATCAGAAAAGCGTCTAACTGTACAATCAGTTAATTTGCAATTCATATAACGGGCAATTTTTTCAGCTAATGCTGAATTTGAAGTACCGGTAATAATTTGAATATGGTCCCGAACAATCATTAAAAATACCTATGACATTGAAACCTGATTTAAGCAAAAACAATCTTTAGCTCAAAGCAGGTTTATCATTCTTTATACTGGGGCGGCAGGATTCGAACCTACGAATGCTAGCGTCAAAGGCTAGTGTCTTACCGCTTGACGACGCCCCAATAATTTACGCATCGTTACTTTCTGTCAACTGAGCTTTCAACTCAGCCTCATACGCTTCCAGAACTTTCATTTCAATTATTTGCCTCATATCCTTACTTACAGGATGGGCAATGTCCTGGTAGGTTCCGTCAGGTCGTTTTCGACTTGGCATAGAAACAAAAAAGCCGTTGTTTCCTTGAATGATTTTCATTCCTCTAACAACAAATGCCTCGTCGAACGTTACATTGGCAAAACCTTTAAGCCGCTCCTCATCACGAAGGGTGACCCTAATTTCTGTTATCTCCACGGCTCCTCCCGGTTTAGATTAACAGTACTCTGTAAGTCGTATCGGTTTCACAAAAAATATATTCCAATCCGAATTACTCATATTTAAATCTTCCTTATTGTCAGGTAACTTATTAAAAATACCAAACACACAAGGGCCCGAACCGCTCATTCGTACCAAGACGGCTCCAGCCAGTAAAAGTCCATCTTTAATCTTCCGAATTTCCGGGTAAGACAAAAGATGGACTTCCTCAAAATCATTACCAGCTCCATTCAAAGACGTAATATACCTATCTACCGTCCGGCACGAGCCTAACTTAAACGGATTCTTCTGTTTTGTCAAGTCTCTTTTCAAAGCTGAATAACTTTCTGCTGTCGATATTGACAACTTTGGTTTCACAATAACTAACTCATAATCAAGAGGATACGATGTATCTTCTATTATCTCACCCTGCCCGGTCACAAGAGCCTGTCCCGATGAGAAGAAAAATGGTAAATCAGACCCAATATGCAGCCCGCAACCGGCCATGCCTTCAGGAGTCAACTCTAAATCAAACAGCAGGTTACATGCCAATATAGTTGCCGCGGCATCTGATGATCCGCCTGCGAGACCGGCGGCTATCGGTATCTCTTTGCTTAAAACAACATGTAAGCCTTTGGTCAGCTGAAACTTATCACGCATAAAGTTATACGCTTTTACAATCAAATTGTTGTCATCTATCGGTAATAATTCGTCTCCGGGAATCTCTAATGTTAACCTCGGTTGAGTCAGAACTTTAAAATGTAGTTTGTCAAATAGAGAAATAGCCTGAAAAAGAGAATTTATATTATGGAATCCATCAGCACGTTTATTGAGTACTTCCAAAAATAGATTAATTTTAGCCGGAGTTTCTATAACTATTTCATCACTGGTGATTTTCTTCACAAACATTTCGATAACCCTTTTATAGATACGCTGAAATCGTAACGACTCAACCTATTATAACATAAGCATTTCAAATATATTATTCAAGTTAAAATAATACATATCTTTTTAGCTCGGGAACTTGTAAAGAGCTGTAATATGCATTATACTATAGGCCCGATAGTTATAAAATGTAGGTGAATTATTGTTGTTTATTAAAGAAGGAGTCTCAATATGAATACATTCAACGCCGAATCAGAGCTAAAAACAGCTTTTAACAGCTATAAAATATATAAACTGTCCTCATTAAATGATTATGGTGATATTAAAAACCTGCCGTACTCTATAAAAGTCCTTTTGGAATCTGTCCTCCGTAATTGTGACGGCAGACTTGTTACCGAAGATGATGTAAAACGATTAGCCGCTTATGACCCAAAAAATGTCGGTAATTCCGAACTTCCTTTTAAACCTGCCCGTGTTCTTCTACAGGATTTTACCGGAGTACCTGCTGTTGTCGATTTAGCCGCACTTCGTTCTGCGATGAAAGCTATGGGCGGTGATCCTAAAAAAATCAATCCTCTTGTTAATGTAGATTTAGTCATTGACCATTCGGTACAGGTAGATTCATTCGGACAGGCTGACTCTTTGACATACAACATGAACAAAGAATTTGAACGGAACAATGAACGGTATCAGTTTCTCCATTGGGGTAAAAAAGCATTCTCCGACTTTTCAATCGTGCCACCTGCCACAGGTATCTGCCATCAGGTTAATTTAGAATATCTTGCGAACTGCGTACTTGTCAAAGACGGTGTCGCATATCCTGACTCACTTGTCGGAACCGACTCTCATACCGTTATGATAAACGGTCTCGGAGTTGTCGGATGGGGTGTCGGAGGAATTGAAGCCGAGGCTATCATGCTGGGACAACCGATTTACATGCTCACTCCCGAAGTTATCGGTTTCAAAATGACCGGTAAACTTAACGAGGGTGTCACGGGTACCGATTTAGTTCTGCGTATTACCGAAATGCTTCGCGAAAAAGGTGTTGTCGGCAAATTTGTCGAATACTGCGGGTCTGCCCTTGATACATTATCGCTCCCGACAAAAGCGATGGTGGCAAATATGGCTCCTGAATATGGTGCCACAATGGGTTATTTCCCGTTTGATAATTCAACTCTCGACTATCTTAAAATGACCGGACGAGATGAAGAAACTATTGCACTCGTAGAAGCTTATGCTAAAGAACAAATGCTATTCCGTGCAGCAGGTTCCAAAGAACCTCAGTTCACCGATATGCTTGAACTTGATATCTCAACAGTCGAACCGTCACTCGCAGGACCTAAACGTCCGCAAGACAGAGTAAAACTTTCTGACATGCAAACTGCATTTAACAAAGCAAAAACAACTCCGATGAAAGAACGCGGATTTGAAGTTGCTGCCGATAACATGAACAAAACTGTTGCTGTCGCAGGCAAATATAACGCCGAGATGAAACACGGTTCGTTGGTTATTGCTGCGATAACATCATGTACCAATACTTCAGACCCTGCAGTTTTAATGGCAGCCGGACTGCTTGCTAAAAAAGCAGTTGCAAAAGGTCTGACTGTTTCGCCGTTTGTTAAAACTTCCCTTTCCCCCGGTTCTAAAGTTGTTATCGACTATCTCAAAGATGCCGGACTATTAGAATCTCTTGAAAAAATCGGTTTCCATAATGTCGGTTACGGATGCACTACTTGTATCGGTAATTCGGGACCGCTTGACCAACCGATTGTTGATGCTATCAACGACGGCAATTTGGTCGCATCGGCAGTTCTTTCGGGCAACCGTAATTTTGAGGGTCGGGTCTCTCCTCATACCAAAGCTAACTACCTTGCCTCACCTCCGTTGGTTGTTGCCTACGCCTTGGCAGGTACGGTAGATATAAATCTTACTACTGACCCAATCGGTAAAGATAAAGAGGGCAATGATGTTTTCCTTAAAGATATTTGGCCGTCAGATGCCGATGTACAAAAATTTGTATCTGAGTCTGTCAAACCTGAAATGTTCAAGAACCAATACGGTTCGGTTGCCGACGGTAACGAAACATGGAATGCAATCAACTCGCCCGACGGTGATCTTTTTGAATGGGATGAAAAATCAACTTACATTCAGGAACCTCCTTTCTTTGTAGACCTTCCAAAAGAACCTGCTGATATTATGCCGATAGAAAACGCCTCAGTTTTGGCTATGCTCGGTGATTCGATTACAACCGACCATATTTCTCCGGCAGGTGCTATCACTGCTGATTCTCCCGCAGGAAAATTTCTGCTTGAAAACGGTGTCGCATTTGAAGATTTCAATTCGTTCGGTTCCCGTCGCGGTAACGACCGAGTTATGACTCGCGGAACTTTCGGCAACATTAGACTCCGAAACCAACTTGCCCCCGGAACAGAGGGCGGAGTTACTATTCATATTCCATCCGGTGAACAGATGTCAATCTATGATGCTTCATTAAAGTATAAAGCGGACAAGACACCGCTTGTTGTTATCGGCGGTAAAGATTACGGCATGGGGTCCTCACGTGACTGGGCTGCCAAAGGAACATTTTTGCTTGGTGTCAAAGCTGTCATGGCAATTTCTTTTGAACGAATCCATCGCTCGAATTTGGTCGGCATGGGAGTTCTTCCGTTACAATTTAAAGACGGTGAATCGAAAGAATCGCTCGGATTGACAGGTAAAGAATCGTTCAGCATTTTAGGTCTTTCGAATGACTTAAAACCGAAACAGGTTGTTACAGTCAAAGCTGATGATAAGTCATTTGAAATGATAGTTCGCATTGATACTCCTGTTGAAATTGACTATTACCGTAACGGCGGAATCTTGCAGACGGTTCTACGGCAGTTAGCGAAATAGGTAGTAGGTCGAAACCCCTGTGGTCTTTTTAGTTAAATTTTGTAAGGTGTTGATTTATAATAAAATAGCAATTAAGTTATAGAAACACAAGGCTTTAGGTTTTTGATTGTTTGAGGTTGTTTTTGAAGGATTTTGATATTTTTTGAATGTAAAAAGGCACAAATATGGCACAGGGATAATGGACTATGTTAGGTTGTTATCTATTTTAAATAAAATATGTACTTTATAAAAAGAGTTTATTTATACTAAATCTTCTCTATGATTTATAGCTGACATGTATTTTACATTACATTTACTTGAATCTAAATCAATTGTATTTTTTTGTTTCCCAATATATTCACTTTTATTAATTTTAAATAATCATCATCTAAGTTGTTAAATAAACAGAGGCTTTATGTAATCTGAATCAAATTTCCAGTAAACATTGAAATTAAAAGCCAGACACCAAACAGATAACCAACTGTTATCATTGATTGTTTTTTTGTTATTTCTGTAGCATAAGATATTCCCAAAGCGATTAGTATTACCAACCAAATAGTGAATATGTCAAGATTTTCTAATAGATGAAATAGTGGTGAATCATTCCATTCGTTCGGAAGCATTAAAACAGGACTCAAATATACTTTTGGAGTTCCTTTGGCAAAAATCATAGGTAATTTCATTATTGTTTCAGGAATTATAATCAAAAATGAAAAACTGACTACTGACAATATTTTTAAATAACTTGTCTTAGCAGGATACAATTGTAAACCCAACCAAATAAAAAACGTAACTCCAAATACATTTGTTGCATGCGTTAATAATACAAGTCCAAAAGCTATTAAAAATTGTTGTAACGTAATTAACTCTGGAATAGTTTTATACTTTTCCCAGTTAGGATTATCAAGAGCACCTAGCATAAGAAAAGAAAAAATAAGGCACAAGGCAAATGGTATCGCCCATCTTGGTTTTGATTTTAATGATGCGAATGCTTTTGTAGGTGAAATAAACAGATCAGTTATAACTTTAAAATATGAAGATTGTTTTTCTTCGGTTGGTATAGATGTTTCGAGAGTTAAACTTTCATTTTCCATTGATTCCTCCAAATGGATAATATTTAATATTGTGCTAATGAACCTACTTTTCGAGCTTGGTTAAATCCTATTCGTACTATAATAAATCCCAATGGTACGGTGATAAGAGTCATCACAGCAAGAAGAGTTATCTGAGGCATAATCTCAGCCATACCAGCGTTTTGTATAAGGGTTAATCTAAGAGCATGTAAGGCGTGCGTAGTTGGTAAAATGGCTGAAACAGTTTGAAGCCATGGGGGGAGATATTCAACAGGAAAGAGAACGCCACTTAACAAGCCTGTAAGAGTTGTAAAGACCCATGTAATAGGGTCTCCGATTTTGGTTATGATTATTATTCCGGCACTCATCAATCCAATACCGGAGAGTGAGGTAATAGTTAAAAACATCGCAATCAAAGCTCCCGGTAAGTTTATCCCTAACGGAATATCAAAAATAAAGACTACAACGGTTAATAAAATTGCAACATTCAAAAATGCCTGAACAAAATTCATAACACCGGAATACAATAAAATCAACTCTAATCGTGTGTTACTTATGAGTAAGTATTCCAAAGTACCCATCTGCTGTTCAGAGCGTATTGTCCCTTGAAAAGAGCTTAACGATACACCTACAAAACTTGTAAAGGCAGTACCAATTATTAAATAGGATAGAAGATTACCGCCATACTTTTGTAAGGCAGGAAAACTGTTACCGTCTGATAGGAAATCGCCCATAAAAGTAAACTGTAACAGTCCGGCAAAACCGCTGATAATTCCCAATATCAAAGCAGTTTTATAACTTATCATCGTTATAAAGAATCGTTTAAAAAACAGATATACCTTATACATAATTACCCTGCCAACTTTATGAATACATCTTCGAGAGATGCTTCAATCGTATTTGTCTTGGAAATATCATATCCGCTTTGTGAGAGAATATGTAAAGTTCGGTTCATATCAAATGAACCGTTATAAGAAATTCGCATTTTATTATCATTGAAATCGATAGAATCACAATGTGAAACTATTTTTATTTGATTCATCATATCCCTTACGAGAGCTTTATCATAGGCAGAAAACGTATTGTTAAAAATAATCTCTAATCTCTTTTTGTTTATAAGATTTTTATATTCTTCAACTTTACCTATTTTTATCAATTTACCATTTTTAATAAACCCTATCCGATCAGACATTTTTTCAGCCTCTTCCATATCGTGAGTAGTGAGAAGAATGGTTTTATCCTGTTTTTTTAACGAGAAAATAATCTCTCTGATTGATTTTGCTGAATGAGGATCAACACCGGAGTTAGGTTCATCAAGAAGTAAAACATCAGGGTCATGTAGTAAGGCTCTTGCCATACTAAGGCGTTTTTTCATGCCGGTACTAAAACGCATATATTGAAGTTTGGCATCATCTTGTAATCCGACTTTTTCTAAAACTTCTATAACTCGATTTTTTAAAACAGACCTTTTTATGCCATACAACCCACCAAAAAATTCAAGATTTTGGGCACCGGAGAGACGGAAATAAAATGTCCGTTCATCACCGATTACTAATCCAACAGAACGACGGACTCTGTATTCTTTAAGTTGTATGTCATGGTCGCAAATCGTGACTTTGCCTTGATGCGGTAAAATTAATCCAGAGAGGATTCGTATCAATGTTGTTTTACCTGCACCATTGGGACCTAAAAGAGTAAAAATTTCACCCGGACTTATTGAAAACGATACATCATCGAGAGCGAACCCCTCTTTTTTGGGATACTTAAATTGTATGTTATTTAAATTTATCATAGTTTGTTATCTTTTTTTTAATTTTGGAATTAGTGCTATGGCAAAATATATTACAATGGTTAATAAACCGCCTAATAAACCCGAAGAGCCTGCTGTATTAGCAATTACATGAGCAAAGATTAAAAACAAAACAGATTTCGTCTTATAGTATATAAATCCTAATGTTGCAGAACTAATAAATAAGGAAATAAGCTCATATCCAGTTTTAGATGGAACATGAAACAAGGTAAACAAAGTTGAACTAACCCTCCGTGCCAATATAAGTGAGACAGAAAGTTGAAACGTGTAAGTAGGGCGGTATGGAGAATATCAGATGTTATCAGAATCTGTACATGCAGAGAAAAAGAAAGAATCAGTTCTGTTCAAAAGTGTATCAAGCTCCGCA
>JAJRXM010000024.1 GCA_024276275.1 Candidatus Zixiibacteriota bacterium
AAGTGAGGCACAGCGTTGCTTTTTGATGTCCGCTGGATGTGATTGATACTCATTGGGCCTTCTCCCCAGCTTACCCTTATTTGGTTAAACTGGAAGGCGACCAAACGAATCAGGCCAGCACGCCCCCTTGCTGCTCTACAGACTAGCAGAAAACAAAATTCTTTTAAAGGGCTCTGACCCCTTATTTCACTCCCATGCGTAACAGGGAGAAACTGAATAATAATTGAATAAACCCGTTTAAAAAATCGCCTGATCAGGGCGAAGGATACACTTGCTTAAGATTCAGTGCCATCCGTGAGGATGGCACTGTTCTTCAAAATCAAAACCTCGATATCTGCTATAGATAAGTACAAACAACTGTCGGGCTTGTTCAACCAGATGATAAAGTCGCGGCTCAGCCGCGCGACTTATCCTTGTTTGTTATGTTTATTTAATGCTCTTCTTATACGGTTCAGAATACTTTGTAGTAATACTGTTTATATCTAGTTCATGAACGTTCAATAACTGCTGAATTTTATCATCACTAACTTCATGTATTACATATTTTGCAAACTCTTTATAGAAGCCTTTAACGTTTATTTTGAGCTTATTTAGAGTGTTTTTTCGCATTATTTCTACTGGGTGTGTAAAGTCTGCATGATATGATAATTTAATCACTGGGATTATTAAAATTCGCTTACACTTAGAATCGCTATAAATGCTTTCAAACCATGCAGAGTGTGAATTCATTTGCCCTGCTTCGTGCTTTGAAATTTCTGAACGAGTGTCTTCTACCTCATTTTTACACTCCAGCAATATATATTGGTTCTCAATTCCACACCATAGATTATCTGGACCTTTTTTTATTTCTTTGTCTGGTCGCTGACTAAGAAATCCAATCGCTTCACCCATTTCTTTTAGAGCTGACTCAAATTTTTCGGAAGGC
Source organism: Candidatus Zixiibacteriota bacterium (assembly GCA_024276275.1). GTDB lineage: Bacteria > Zixibacteria > MSB-5A5 > GN15 > FEB-12 > QQUK01. The sequence continues at coordinate 926 of JAJRXM010000024.1, forward strand.
ATCCCAAATGTCAGATTTTGAATTATTCCCTCTAAAGAAATCATCATTTCTTCATAGTTACTAAATTGTTTAATCCAATCGCTTATTCGTTTGACCCTGCTTTGGTTAATGAACTCAATTTTTTTGTAACTTACCCCTTCTCTAGGTTTCAAGAGCTGGAGATTATTATGGAATGCAGATTTTTGAATTTGGTTTGAATCAATCTTACTTGTGCGATATTTATATCTAGCAAGTTGCTGTAGATACCAACCCCTTTCTAAATCATCATCATTAAACTGATCGCACAATTTTTGCATAAGTTCACATGCTTTATCATATTCACCGATCATGAACTGTCGTTCAGATTCATACTCAATTCTTAGCGTATCATAAATACTTTTACGTTCTTCACCTGAAGTTATTGTATCCATTTCTTCAGAATAATACTCTTTCCATCCATCATCACGCGCTAAAACTTGATTCATTAAATTTACAAGAACCTTGTATGGCTCTTCATTATCAGCATCCTCATTTGCAAAAGATGCCACTTGCATTCCGATTTCTATTTGCTTTCTTGTTTGTGCAGAGAAATATTTATTACTTATTGGGCTTTTAACAAACTTTACTAAGTCACCTCCAACTAAAACAATAATGCTGTAGTCTTTTTCTCCTCTTACGCTTCGCCCTAATCCCTGCTCGACCTTTTGGGCAATGCGAATATTTATGATGTCGCCTTCAGATCTGCAATCCTCTTCATATCTATCTAAAAGAGAATCAAAGTATGGTTTAGAGTCAATAATCAAGATACGACAGGAATTATCTGGAAGGTCTATGCCATCGTATCTATTTGCAAAGACGACTGTTTGAGAGTATGCGCCATCTTTTAAAGACTTTACTATTTCAAAAATATCATTACTGCGTGCAACTCTGGCACCAATATTTTCATATTGTTTGTTTTTATTGAAACCCGGAACTAAGGCTACTATTCCAAATTGTCGCTCTGAATTCGTTTTTGCTAACCAGCTTATTACTGAGTCTCTTTCAAGATCTTCACTAATTAGCGAAGGAATTAATATCATCTTTTCTCCAGACCAAATTAGATCCTTGTTCGTCAAAGGATTGGATACAGATTCTACATCAAACCCTAATCCTTTAATAAAAAACGAATCATCTTGAGTTGTTGCTGACATTAACACTCTATTTTTCGCTTTAGAAAATGTTCCAAAACTTTCTATTGGCATCAATGCTGGTGAAGCTTCTAGTGTTTGACCAGAAATAAAAGCTTGGCAATTAGCTATCACATCTTTAATTACAGGCCAAACAAACTTAATTTCTGTATCATTTTTACACCGAATTAGTTTCTTTGTAATTTCATCTCTTTTTTCATACCAACTCCAATATGGGATAGGAAGCATTGTATTGTAATCACCACTTTCACTCTCCAAGAAGCTTCCTTCTCCTTGTTCTTTTATATCATTCTCAAAAATAGAAATAACTTTTTTGTACAAAGAATGACTTTTATCCACCTTTACTGTTAAAGCATCTTTTATCGAATCAATACAAGCGTGAGAATCATCAAGTATTACAGCTCCAACTTTTACTGATTGATTCCCTAAACCAAATATTGTTCGGCCATTAAATACCTTCTGAACATGAGTGATTAGTATTTTTGTTCCAACGATAAAGTCTTCTGGTAGATCGTTGTCTTCACCTATTTCACATATCGGAATTCCAAATTTTTGTGCTTCATACCTCACTTGCTCTGCAAGATACTTGTTTGGACATAAATAAAGACACGGCCCTTCATTTGAATTTATTTTAGAATGTAGCAACAATAGTCCTATTAACGTTTTTCCTTCACCATTATGCAGCTTAATAATGTTATTTTTTTCATCTTTACGAGTGGAAAACCAATCAGATAAAACACGTTCTTGTGACGGTCGTAATGGGCCTGTCTCGCTACGCCTATCTAGAGAATCATAAATATCAACTGGATCGACTTTTTTGAGAATTCTTTTCTTTTTAAGTCTTTTCTTAAAGTCTACCATTTATTTTTCCTTAGATTATTTACCCTAGGTACACCCTTTTAAAACATAACGCCCACATCACCAGCTGCCATAAGTGACGCAATTTTTTGCATCGCAAAAATTGTGACGCTCATGGAAATCTGAGTGCATGTGATTGTTAGAATTTTTTAATTTAACAACCTCTTATGCATGTAGTTTTATGACGATTAGCTCCATCTCTACATGCCTTTAAAGGGCCAGTATTTTCACCAGGGCCACAGGCTGCAATTTCAGCGGTATGAATCGCTTTGCATTTTATTTTACAAAGTTTTGTTACAAGACCTTTAATTTCGGCAGTATTTCCTGATTTTTCAATAATCTCGGATAGAGTCTCGTTAAATTCTTTGTTGACGTCATCCATTTTGGTGGATTCAGCATATACCGTAAAAGAAAAAGCCAAACTTAATATTAATCCACTAATAATTGTTTTCATCTTGTATCCTTTTTTTGTTTTCGGGGTATTCGGTTTTCTAGACCAAATTAGGTAAGAGCTGTTTCATGACAATAAATATAATCCTAACTTATTAGTATTAGGCAC
>JAJRXM010000025.1 GCA_024276275.1 Candidatus Zixiibacteriota bacterium
ACTTTTTTCAACAATCCCTATATAATGGGCTTAAAGGTAATAAAATCAGAGAATTATTCAACCTAAATATATCAGATTAATATGCTTTTATGAGGTTGATAATGTCCTCGAAATTTCCCATTCCTCGTTCAGCATACATTATTTTACCGTCAGTATCTATAGCATAGACAGTCCTCAGCACACCTTTACCCTCAGGCTTTTGGCTTTTATACTTCACCAGCACTTTTTCACCCGGGTCTGACAATATTGGAAAATTAAAGCCTTTTTTTGAGCAGTAATTTTGATGCGAGGTTATCGAGGCAGAGTTTATCCCTAATACAACAGTATTTAATTTTTCAAATTTTATCCTCTGCTCTTCCAGAGCAGCAAGTTGGCGATTTCAGCCGGGGGTACTGTTTTTTGGATAAAATACAAGAACAGCAAAACGGCCTTTTAAATCATCTGCAGAAAACATACCGCCCTCTGATGATTCCAATTTAAAGACCGGAGCTTTATTACCTATTTTTATCATAATAACTTTCCTTTTTCAAACAAAATATTATGTACAATACGGGTTAATTTTACAGAATCGCAAGTTCTTTGAAAAGTTTCTCATTATCGGGAAGGAGTTTATAATCCAGATAATCTATAAACTGAATTACTCCGTTTTTATCTATAAGAAAAACAGTACGGTCGGCATATCCTCTTTTATTTAATATGCCGTATTTTGACGCTACTTCTCCATGTGGATAATAGTCAGACATAAGCGGGAAAAAGACCCCTCCGAAAGATTTTGCCCAGGCAATATGACATGCTACAGAATCAACCGAAATACCAAACAGCTTACAATCATACTTTGTAAATTCATCTATAAAATTATTATATGCGGGAATTTGACTAGAACAGACCGGAGTAAAATCTCCAGGATAAAAAGCAAGCACAACATTTTTCCGACCCTGATACCAACCAAGATTGAGCTCTCCCTCGTTGTGGGTCTCAAGCGTAAAATCAGGAGCCTTGTCTCCTACTTTTAACTTCCTTTTAGTATTTTGCTGATCAGTCAAAATTTTATTTCTCTTCTTTATACACTATAAACCTAGACCTTGGTGCTGAACAAAGTGGACAAATTTCAGGTGCTTCGCCATCATCGTGTACATACCCACAAATCTCACATACCCATTGCATATTCATCTCCTCACTTAGACAATAATCCTAAAAAGTCTAATGTTCCATCGGAGAGCTATCATCATAACTAAACCAATGATAATTCCCGGAAATAGCTTCTCTTTCTGCCATTAACAGTTCATAGTGTCCATGCTCTTCTTTTGCAAGTTGATCAAATATCTCTTTAAAAGTAGGATCATCTATAAGATTCCGTTCTTCCTGATAATACTTTGTGGCAGCAAGTTCAGCCTCAATTGCCAAATTAATAAATTCGATTTCTGTTTTTCTTTCTTCTAAATGCCCTTTACGAAAAACTTCAGCTAATGCGTTAATGCCTTTATCAGGCATTTCACCTAAATCTTCAGATATATGTTTTTTATAGAGAGCAACTAATGTCTCTTTATGACGGATTTCATCATCTCTTAATGTTTCCAACATTTTAATGGCAGAAGTATCTTTTGCTTTTTCAGCAAGTAAATTGTAAAAATAATATCCGTCTTCTTCACCTTTGATAGCTCTTTTTAAAACTTTTGCTATTTTAGCTTTTGTGTTTTCCATTTCAAATCCTATATAAATAATTGTTATTTTTGTTGTATATATTCAGCTGCTTTTTTCATTCTCTCCACAACAACATCCTGCCCTAACACAAGAAGCAAATCATATAAACCCGGTCCGCTGGGAACGCCGGAGACTGCCAACCTGGTCGGATGAATTAGTTTTCCTTTTTTAATATCTTTTGCAACAGCAAGTTCAGAAAGTGTTGTCTCTATTGTTTCTTTTGAATATGTTTCTAACTTTTCAAGTTGTTCGGCAAATTCATTTAGTATATCAATTGCTTCAGGTGTAAAATTCTTTTCATCTGCCTGAGAATCATACTTGTAATCAAATTCAAAAAAGTATTTGCTCAGTTCAACAAAATCAGAAACTCTACGGACTCTTGTTTTCAAAATAGAAATCACCGACCGTAAATAATCCCATCTTGTTTCAAGCCAGTATTTCGAAGTATACCCAGCATCTACTAATAAAGGTGCAACCATAGCTGCTAAATCATGGTCTGACTTTAAGACAATATGTTCTTTATTAAATGCTTCCAACTTTTCTTCATTAAATACAGCGTTAGAATTATTAAAATGGTCAGGGTTAAATATTTTAATCAACTCATCAACAGTATAAATTTCTCTATCAGTTTTAGGTGACCATCCGAGTAGACAAAGAAAATTAAACATTGCCTCAGGAAGAATTCCTTCCTCACGGTATTGAGCAACATCTTTATCTCCCAAACGCTTTGATACTTTCTTTTTGTCGGGTCGTAAAATAAGTGGTACATGCCCAAACGTCGGCAATGTAAACCCTAAAGCTTTATAGATATGAATCTGTTTAAAAGTATTTGTAATATGATCATTCCCACGTACAACATGAGAAATCCGCATATCATTGTCATCAACTACAACAGCCAAGTTATAGGTAGCGGTTCCGTCAGAACGGGCAATGATAAAGTCTTCAATTTCTTGATTATCCCGTTTTAGTTCACTTGAAACTATATCATTAAAAGTTGTCTGACCTTCAGGGATTTTAATACGGGTAGCAAACTTTTCTCCGTCTGCTATCTTTTTATCTATCTCTTGCTGGGTCAGATTTAGACATCTACGATTATAACGCAAAGGTCCTTTGTTTGCCATAGCTTCCTCACGGTCAGCAGCAAGCAACTCGGGAGAGCAGAAACAACGATAACCGTGACCGTCATCTAATATCTTTTGAGCAAATTTTTTATACATCTCTATACGGTCAGATTGATAGACAATTTTTTCATCGGATTCAATTCCAAGCCATTTTAATGCGGAAATTATCGGCTCAATGAGAGTGTCATCAGTACGGGCAGCATCGGTATTTTCTATTCGAATCAAAAACTGTCCGCCGGTATGTCTGGCATATAAAAAATTCGCTATTGCCATACGGGCAGTACCGACATGTAAATATCCTGAGGGTGATGGTGCTATACGTACTCTGACCGGTATGTCTGTCATTTTCTTTACTTCTTCTTTCTTTAGGGGTAATTCTTGTACTATATCTTTTTGTCTGATTGATTCAATCTTCTCTATTACAGGAGGTGGCGGAGGAGGAGGTGCATCTGTTCCCTGTTTATTTTTTTCTTTCGGCATCAACGGCACTTGAGGTTTATTCTTTTGTAATATCGTCGGTTGAGGTTTTTGAGAAACAGGCACAATACTCTTACTATTTTCAGGTTCCAAAACAATTGAGAGACCTCCGATAAAACCGGCAAATATATTATAGATAAAAACGACTATAACTTCAAAAAGAGTCAGCAAAAATGCAAATACAAATGAAAGAATAAAAGGAGTGGCAATCATTACAGAATTTAGAGAATGACTAAAATCAAAATTAGTTCCCTGCAGCTGAAATAGAGAAACTAAAACAATTGACAACAGACCGACAAGTGGTGCCACAAAAATGCCGAGTATAAATCCCGCTACACAATTCACAAAAAAAGAAATCTTTAGAAATGCCCAGACAGGTATAGATTTTAATTCATATTTCATCAACAGTTAAATCCATTTCTTTCATACTTTTTTTCTATTTTAGAAAGATACAGATAACAAATAAGAATTCAAGTTTTATTACAATTCATTTCTTATTATTTTTTAAGTATAAACCTCGCATCAACCGCTTTACAATTCTCCTTATTCGGAGAAACAATAAACGGGTTAATATCTATTTCTATAAAATCCTCAAAATCATGAATTAATTGAGACACCCGCAGTAATGTTTCTTCCAGAGTTTTTAAATCTACTGGTTTAGCCCCACGAAATCCTGATAAGAGAGGATACGATTTAAGCGAACGAATCATATCTCTTGCCTGTACATCTGTCAAAGGATGAATTTTAAATGAAACATCTTTCATTATTTCAACATAAATACCACCCAACCCAAACATAACTAAGGGACCAAATGATGGGTCAATCGACATACCGATTACCGTTTCGACACCCTCTGTAATCATCTCTTGTAAAGAAACCGAGAACTTTTCATTCGGTTTAAACTTAACGATTTTTTTCTTTAAATCATTAAATGTTGTTTTAACTTCTTTTTCTGTTCTTAAATCAACAACAACTGCACCAAACTCGGTCTTGTGTAAAATTTGCGGTGTATTGATTTTCATTACTACCGGATAGCCTAATTTAGTAGCAATTGCAGCAGCTTCGTTGGCAGTAGATGCATATTGATATCCTGCTGAACGAATACCATACGCTTGTAAAATCTCAATTGCATCTTCACCGACAATAGCATCAAGCTTTTCCGACTTCGCTTTATTAAAAATAGATTTCACCTTATCTCTGTCAACCTTAAATGTTCTGTATTTCCCTTTCGGACTGGTAAGCCATTTGTTATAACTTGAAATCGTAGCAAGAGTCTTGGCAATTGCTTCAGGAAAAATAAATACAGGGATATTATGTTCTTTTAAAAATGAAACCCCTTCAGAACCATATCCGGCCCCCATAAAGCATGCCAAAATTGTTTTGTTACTCTTTTTTACCGCTTCATAAATATTTTTTGCAACTTCAAGCTGGTCTATAGTTACGGGTGGAACAAATATAGGAATTATCGCATCATACCTTTTATCTTTTAAAACAGCATCTAATGTCAGCTTAAACTCTTTTGCTCCGGCACCGGCAACCATATCCATCGGGTTTGAAAATGATGCTTCAGACGAGATAAATTTCTTTAAAGTTTTTATAGTCGCAGGAGAAAGTGTCGGCATTTCTAAACCGTTATTTATCAAGGCATCAGTAGCCAAAATACCGGGACCTCCGGCATTTGTTACTACACAAACTTTGTTTCCCTTAGGAACAGGTTGATTAGCAAGTGCCGATGCAACATTAAATAGTTCTTCAACAGTATCGACACGCATTACACCGGTCTGTTCAAAAAGGGCATCAACACCGACATCTAATCCTGCTAAAGCTCCGGTATGTGATGACGCAGCTTTGGCACCAAGAGAAGTACGTCCTGATTTCACTACGACCATCGGTTTCTTACGGGAAATCTCTCGGGCAATTTGGGTAAACCTTTTTGGGTTACCGAAATTTTCCAGATATAATAAAATAATATCAGTATTCGGATCATTTTTAAAATATTCTAAAATATCATTTGATGATATATCCGCTTTATTACCGATTGATGCCACAACAGAGAATCCAATCCCAAGTTCTTTGGCAGTATTCATAATAGCCTCGCCCATCGCACCAGATTGTGTGATAAACCCGATTCGACCTTGTTTTGGATATGTTTTCCCAAAGGTAGCATTCAGATTTACTTTCGGATCGGTATTAACAATACCAAAACAGTTCGGACCGATCATTCGCATACCGTACTCACGTACAATATTGAGAACTTCCTTTTCTCGCTTTTCGCCCTCTTTCCCTGTTTCAGAAAAACCGGCAGTAATAACTACAATACCTTTGACCCCTTTTTCACCACATTGGGTAACAACTTCGGCAACTTTTTCTTTTGGAACAATTATAATTGCTAAATCTACCGCATCAGGTACATCCAGAACAGTTGAGTACGCTTTAATAGAATGGATAACCTGAGCATTTGGATTAACAGGAAATACTTTTCCGTTAAATTCTGCTAACAAAATATTATGAAGTGTTTCCCTACCGATAGAACCTTTTCGACCTGTTGCTCCTATTATAGCAACAGATTTCGGTTTAAATATAGCATCTAATTCTTTTTTCATCTTTACTTCTTACTTTAAGGATACAGCCCATAATCAGGACTAGATAACCCTACATTTCTATGTTAACCGTTTTATACGGTATTGATACCTTTGCTTGGCAATCAAGTATTTCTAATTAAAATGTCAAGTGAAAGTTTTTACAACAAAAAAAAGACCGCCTGTTATGACAGACGGTCTTAGATATATGATTACGAAAATCTATTTTTTCTTCTTTGCTGTTTTCTTAACAGTTTTTTCCATAAGTGCAATTTGTGCTGCTGCCAATCTTGCTATCGGAACCCGAAAAGGTGAACAAGAGACATATTCCAAACCAAGCTTATGACAATAATGAATCGAGTCAGGATCACCCCCATGTTCACCGCAAATACCTAGTTTGATATCCGGCTTTACGGCTCTTCCTTTTTTAACTGTCATCTCTATCAATTGGCCGACACCCGATTGGTCTATCGAGACAAACGGATCATGCTCCAGAATTCCACTCTCAACATAACTGCTTAAAAACTTACCGGCATCATCACGGGAGAAACCCATTGCCATTTGAGTAAGGTCATTTGTACCGAATGAGAAAAAGTCTGCCTCTACAGCAATTTCATCTGCTGTTAAAGCTGCTCTCGGTATCTCAATCATAGTACCAACAAGATATTTTAAATCTTTAGTTTTAGATTTACCGATTATTTCATTGGCAATTCGGGTAACGACTTCTTTTTGATTTTTGAACTCATTGACATGACCTACCAGAGGAATCATGATTTCGGGATGTACTTCTGTCCCATTTTTTGCTACCTGACAGGCAGCCCAAATAATAGCACGAGTCTGCATCTCGGTAATTTCAGGGTAAATAATACCCAAACGACAACCACGATGCCCAAGCATAGGATTTAATTCGGCAAGTTCATCAATTCGAAGTAATGTTCTTTTTAATTTTGCTTCATCTTCTTCAAATGTATCGCTCTTTACATCAAGCTCTTCTAATTTTTGACCAACAACATCTTTGTTAGGTAAAAACTCATGCAATGGAGGATCAAGAGTCCTGATAGTTACCGGTAATCCGTTTAATGCTTCAAAAATTGCTTTGAAATCTTTTTTCTGGAATGTAAGTAGTTTATCCAATGCCAAGGCACGTTCCTCGGCACTCTCAGCTAAAATCATATCCTGAACAATTGGAATTCTGTTGTCGGCAAAGAACATATGTTCTGTTCTACATAGACCGATTCCTTCTGCTCCAAACTTAACAGCTTCGATAGCATCACGAGGAGTATCAGCATTTGTTCTGATTTTTAAAGTTCTATAGCCGTCAGCCCATCCCATAAATTCTGTAAATTCAGCTGATAGTTCCGGATCTATAGTGGCAACCTTCCCCAAAATAATTTCACCGGTAGAACCGTTTAGGGTGATTATTTCACCTTCTTTGATAATTAGTTTTCCAACTTGGAATTGTTTCTTTTTAACATTTACCCGTATAGATTCGGCCCCGGCAATACAACAGGTACCCCTACCTCTTGCTACAACAGCCGCATGAGAAGTCATACCCCCGCGAGAAGTTAAGATACCAACAGCAGTATTCATTCCCTCAATATCATCAGGATTTGTTTCATCACGCACCAAAATAACATTTTCTTTTGCACCATGCTTAACAGCTTCTTCAGCAGTAAAATATACTTTACCGGAAGCCGCCCCGGGTGATGCAGGCAGTCCTTTGGATATTACTTCAACTTTCACCGTTGGGTCTAAAGATGGATGGAGCAATTGATTTAATTGTATAGGATCAATGCGTAAAAGAGCTTCTTCTTTTGTAATCAGTTTTTCTTTTACCATATCAACAGCTATTTTTACCGCAGCTTGGATAGTGCGTAAACCATTTCTAGTCTGCAGCATAAATAGTTTATTTTCTTGAACGGTAAATTCAAAATCCTGTATATCACGATAATGCTTTTCAAGTTTAGTAGTTATCTCTTGCAGTTCTTTATACACTTTAGGCATATCGTTTTTCAGCTGCTTTATAGGCTGAGGCGTACGAACTCCGGCAACGACATCTTCACCTTGAGCATTTACTAAATACTCACCAAAAAATTCTTTTGCTCCGGTAGAAGGATTACGAGTAAACCCGACTCCTGTTCCCGATGTATTACCCATATTACCAAAGACCATTGCCTGTATATTTACAGCAGTACCTATATCAGACGGGATATTATTCATCCGACGATATGAGATAGTTCTCGGATTATTCCAACTACGGAACACCGCATCACGTGACATTCTAAGCTGCACAAACGGTTCATCAGGAAACGGTTCACCGGATTTTCGTTTAATGATAGATTTAAACTTTTTTACAATCTCTTTTAAATCATTAATTTGTAATGAGCTGTCCTGTTTTATTCTTCTCTCTGTTTTCTTTTTAGAAATAACAGCTTCAAACAATTCTTTATCTATAGAAAGAACTACGTTTCCGAACATTTGAATAAACCGACGGTAATTGTCTAAAGCAAATCTCATATTGCCCGATTTCACGCCCAACCCTTCGACGGTTTCATCATTCAGACCAAGGTTTAAGATAGTGTCCATCATCCCCGGCATAGAATACTTAGAGCCGGAACGCACAGAAACCAGTAACGGATCAGATGGGTCACCAAATTTTTTACCGACAGATTTTTCTATTTTCGCTATATACGACTCAAGCTCTGCATCAATTGTTTTGGGTACTTCAAGAGCATTCTCGTAATACAAACGACAAATATCGGTTGTAATTGTAAAACCGGGAGGTACCGGTACGCCCGCAGAACACATTTCTGCTAGATTTGCACCTTTTCCTCCAAGCAAATCACGCATTTCTACATGACCTTCAGCTTTGCCGTTGCCGAAAAAATAATAACTTTTTTTTGGTAAGGATATTTTGTTACTCATAGAATCAGATTTTGCCTTAGATGTGATTGTTTTTTTTGAGGATGTTTTTTTAACTGCCACTGTTTTTTTTGATGTAGAACTCTTAGCTGCTGTTTTCTCTTTAGGAGCAGGAATCGTTTTTTTAGAAGATTTTGAGACAGTTTTTGTCTTTGTTTTAGCTACTGTCGTTTTCTTTTTTTGTCAGCTGCTTTTTTGGCAGGCATTTTAACTCCCTATATTCATATTTGTAGTGAATGTATTAAAAATAAACGTCAAAAGCAACCTAAATGCTAAGAAAATTGTGAATAATGTAACATACAGCATATTACAAGCGCCTATCTCGCAATACGATATAGTTCTATTTAAAAAGGCGATTGTAAAAACTTGTTATTTTAACAATCGCCTTACAAACCAAAGTTGTAGACTTACATGGTGAAAAAACGTTCACCGTTGATGATTTTTTCTAAAATTCGAAGCGTCTTTTCAACCGGTGAATGCATAATATCGGTTGTGTTGTACGTTGTACGTACTACTTCACGCGGAGCCACAAAACTTGCTTTACCACGACCGCCTCTTGCTTTTTTCTTATGGGTTAAGTTGTACTGCCGCTGATACTCTTTTGCTTTTTCCTTATGCATCTGGTAATAGCGACGTTGATACTCGCGCCGAGCTTCCGCAGTAGAAAGTTTTCCCTTTTTAGGAGAATTTTCTACGCTTAATTCGGCAGCTTCGTTTGTTGCGGCTGGAGCGGCTTTAATTGGTCGAGCCATTCCTGACCTCACTTTCCATGTGTTTACGTTGCTACCCTTTACCCTTGTGAATCAAAAATACTTGTACTACACTTTGGTTCCACCGCAATAAAAATAGGAAAATTTTACTGTATGTCAAGCTAATTTTTTAATTATTTAAAAAAAAGTTTTCCTAACTAACAGTTGTTGAACAAGTTAATTTTTCTGCTATTTCCGTCGTCTCTATCCACCATAATACCAACAACTTACATAGCAATCAGAAAAACAGCCTAACCTATTACTACACAACTACAATCAAGACTCTTGCTTAATTTTAACATACAATCTTTTCTTGCAACTCAATTTATACATCTCAAACTGAGAAAAGTTTATAAAAAAACCCGCTCATTAAGAGCGGGTTTTTAAATGTATGAAATATTTTCTTACACTTGTTTACTCTTTAAATGGCTGACTATTTCATTTATTATATATCCAACCACAAAAAGTACTAATAGCCAGAACACGATCTGATATTGTGCACCATAATGAGGATTAACAACCTCCGCATTGTTAAAAGCGGCAATTCCCCAATCTTTAGTATCCTGCATTCGGTTAATAAACAGCGAAACACGAGCCATCACGGTATATCCAAATGATGCACCGAACCCTATCATCAGAATCCATATACCAAATGTTGCAACACCGCCAAACAAGCCTTTATGTTCTTTAGAGAAGAAGAAATAAATCAGAGCAGCAATAGCTCCTACAAAAATAAGCAGTTGTGCAAAGCCTGATGTTGTACTCAATATATTTCCACCAAAGAAATTTGCCCAATCTATTTCGATCATCATTGCATGAAGTTGTTTATTCACACGGTTAGACATTTCAAGAGGTATAGCAATACCGGTTGAAATACCTATATAAAGCCCCATCGGCCAGCGTGAGACCCAAGAGTATTCTTTTGAGAATCTGGTCCACATAAGGACACCCAACAGAGCAGGAATGATATACCACCACTCAGATGAGTTCAGCCATAACATATACCAGTCACCATCTTCAAGCTTTTGGAACAAGTTCGGCACCAAAGTACCATGCCACAGCACAACGACAAAGAATCCGGCAGAGACACCAACTACTAGATGTTCAGCAAATTTATAAAACGGGTTATCTTTATATAAAAACGAAAATGTTGCCAGTGTTAAAAAGATACCGCAAGTCATCCATAGAAAATCTGAAAATTCCATATTAGTTGCCTCCTTCCATTCTTTTACGTCTACTCATAAAGAACCCTATATTACCGAGAACAATAAATAAGATAATTACATAATGAGCAAACAATTGAACTCTCATACCGTCTTTTGCTCTTCCCGGGTTATCGGCAAGCTCTTCATATTGAGCCGCACCAAGCAGCCCGCCCATAATACCTGACACCTGACCGGAGCCTAGGAAAGGATAATACTGAGAAACCATTACGCCGGTCAAACCTAACATAAGTGGAAAGTTGAATCTTCCCTGCCCGTACGAAATCCAGGCATCGGTTATATTACCGCCTGATAAATCTACAACACAGGCGACTTGGTCATAGTTAATAACTCCCTGCATCATAGGTAAATCATCAAGAGGTGTTCCGTAATAATCACTCGGGAAATTGAGACGGAAATCTTGTCCCATCCCTAAAATAATAAGAGCGTAATACGGTTTAAATCCTAAGAAAGTATAATCAACACCGTTAACAATTTCCCGACCTTTAAAGTTATGTTCAACACCGTTATAATTATACGTTTTATCAACTTTAAGTGAGTCGGAAATATCTCTTATCGCTTGGTCTGCCATTGCCGGTCCAAGCTGTGAAAGAGATGTAAATATTATTTTTACTTTTTTCCTCCAGAGATGCTCTACAACTGCATAGGTCATCGGATGGAGTTCCGCTAAATTGTTCGGATCATAATCGATGGCGACTAACACAATATCACCTTCGGGAAGGGAATCTAAGAAGTTAAAAATAGATTCTACTTCCGCCTCTGTGTTAATCGGAATTGTAAAATCAGCAGTATAGGTTGCGACACATACAACAATAAGAAAAAGGAAAATCCATCTTCTATCAAGAGACATCATACGATCAAATATATTTTTATGTTCAGTCATGAATTATCCTTTCCCCATATAACCGCGTTCAATGCCCAGTATAACTTTCAGCGAGGTAGCGACAATACCGAGACCGATACCGATAACAATTGCCCGTTGAGCAGCTAAGTTTGGAACATTCATAAGCCAGCTTGATGTTTCCGCCACAAGCTCCGGTAAACCGAAAGGCATATATGGATTAAAACGAAGCATCACAATTATAGCAGCAATCAACAGCAGAGATGCCAGCACATTTCTTGCCCTGAAAGCTCGGTAGGCAGCAGAAGCAATAAAAAATGCCAAGAGTGCAAACATAGTAGCAAGAATCGGAGTCAGCACAAAGTCAGCAAAGTTAGTAAACATTGTGTTTTTCAGACCTTCAGATGTCATAAAAGCAAGCTTCCAACTGTCGTCGAAAAAGGCAACTCCAAATGACACCGCAAGTGCCGCTCCTGAAAGCCCTAACCAAAATCCTTTTGACCGTGAAATTGATGCATGTATTAAACAATACAACAAAGCCATAAGTGCTATTACAAAGAGCGGATACATCCCCCAACTATCACCTACTTTGTAGGAAAACCCAAACACGACCATTATAAACAGACCGAAAAGGGTTACATAGGAATAAATCCAGTTTTCTTTTTTATGTTGTATCTTATCTACCGAAACATGATAGAGAGACCATATACCCAACGCAAGGGCAAATATCCCGATAATCATTGTCCAGTCAAGTAAGAATGTATAAACAAATTCAGATGATTCATGTGGAACATAGTACTGAATAGTCATGAAGGCACCGAATATGAATACTAATAAAAATGGTAATTGTCTTTTCATTTATCCATACCTCCTAATTCACTACTTCAAAAAGGTCAACGTAATAATGCCCAAAATCAAATTGGGCTACAATAACTCCGATAACAGCCAATATAATAATAGCAGCTTTGGCATAATCCTGTGCTTTTAAAGAACCTAACAAAACCGGGTCTTTACCCAAATATGCCGAGGCAGCGTAAAGCTCTTCGCCGATAAGTGTATAATCACAGGCTACAATAAAGAATGGAATCTGAGCAATTTCATCGGTGCCGGAAATCTGAATTGAACCTGCCAAAGCACCCGTTTCAGCAAGAATAAGTGATTCAGCAAAGAACTTACCCATGTAGACATTTGTGGCAGGAAGTTCACGAAGCATGATTCCGTTAACCGCTGCAACATAAGCAAACTGAGATTGCGTCACAAAGTGAACTGTATCTTCCTTGTACGCATCAGGACGACCGGCATCAAGATAGGCAGATTTGACAACCTCTTGAGCAACAGTCATAACAATCGGGTCATAAGTCGGAACTAAAAGCTCTGTTTGATATTCAGCTACTTTTTTAGCAACACGTCCTAAAATAGTAAACGAAGCAATCGTCGCAATATCTGCCGCCGAACCGAGTCCTAAAACATATAAAATAGGTCGACCCATTTCAGTCGCACGTCCGATAGCATCATCAACCGCTTCAATTCCCCCTAATGGACGAACATATAAGTCAGCACCTTGTTTGGCTCTCATTACATAAAAGACAGTAAGTATCGTAAATAAGAAAACTGAAAAAACAACCGGGGTACGGTAAGTATTATACCATTGACCGCTTGATTGAATCGGTCCAAAAATTTCAGAACTTGCTTTTGCACCGGTAATAGTTACCGCATCGACTCTATAATAAAGATCCGCATAATCAGGGACAAAGCCCTTAGACTTAAATTCTTTACTGCCGATATGATCAAATGTTTTTGTACCTGAAGGCTTTTTATCAATAAACAACCATGCTCCATTTTCAGGATATGATTTACTCGCTTCAGCAAGACCTTCATTTTCTGCTTTAATATGATCTGTTAGTCTGTTACGTATATCAAAAAGTTCATCTTTTGAAAACTTGCTGAAAACTTTCAACATACTGTCAGCCTGAGAACCTTCTTCAATTCCGTCGGTTGTTTTTCTAATTATTTTTTGAATAATAATTATAGAGTCACGAACTAAATTGATATCCAACATCAGTTGCGGTACCCATTTATAAATATCATACCGAAGTACAGAGTTAGACCCGCCGCCGTCGTCAGGAGACAGTTCCCAATCAAGAATAATCGCATGACCATGATCATTCGGTTTATCTCTTCCGCTTAGGTTTCCCGGTGGAGCAGGTAGACGTAGAGAATCTACAGAAATCGCTGTAGTATCACCTTCTGCTGTAGTATCCTGAGCATAACTATTCGAGCAAATAGCCAGCAGCAAGAACACAGCAAGTAACATTTTTACCTTCATAGGCATTCCTTTAATAACATATATTTATCTTATTATTTTTTTGATTGTTCGCTATGATTTGAGCAATAGAATTTAACAAAGGGTCAAGAACGTTTACAATAAGAAATTTCAGCGAAGTAACTTTCATAGTAATAAAATCTATAAATAGAAACAAGGCTGCGTTAACATTCTTTGCTTGAGTAGAGACTGATAGAGATACAAGAAGGATAAAAAAAATAGAAATACATTTCATTATCTAAGTTTATTTATAGCTTACCTAATTTTATGCTATTTTAACAGATGGAGCCAATCACGGAAAAGAAAGTCAATTCGCCCTATCAACAATGACATACGACTCATTACTGTATAGCCAAAATGAGCACCGAATGTAATCATCAAAAACCAAATACCCACTCTTGCCGTTCGACCAAAAATACCTTTATGCTCTTTAGAAAAGAAGAAATACACCAGCCCTGAAACAACACCTATTACAATAAGTATCGAGCCGACTGTTTCCCCCCATATAATAAGCTGTGTATCAGAATTAACAACTATAACATCTCTCATTGTCGAGGATACTTGATTCATCGCATTTGATACAAAGTAAAGCATCATATATAGACCGGCAGTAGCACCTACAATAAATGCAAGCGGCCAACGGGCAATCCATCCGATTTTTGAACTTAAACGCATCAACATAAGAACCCCGAGCAAAGCACCGAACCATAAAAAGTAATCAGGGTCCGAACCGTCAGTTGGAAAGACACCTATCCAGAATTTTTTATGTAAAGCATCAAAAAAGTTAGCTATAGCCCAATAACCGGCTGACACTCCGATAAAGATTGACTCACAAATTTTGTAAACAGGATTATCTTTGTACAGGAATGAAAAAATCCCTAAAGTCAAAAGAGCTGCTACCCAAATTCCTAAAAGTTCCATGCTATTCCTTCTTATGCTTTCTTTTTCTTACGAGTTATAAAGAAAGCGATATTTCCCATAATAATAAAAGCTATTACCGTCGCATGTGAAATCATCTGAGCAAATATAAATGTACTTGCCTGACCTTTTTCATTTATTGCTTTTTCAAATTCAGCACCACCGCTCATACCACCGAGAAGTCCGGTCAATTGCCCGGAACGTAAGTATGGATATACTTGCGGAGCCTGTACTGCTGTATTACCTGCCCCGCAGGTCGCACCAAAACGGTCAACAGCAATCTGAATCCATTCAACTGTTCCGGGTTTACCTGCTGAAAGGTTGAAAATAAAATCTATATTACTAAAATTTGAAATGTCGTTCATAATCGGAAGTGAATCATAAGGTATATGTCGATCATCAAGAGGAAACATTCGTTTAAATTCAGACCCCATATACTGAATAACAAATTCAGCACCTGATTGATATCCCAGATTAACATAATCGATACCGTATTGTAGATTTTTGGCAGCGATAATTTCATCTTTCATTGCTAATTCGATTGCCTGATTAGCCTGTTGAGGTCCCTGCGGCCAAAGCCCCATGACAATAACTTTGAAATCATGCTTAAAAGCATACTTCATAAAGGCAACACCCATCGGTTGTAATTCGGGAGCTGAGGCAGGATCAAAATCAAATGCGGCCAATACTTTCGAACCGGGGGTAAGTTCATTTAAGGCATCGACTAACTGCTGAACATCGGCAGTTACCGGAACCGGAGCTGTTTTCCCCATCAGTAAAGGAAGGGATATTGTTAAGGCAATATATAAAAATACTACCCTTCTTTCTATAGGATGACCTTTTATTGTTCTATATAAAACATAAATCAATGAAAGACCTACACCCCACATAAGTACGGTTGCTATTGTGCTTACCATATTTAAGCT
Organism: Candidatus Zixiibacteriota bacterium; assembly: GCA_024276275.1. Lineage (GTDB taxonomy): Bacteria > Zixibacteria > MSB-5A5 > GN15 > FEB-12 > QQUK01. The sequence goes on from JAJRXM010000025.1 coordinate 15,781, forward strand.
CCCCCTCCGATGTGAGACCGTTCAATTCCTAAAATAATTCTCAAAGAACTCGACATAATTCCCAAAGCGATACCGATCATAATTGCTGTCATACCTGCAGTAAGAGGATATGCCATTATCCATCCGGCAAATTCAGAGAAATACGGTACATCTGTAAATGGTTTAAGTAACAAATGAAAAAGAGGAACCCGTCCGCCCATTACAAAGAAACCTGCTATAAGTAATAAAGTTGCTTCAAAATTCCGAGCTCTGAATGCTCTATAAGATGCCGATGCGACAAAAAAGGCAAGCATCGCAAACATAGTCGATGTAAGAGGTGTATAAACAAAACGATAGATCCAATCAAAAGATGTTCCGGTATCTCTAAAAGAAGACTGAGGTCCGCCGGTAAATCCGTCATAAAATCCTACTGCTATTGTGAGGAGAAGACAAACAATAATAATTCCGGCATACAATGCATCTTCTTTTTTCCGATATATCTTTTCAAGAGAAACTTTTACGAGATTTAAAGCACCGAGCCAAATTGCAAATGCCTGTATAATTGCAACCCAATCACCAAAGATTGATTCTGCTTCTCCAAATGGCCAATGAGGTATAAAGTATGAGACAGCAAAAACTAAACCGGCAACAGTTGTTATAATCAGTGGTATTTCGCGACGCATTTTTCTTATCTATTCCCTTACACTATTTCACTTTAAAGTATTGGCTTACATTATAATTTGTAAATGTCTCAATGATAACACCTATTATAATAGCAGCCATAAAAATAATTTTACCAAAATCCTGACCTTTTAAAGAACCCAATTGACGCGGCTCCTTTGAAAGATATGCAGAGGCAGCAAACAGCTCCTCACCTAAAAGAGTATAATCACAAGATGCTACAAAAAACGGAAGCTGCGACGGCATCGCCGTTCCTGCTATTTGAATAGCTCCGGCAGCATTGCCTGTTTCTGCCAAAATAAGCGATTCAGCAAAGAAAGCACCCATATAGAATATTGTCGCAGGCTTTTCACGGACAACCATACCGTCAATAGCAGCAGCATAACCAAACTGATCATCGGTTAAATAATGTACCTGATTTTGATTAAAGGCATCGGGACGACCTACTTGAGTATAAGCTTCTTTTAGAGTTTCACGTGCAGTAACCATTACAAGTGACTTAGACACAGGAACTTCAAGCCATGTTTCGTATTGAGCAGCCAATTGACCTACTCGTCCCAAAATTGCAATTCCGGCAATAGTCTGAACATCATTCATATCCTGAATACCGGGTATAAAAAATATCTTTCGTCCCATTTCGGTAGCACGCCCAACAGCTTCATCAACCGCGTCAATACCGGCGATTTTACGAACATAAATATCCGCACCGCTTTTAGCCTTATTAATGTAAAAGATAATAGCACAGGAAATAAGAAGAACAAAAAATAGACATGATGCCCGAGTCATATAAAACCATTGAGCAGATGAAACAACCGGCTCGACTGTTGCCTGTAAAGAACTTACTGCCCTTACAGTATTATCTGCTTCTAAAGTTGTCTTCATACTTAAGACTCTATAAAAATAAGATTTTCCGTCTTCAACTTTATTGTCTACAAAAGTATTGTTTCCTCGAACAGCTTCACCGATTAATTCAAAACCGGCATCTTTAGATTCTGACCTTACTATTTGATATGCCTTCACTTCAGCATCGTCTACCGATAAATCCCAACTTACGATTATTGCCCCACCCTTATCATTAGGATTATCAACAGCTTGAAGCTTCATAACCGGAGCCGGCGGTATATCGGCTGCTTCAGCTTGACGAATTAAGGCCTGTACTGAGTCAAATACTTCCTGTTCTGTTTGTGCTTGGATTGATTGAGAAAAGATAATTAATGAGAAGAAAGATATAACTATTACAAACGGTACAATAGAAATCCTTTTGCTGTTTTTCTGTGCCAAACTTATCTTTCCTTCTCTTAGTCTGTAAAAATCGTACTATATTAAAAACGAATCAATTGCTTAAACATCTAAAACAAATTTCTAATATTTATCTTTTAAATAATTAGAGGACAATCTATATGCAGAGAATAGTGAAGTCAAGCGAAAAATACAATTATAAATTTTATACCCTTTCATCTCAACAGCTTAGAGAAATTTCGCAATTCAAAGTTAGTATTATTCCTGAAATAAATCAGTTTAAAATATATCACTAATACTTCAAACTTTCAAAAGGGAGGAGCTTTTAAAAACCGATAAAATCGGCTTTACAATGTATAATCTATATATTATACTGGCAGTCTTGCGGTAAAACCGTTTAACGGCGTTTCCGTATAAAAGTTTATCTCTCGGTGAGATAGCATAAAGTTTAAAAATAATATTTTAACGCATATAGGTGTTATTACATGGCAAAATTTGAAAATTCAGATGACATTAAAATCATTGTTGCAACCGACTGCGGTTCGACAACTACCAAAGCGATTCTGATAGAATATACGAACGGCGAATATCGCCTGACTACCCGAGGAGAAGCTCCTACAACAGTTGAAGCTCCCTTTGAAGATGTAACCATGGGTGTTTTAAATGCTGTTGCAGAACTTGAAGAACTCTCTGGTCGTAAACTTCTTGATGAAAACGGTAAATTTATTTCTCCTGCTAACGGTAAAGACGGTACCGATGTGTTTATTTCTACTTCTTCCGCAGGTGGTGGATTACAAATGATGGTAGCGGGTGTTGTGCGTTCTATGACAGCAGAGTCTGCCGAACGTGCTGCTCTAGGAGCAGGTGCTATTGTTATGGATGTTATCGCATCAAACGACAAACGTCTCCCCCATCAGCAAATCGAAAGAATCCGTCAACTCAGACCGGACATGATTCTTCTCTCAGGTGGAATAGACGGTGGCACTACAACTCATGTTGTAGAGATTGCTGAACTTATTGCTGCTGCCGACCCTCGTCCTCGTCTAGGTTCCAGTTACAAACTTCCGGTAATTTATGCAGGCAACAAAGATGCTGCTAAAAATGTAGAAGATACTTTAGGTGACAAAGTTGATTTAAAAGTCGTCGACAATCTTCGACCGGTCTTAGAACGTGAAAATTTACTCCCTGCCCGTGAAGAAATCCATGAACTGTTTATGGAACATGTAATGGCACAAGCTCCGGGCTATAAAAAACTTATGGATTGGTCTGATGCTCCTATCATGCCGACACCGGGTGCAGTCGGCCTCATCATCCAGACTATCGCAGACCAGTACGGCATTGAAGCTTTAGGTGTTGATATCGGCGGTGCCACTACCGATGTATTCTCGGTCTTCCGCCCAGGAGGTAAAGAAGCTGTTTTTAATAGAACCGTATCTGCCAACCTTGGCATGTCTTATTCTATTTCAAATGTATTTGCCGAAGCTACCCTACCTAAAGTCATGCGATGGGTTCCGTTCAAAATGGATGAACGTGACCTCCGCAACCGCGTAAAAAATAAAATGATTCGACCTACTACGATTCCTCAGTCAATGGAAGAACTAATTTTTGAACAGGCGATTGCAAAAGAAGCTCTCCGTTTGGCACATATACAACACAAAAGTTTTGCGACTGTTTTAAAAGGTGTCCAACAACAACGTACAATTGCCGATGCTTTCGAACAGTCATCATCCGGTTCATCTATTGTAAACATGATGACTCTCGACATGCTTATCGGTTCCGGCGGTGTTCTATCTCATGCCCCACGCCGTCAACAATCAGCTCTTATGATGATTGATGCGTTCTCTCCGGAAGGGATCACCCGTTTAGCGGTAGATTCTATCTTCATGATGCCGCAACTCGGAGTACTTACTGAGGTACAACCGAAAGCAGCAACCGAAGTATTTGAAAAAGATTGTCTCATTCATCTGGGTACTTGTATTGCTCCGGTCGGTGAAGCGAAAAAGGCGGTCCGTCAATGAAGTACACTATTGAACTTCCGACAGGAACTGTCAGCGGTACATTAAATCACCTAGAAATGAAAAAATTTGAACTAGGTGTTCAGGAAAACGGCTTACCTCAAACGGCCAAAGCAACATTCGAACCGGAAAAACAATTTGACATCGGAGCAGGTAAAGGCAACCCTGTCACAAAAGAAATCCATGGCGGCATTGTTGGAATAATTTTAGACGGTCGCGGTCGCCCGTTTGATTTATCTACACTTTCAGAAGATGAAAGAGTAAAACACCTCAAAGAGTGGATGACTGAACTTGATATATATCCGGCAGGCAAATTTTAAATGAAAAAACTTTTCGTTCTTTTTGCTTTAATTTTAGGATACGGTCTTGTAACAGCAAGCGACCTTTCAAATAGCTACGTTAGCTTAAACGGTAACTTCTACATACAATACCCTGCTGACTGGAAACAAATTCCGTTTGCAGATGTAGATAGATACCTTGCTTCTAAAAAGGCTGGCCGACCTATCTATAATTACGATGCGGTCTTTGCTCCAAAAAATTCTGACCCGTATTATTCTGGCTCATATTTCATCATGACTGTTGATACCGTCGGAAAACTTTCTGACAAACAAATCGACTCTGTGTTAAATGTCCTGTCGAGTAACTTTGGTAAAGGCATCAAATATTTTCCGGTCTCCAATTTTATGGCTGACCTAAAAACCGACTCCCCAAACTATGACAAAAAAACAAAAACAGTTTCTATTTATAATAAAATTGTTCAAGATAACACATCGATTAAAAATTCACTCATAATGATTAAGTTTTATGATTTTGGTATTGCAACTTTCTATTGTTATGCTTTAGGTGATGCGTTTGAAACCGACAAAGAGTTATTCAGTCAAATCGTCGCATCATTAAGCACCGAAGATGTAAAATCAAAACTTCCGAAAGAACAAGTTAAAGTCGCAGACATCAAGACAACTAAAAAAAGTTATGGTGATACAGAAAACAAAAGCACATTAAGAAGTATCGCTATATTTTCCGGTATATTTATTGTACTCTATTTACTTTTAAGATACATTAGAAGAAAACGACAAAATAGTTAAGATATAGAAAGGTTTACGTATGGCTCACGCATATACTCCGGGTCTGAAAGTGACCGAAAAGATATTAGTTAAAAAAGACAGAATCCTTCCGTTAAAAGGTGATGTTTTAGTCAAAGTCGGAGACAAAGTTACTCCCGATGATGTTGTCGCCCGCACACATCTTCCCGGCAATGTTGTCCCCTTAAATGTCGCCAACAAACTTTCATTACCACCGGAAGATTTATCGGAAGTAATGATTAAAAAAGAAGGCGATGATATTAAAGCAGGCGAACCGATAGCATTCAAAAAAGGTTTCATCAAAATGTTCTCATCAGAATGCAATGCTACAATCGACGGAACCCTTGAATCTATCTCAACAATTACCGGCCAGGTTCTTCAACGTGGTATGCCGATTCCAGTTGAAGTTAAAGCATATATCACAGGTATTGTTACTGAAGTCATCGAAAACGAGGGTGTCGTTATCGACACGTACGCAGCTTTTGTACAAGGCATCTTTGGTATCGGCGGCGAGACTTCCGGTGAAATTGTCATAGCGACTCCTGACAACAAGACTATTTTATCTGATGACTTTATCACAGATGATATGAAAGGCAAAGTTGTTGTCGGCGGTTCTTTGGTAACAGCCAAAGCGATGGACAAAGCAGGCAAAGTCGGTGTCAAAGGAATTGTTGTAGGCGGTTTTGATGATAAGGATTTACGAGACATCCTCGGATACGACATCGGTGTTGCCATTACCGGCAACGAAGATATAGAAACTACGTTAGTAGTTACCGAAGGATTCGGCGAAATCAGCATGGCTCACAATACTTTTGATTTACTCAAAGCGAATGTCGGAAAAAAAGCTTGTATCAACGGAGCTACTCAAATTCGTGCGGGAGTTATCCGTCCGGAGGTTGTCATTCCTAATGAAGATATTTCTATTGAAAAAGGTGCAGGAGCTAAATCTGAAATTACAGGTATTACTATCGGCTCTCCTATCCGTGTTATCCGTCATCCGTATTTTGGCAGACTCGGCAATGTAACCGGACTGCCTTCTCCTCTTCATGTTTTAGAGTCAGAATCCAAGGCTCGTATCTTGGAAGTTGAGTTTGAAGACGGCGAAAAAGCGATTGTCCCCCGTGCCAACGTCGAGATGATCGAGACTAATTAATCACCTTGAGTTTTGCCAAAGGGTAGTCTCTTATAACCGTCACCCTGAGCTTGTCAAAGGGTAAACAACACATGTCATCCCGTACTTGATACAGAGTCCAGTCTTTAAATACTACTGTCATTGCGAGGCAACTTGTCACACTTGTGACTTGTTGCCGTGGCAATCTCATGTTTTAAAATAAATGGGTTCGTTTCACATATAAAGGGAACCTAAAACCTAAATTTTCGCATTATTTCAAAGACAAACAATTTTGCCGCATGGAGTTACAGTGAAATGGCTTTGCCGAAATAAATGGCTTAAGCCATTTTCGATAATATTTTTTGTAGTGATTTTGTGCATACGTAAAACTCTCTTATAAAATTAGTGTCTCATGCATGGTGTGTGATGTGAAAGTAGTGAAAAGTTGTAGGGAAATTGTTACAAGATAATAGTCGGTTTAAGGAATAAATTCGCCAATGGGTAATTATCACATATTTAACTATGTTTATTGACTATTTAAAATTTCTAAGCTATAATAATTATTCATTCACATATATGAAAGGTGGAATACATGGAAAATGACTCAAAAAAAGAATTAGAGGTTCTTAATAATATTGTTTCGGGACTATCAAAATTTGATAACGAGACTATCTCGCACGAATATTAAGCTCTGTAATTTCTTTTCTCAATATTAGTCATTTAGAAGAAAATTCAAGCAAAAACATACTTAATCCAACTAGCAACAATGTTCTTCTTCCATATTCTGAAGAAGAAGAAGAAGAGATTTCAGCAAAAGAATTTCTATTAAAAAAAGAACCTCATACAAGTATTGATAAAATTGCCTGTCTAGCATATTACCTCACACATTATAAAGACACAACTCAGTTTAAAACTCTTGATTTGAGCAAATTGAATACAGAGGCAGGGCAAAGAAAAATTGCGAACCCCGCTAAATCAGCGAATAATGCTGTTACAAAAGGATTATTAATTTCTACTTCAAAAGGATATCGAAAAATTAGCGCTCATGGTGAAATGTACGTTGAAGCATTACCTGACTTAGAAAAAGCTAAGGAAATTCTATCAAAATTAAATTTTAGAAAAAAAAATACTAAAAGAACAAAGAAAGTAGATTCAGGAAAAAATGATAGATAGATCCAAAAGAATAACTATTTTTAATCATAAAGGGTGAAGTTGGTAAAACAACTTTAACTGTTAACATCGCGGCTGCTCTTGCGGAATTAGGATCAAAGGTATTGCTAGTAGATTCAGACCCACAATGCAACTTAACATCATACCTAATACAAGATGATGTATTAGATGACTTATTAGATGGATCAGATTCTAATCGTGGTGAAACTTTGTGGTCAGCTTTAAAACCTGTTTTTGAAGCTGAAGGTGAGGTGAAAATAATTCCAATCAAACCTACTACGATAGATAATTTGTTTATTCTCCCAGGTGACGTAAGATTATCCGAATTTGAATCAGAATTGAATGATTATTGGAGTGCTTGCTTTCAAAGAAAAGTTAAAGGTTTTAATGGCACAACTTCAATAAGTAATTTATTAGATCAATTGAATAATCAACATGATTTTGATTTTATAATTTACGATACTGGACCTAATATTGGAGCACTAAATAGATCAATATTATTGGATTGTGATTTTTATATCATTCCTGCAGCTTGTGATTTATTTTCAATTAGAGCATTAAAAACATTAAGCCGTACATTAAGTAAATGGATTCTTGATTGGGAAACAATTTTAAAGATAGCGCCTGATGGAGTTAGAAAGCTTTCAGGTAAGCCAAAATTCTTAGGATATGTTCCTCAAAAATTTCGGATATACGGCGGTAAGATGGTTGAAAAGCAACAGGAATATCTAGATAAATTTGAAGAAAAGCTACAAAGTGATTTTTTAAATCAACTTAAAATGTTGGACAGGGGATTAATTGTAAAATCTATTCGTAAATACCAAATTGGAGAAGTTAAAGATTTTTCTAACTTGTTAGGTTCTGCACTAGAACAAGGAGTTCCGCTATGGCAGGTAGATGGAGGTGACAATTATCAAAAAAGCCTAGCTTTAGATTCGTTTACCAAAATAGCTAACCAAGTGATTAATCGATCTGATAAGGTGTAATTTTGAGTACGAAAAAAAATAAAATTGATAAGAAAATCAAAAAAACAATAGAAAACATAATAATAGATTATGAAAAAAATCAAAATTTTCTATTAATAATTTTAAGAAACATTCATAATTCTATTTCAGAAACATCTTATATCAAAGAAATAATACATTCGAACAAAGGCTCGCCTTAAAACAAAAACTAGTTTGGAAGATAAATTATATAGAAAATATCATGAGTACAAAGATGTTAACAAAAAATTTCCAATAAATGTTGAAAACTACAATAACTATATTCATGACTTAGTTGGTGTAAGAATTTTACACTTACACAGTAATCAATTGGAAGATATTCATAATTCTTTGATTAAAATTTTCAGAGAACATAAATATATCTTAAAAGGGAAACCTATTGGTTATACGTGGGATATTGAAAACAAAAATAAATATATAAAGTTAGGTATAAAACCAAAGATTAAAGAGTCATCATATACAAGTGTTCATTATATTGTTAAAAATAATGCAAAGACAAACCAACACATCGAAATACAAGTTAGGACATTGATGGAAGAGGTTTGGGGCGAAGTTTCACATTCAATCAATTACCCCCATGAGACAACTGTGCTTTCATGTCAAGAACAACTAAAAGCATTAGCAAGAATCGCATCTGGTGGGACTAGGTTAGTAGATTCAATTTACAATACATATAATCAATCAAAAGAAAAAACTTAATGAAATTACTTACTAATCCAGATATAATAAACTGTTCAATAATAAAGACAATCAATAATTATATTATACATGATGATACTCAATTCATTTCAAGTGTTGAATTTCGTATAGTTATAGATGATAAGAATCTCTCAGTAAGAGATTTTAGTGCATTTTTCAAACTTTTAGATAATGTTTATGGCAGAATGCATAGAGCAGGTTTAAATTCGTATACAAAATTAGTAGACGACCATTTAAAAATTAAAACTATTAAAAAAGGGTCTATTGAAGCCATAATCGAAGTAGGTCTTGCTGAATTAGAAGTACACAAAATAATTATTTTATATATAGCTATTAAATACTTACCTGTTTATATGAGAGCTGTTTCAGGAACTGTTTCAGATTACATGGGGGCGTATCGTGATTATGAAGAGACTAAACTTCTAAAGATTCAAAGAAAAAATCTAGAAAGAAATATGCAAGATGACTCATTGTTAAAAACATTGCCTAAAAAAGAAAGATTAAAGCTCATAAAAGTTATTGAGTTATTATTGTCAAAGGATGATAAGTTAATTAGTAGAGCTCAACGGTTCATACATAAATATGTAAAACTTATTGAACTAAAGATTAACAATAATAATCCTTAATAATTTCATTCCATTTAAAACTTCATTTTTCCTACAAGTTCACATTAAAAAGTTATATCTCCCCCTGTTTTACACAACAATGTTGGTTCCCCGATCAAGTCGGGTATGGGGTGTGGGGTTAGGGATGACAAAAGATGAGATTGCCACGGCGATAAATCGCCTCGCAATGACAGATTATACTGGATTCCTGCCTTCGCAGGAAAGGAGTTACTTGAAAATTGTAAGAATATTTAGGAGATGTATATGGCGGTATCGGAGAAACAGTTAAAAGCTAATAGGGAAAATGCGAAAAAGTCTACAGGTCCGAAATCATCTGAAGGAAAAATCGTATCATCACAAAATGGTCGTGTACACGGGTTGTATACCGACAAGTTGATACTCGATTCATCGCATCTTAAAGAAGACAGAGTCGAGTTTGAGTTACTGCTTGAGTCGCTCCGTTACGAGCTTGACCCTCAAACATTATCGCAGGATTATTTGGTACAGAAAATTGCAATCTGTTACTGGCGGAGTCGGCGGGTGATTGCTGCCGAAACGGCTCATATCAACAGTCAGTTAAACGCTCTCGACAACGATTGGAAATATAAGCAGATGCTTTCGGGATTGGTTCAGTCGGTAGTCGGCAAGTATGAAGTAACTGCTGAAGAAACAGATGCGTATATAGCAAATCGAATCGGGATGAATTCTATACCGAAAGATGAGTTTTCCAAAGTGATATTGCGGTACGAGCTTCATTTGGATAGGCAGTTGACAAGATGTTACCGTCTGTTTCATCAGTTAAAAGAACGTGAAGAATTGGCAGAGGCAAAGAGGTTAAAAGCGAAGCGGAAAAAACTTTTAGAATAAAAAAAGTCAGAAGCAAAAGGCTCCTGCCCTACTAAATAAATTAGTAGGGAACTGGCCTGCCTGTTCCTAAAGTTTGTAGGTCGGCGTTCCAAGAACCACCGATAGGTGGATATGCAGAACCCGACTAATTGTTGATAGTGAGATTAAAAAACTAGAATGGTAGGAATATGTTTCTGCACTAGACTCCGTGTCAAGCACGGAGAGGAGTTACAAAAGACCGGTGTAAAATTCAAAAGAAATAGTTTGTAGGTTAGTATAAATTCAAAAAAATAGTCAGGAACACAGGGCTCCTGACCTACTAAAATAATTAGTAGGGAACTGGCCTGCCTGTTCCTAAAATTTGTAGGTCGGCGTTCCAAGAACCACCGATAGGTGGATATGAAGTACCCGACAAGTTGTTGATAGTGAGATTAAAAAACTAGAATGGCAGGAATATGTTTCTGCACTGGACTCCGTGTCAAGCACGGAGAGGAGTTACGATAGGTCGGTATAAAATTCAAAAAAAAGTCAGAAGCAAAAGGCTCCTGACTTACTAACAAAATTATTTAAACTAGCGAGAGTTTAATAAACAACTTTATATCAAAATATCTTTTAATGATCGTGACCTTCGTGGCTGTCATCCTTGGCATCCATCATTGTGGAATCCATCATGTGCATACCTGAATCCATCATAGTGGTATCCATCATCTCAGCCTTTTTGGTTTCGACAGGTGCTTTGTCTTTTGTTTCATCAGCTTTCTTACCACAACCGATAACAAAAGCAAATACCATCACCGACATAACTGCGAGAAATAGTAATTTTTTCATTTGACACTCCTTGTGTGATTATACTCTATTTATTTTCCGTACCATAAACAACATTCTGTCAAGTGATGTCAAGTTTAATAATCAAATAATTGTTAATGTGTATCCATATATGTAGAATCATACTTGTAATCGGCAGCATCCAAACGAGTTGTATCTTTCATTTCGGCTTTTTTAGTTTCAAGCGGGACTTTATCGGTCGCCTCATCTGACTTTTGAGAGCATCCAAAAGACAAAACCATAGCTACCACCATCACAGATATAATAAATTCAATTTGTTTCATTTTTAAAACTCCTTTATATTTCGACCAAATAAGAATTGTATCTCATTTGAAGTCAAGATTTTAATTAAATAATAAGATTAAATCTGTTTTTGTTGACCCTCACGTTGAACAATCCTACATTAACAGCCGTAAAAGGAAAATTATTCTGCTTTTTTATTGAGTCAAAAAAACTCAATGAGAGTATGAATAAAAGAATAAACGACAGCAACAATTTAACAGATAGAGTGTATATATATTATGACAGAACCAATTATTGCATCAGCATTTTCAGGCTCATTGTGGCAGATAATCAGCAACACCTCAACATTCGGAATTATTATCCTTCTAATTCTAGTAATAATGTCTTTTTTCTCGTGGGTAATAATATTTGTAAAATGGAAACAATACAAAGAAGTCAGTGCCGATAACCTGAAGTTTGAAAAACAGTTTGCAAGGTCATCACAAATTGCCGACTCACTCGGACAAGCGAAATCATCGGCAAAATCTCCGGTATCAAAAATATATCTCGCCGGTTATAAGGAGTTGTTGGAGTTAAAAGAGCTGTCAAATCAAGGCGGTGCGATGCAAGCCAGTTCGCACGCTCTGACTGAAAATGATTATGAGCTTATCGAAATGGCGATGGAGCGGTCACTTTCTGAAGAGGTTTCACTGCTTGAAGAGTGGATTATATTTTTAGCCTCAACCTCGAACTCGGCACCTTTTATCGGCTTGCTCGGAACGGTTGTCGGTATCATGGATGCATTTTGGGCAATCGGTGAACGGGGTTCTGCCTCGCTTGCGGTTGTTGCTCCGGGAATTGCCGAAGCACTCCTTGCGACTATTGTCGGTCTGTCGGCTGCGATACCTGCGGTTATAGCTTTTAACTGGGCATCCAATAAAGTGAAAAACATGAATGAGTTTTCCAATAATTTTATTTTAGAATTTATCGCAAAAGCGCAAAAGGAAAACAGATAAGATGCGTCGGTCTCGATTACGAAAAAAAGAATATACTGCTCTTTCAGATATTAATATTGCCAACTTGGTTGATGTAGTGCTGGTGCTGTTGATAATCTTTATGATTTCAGCACCTCTGTTACAATCGGGGATTGAGGTGAAACTGCCTCAGACTAAAGCTGCCGCAGTTACAGAACAAGCCGAAGGGATTGTAATCTCGCTTGATTAAAAGGGCGGAATTTATATCAACGACAAATGGTCGCGTCTTGAAAACTTTGAATCCGAAATGCAAAAAGCAATTGAGCAGAAAAATACCAGTACAGTTTATCTGCGGGCTGACTCTATGGTCTATTATGGCAAAGCAATTGACCTTATCAGCAGATTAAAAGATATAGGTATTACCGACATCGGACTGGTAACGGCACATATCGAAAAAGTAAAAAAGTAGCAGGATACAGTATGAAACAAGGAATTATAATTTCTGCGGTGCTTCATATCCTGATTATTTCGGCAGTTCTTTTTTCGGCACCATTTTCAATCAAAAAAAAACCGTTCGACTATGAAGTTATAAAAATAAATGCAGTATCGGCACCTCAATCATTTGCCGAGACACTCTCCCCTATTGAAGATATTATTATACCTGAAGCTTTTCCAGATGAGGAGTCGTTTGATATTCCGATAGACGACCCGACTTCGGTAGACAAGCCTGTTGTGATAGATAAACCGAAACCGAAAAAGCCAAAGAAGCCTAAAGAGAAGAAAAAACAAACTCGCAAACCAAAAGGCAAAACAAAGACAAAACCTACTGAATCAAAAGCTGAAAGTGGTAAAGAGATAGATACGAAAACAACCGATGCTGGCTCACCTTTTGCGGGAGCTACGGTAGATAATGAGTCTTTTGATTATCCCTATTGGTTTACACAGGCGTTTAATAAAATCAGCAGAAACTTCAGACGTACTATTTCACTCGACGGCAATGTTATATGTGTTGTCTCATTTGAAGTAATCCGTTCAGGTCGTGTGCTTGAAGTTAAGATTGATCAATCCTCCGGTATCCCCGGAGTTGACCGAGATTGTCTTGCCGCTATTGAACGCTCGAAACCGTTCCCTCCATTGCCTGATGAGTTCCGAGATGAAATTATCAGAATAACTATTCCTATAAAATACTAAAGAGGTCATTGTGAAATTAGCTTTTTTATTCTTACTATTATTTTCTACATCAATTCTCGCCCAGAACGATGACAATATTCCGGGATATACTTTTGATACTTTAAATCCTATAGGATACGTTGAACCGACCCCTGTCGGCATAGATGAGATGAAATATATCGGCAATCAATATATCACCCGTGACGATTCCACTCTGATGAATTATATAACACGTATTATTCAAAACGATATAGATTTTCATGCCGATTTTCAATTTGTCGGGATAGATTCATTTTACATGAAAATGTATGAGATTAAAGAGTTAGATATTCTAGGATGGCAACGCCTTGGTGCCGATTACCTGGTAAAACTCGAGGCAGAGTTTCCCTCGGATAAGATACGGGTACGATGGAAACTGTACGATGCTATCCGTCAACAGATAATTACCAAGGACGTTGTTACCCGTAAAAAATCAAACTGGCGTGTGATGGGGCATGAGATTGCCAACCAAATAGTAAAAAACCTGACCGGTGAAGACGGTATCTTTTTAACTAAAATTGTTTATGTGAAAAAAATAGGTGACGGCAAAGAGATATTTATTGCCGATTACGACGGTGCCTCTGAAATACAACTTACCAACACCGGCGTTATCAATCTTTCTCCCTGTTTCTCGCCTAAAAGCAATGAAGTCTTTTTTACTTCTTATTTAGAAGGTAACCCTAAACTTTTTAAAGTGCATATCCAATCAAAAAAGATGACCAAAGTCGCCGATTATAAAGGCATTGTTGCGGCTCCCTCTATTTCTCCCGACGGCAACAAAATAGCCTGTGTACTTTCAAAAGACGGCAATTCTGAAATTTATGTATTAGATATTAATGGTAAGATTATAAAACGGCTTACTAAACATCGTGCGATTGATTCAGCACCAACTTGGTCGCCCGACGGACAGATGATAGCCTTTTCATCGGACCGTTCCGGTTCACCTCAACTGTATATAATGGATGCCGACGGTATAAACCTGCATCGGCTAACCTACCAAAGCAGATATAACGACTCACCTATCTGGTCAGCCCGTGGCGACCGTATTACCTTTGTAAGCCGAACAAAAGCAGGTCGGTTTGACTTAGCTTCGATAGACACATCGGGCACGCAGTATAAAGTTCTGACTGAAGTCGGCATGAATGAAAATCCTCATTTTTCGCCTGACGGGAAACATATAATTTTTACGTCAACTCGATTGAGTTCGGGAGATATTTACACAATGGATATAACAGGGCGAAATCAGCGTAGAATAACGAGAAACGGCAATACAACTAATCCAAACTGGGGACCGCTGAGATAATGATTGGTAGTACTGTTGGTGGCTGGTCTCAAAAGCGAGATATTCCCTACGAAACTAAATGGAACATGCGAGCGGTTTCCATACATAGTTTTATAAGATAATATCAGTTTTTATTCATCTGCTTTATTAAAAACTCGTATAAACTACATAAACGACATAAAAACATACATTTTTTAATTGACCATCTCATAGAGACTATGTAGATTAGTCAAACGAATGAAAAAATAATAACTTTAACTCCTTAGTAAGGGGGAAGATAAAAAATGAGAAAGTTTGGATTTTTAACCGTTGTTGGATTAGTCTTTTTATCCCTGATGCTACTAGTATCATGTGGACCACCTAAAGTGGATGACGTAGAAATTGTTCCTGTCGTAGACACTACTCCACCACCTCCACCTCCACCACCTCCGCCTCCACCACCTCCGCCTCCACCACCTAAAGTTACTGTTGAGCAGTTCAAAACAGTTTATTTTGATTTAGATAAACATATTCTTCGTTCTGATGCAAAGGCAGCACTTGATGTCAACTATGCCTTATTAGTTGAGTTCCCTGATGCTATCATGAAAATTGAAGGGCATTGTGATGAACGCGGAACAGTCGAATACAACTTATCGTTAGGTGAAAAACGTGCCAATGCGGTAATGGACTATCTGACCGGCCTTGGAATAAATCCTAACAGACTCTCTGTCATTTCTTACGGCAAAGAACGTCCTGTGGACACCGGTCATAATGAAGCAGCCTGGTCGAAAAACCGTCGTGCTGAATTCCGTATCGTGTCACAATAAATCATAAGGAGTAATACTTATGATCAAACAAAAATCTTTTATAACCGCCGTCTTTTCGATGGCGGTTATCTTTATCGCTCTATCTTTTTCTGGTTGCGTTACATCACGTCATATTGACGAGTTAAAAGCGGAACATCGCGAAATCAAAACTCTGATTACCGACTCGGCAGATAAAGTTGATAATATGGAAAAGGTTATAATTGAAAATGCGGAAGCATCTAAAAAACTCCGCAATGATATTTCGGGTTCAACCGACCAAATACAGGAGCAAATAGACGCTCTTCTTGAGAACTACAACGAGCTGCTTCGTATTGTAAACCAAATGAGTGTTGAACTACGTACAAAGAGAGTTGTAAGAGGCTCTGTACCTGGTAATACAGTTGAGCAGAAACCGATAGAGAATAATAACCGACCGAAAGAAGTTATTAAGCCGTCTGTTGACTGCGGAAATTTGTATGATGATTCTTTTGTACTTTTCCGAGGTGAAAAATATGAAGAGGCTATAACTAATTTTGAAAAATATATATCCGCCTGTCCTAGTCATGCATCTGTTGAAAATGCTCATTATTGGGTCGGCGAATGTTATTATGCTTTGGAAAAATATGTAGAAGCTTCAGAAAAGTTTGAGTATCTATTGAAAAACTTCAAAAGCACAATCAATGCAAGCAGAGCATTATATAAACTTGCCCGTTGCAAACAGGAGCTTGGAAAAAACAAAGAAGCAAAAAAACTGTTTCAAAAGTTGATTGATGAATATCCTGAAACTCTTGAAGGCTCTCAAGCGAAAGATTTAATCAAAGATTTATAATGTCTTCACCAAAAATACAATTACGTATAGATACCCCGACCGGACCGACTAAATCCGGACGGGGTTTTTATCAATTAGACGAAGAATCACTCTTTGTACAAATTGGTTTGTTTACAGAGAAAAAACATTTCTTTAATTACTTAGAAAATGAAATTGTACTTTTTGATTTAGACCGAACCGGACAGCTTATTTTTATCTAAATCTACAAAGCAAAACGTCATTGGCTGACTGATGCCAACCTGACTCTTCCGACAGGTGCGGAAATCGCTGATATACGATGGTTAAATTTTAGTGAAAACCTTCCTGACTGTGAAATTAAAACTGACAAAGACAGAAAATTTATTAAAATTCAATTTCAGGAAAACCTGAAACCATTTTACTATATTGTTGCTGACTCCATCATAGCTGAAACAGATGAGTCCCATATTGTCACGGCTGTCTGGATAACATCGTTTGATAAGGATGCCGGGGGACAGAATATCAAACGGTTCAGACGAAAACAGCGGATTTCAAAATCATATTTAGATTAGTATCACAAAATAATTTCTCAAGTTGACAGCAACCTAACTTAATTATTACATTACAACTATGGCAAAACCGAGTAAAAAAATAATCACTGAATATAAAAAGCTTATCGAAGAAATATCTGAACATAATCGGCTCTATTATGAGAATGATGCTCCGGCAATATCAGATGCTGAATACGACCGATTGTTCGACCGACTTATTGAGCTTGAGAAGAAATACAAAGATTTACAATCGCCTGATTCACCGACACAAAAGGTAGGTGCTAAACCGTCTAAGGGTTTTGAGCCACTATCTCATCGCATCCCGATGCTGTCACTTCAAAAGGTAACATCTTTTGATGAGTTTATAGAATTTGACAAACGGGTGAAAAATTTACTTGAAACTACAGATGATGTCGAATATATCACTGAGCCAAAACTTGACGGTCTCGCAGTTGAGCTAATTTATGAAAACGGAATTTTCATGCGAGGAGCAACACGAGGTGACGGAACTACCGGAGAAAATATAACTCAAAACTTAAAAACTATAAAAAGTATCCCATTAAAACTTTCCGCCAAGACCGCAAAACGGTATCCTCTTTTAGAGGTTCGCGGTGAAGTTATTATGAAACTGTCCGACTTTGAAAAGTTTAACAGTAAACTTGCATTAGAGAATTCTCCCCTGCTTGCCAACCCTCGAAACGGTGCTGCGGGTTCGCTTAGACAGCTTGATTCAAAAGTTACGGCATCGCGACCGCTGTTGTTTTATGCTTACGGTGTTTCAGATAATAATCTAGAAAAACTTGATACACAGCAAACGGTAATTGAGTTTTTATCAGACGAAAAGTTTCTTATTAATGATTTAATCTATATCGGTGAGTCTGTAAAAGAAGTTAAAATTATATTTGAGAACCTTGCCAACGCCCGCCCTGATTTAGATTACGAAATCGACGGTATGGTTATCAAAGTAAATTCATTTGAGAGTCAGAATATTTTGGGGCAAATTGCCAGAGCTCCCAGGTGGGCAGTTGCCTGGAAATTTGCTGCAGAGCAGGCGGAAACAATTTTAGAAGATGTTGAGTTCTCTGTCGGTCGTACCGGAGTCATTACGCCTGTTGCCAAACTTAAACCGGTCAAGGTCGCAGGTGTTACTGTTTCGAATGCCTCTTTACATAATGAAGATGAGCTTCGGAATCTTGATATTCGTATCGGCGATTCGGTAATTATTGAAAGAGCCGGTGATGTTATACCAAAAGTTATCAGAGTTTTACAGGAGAAGCGAAACGGTAAAACAAATGAAATAATGTTTCCAAAATCCTGTCCGTCATGTAACGAATCTATTTATCGCCCCGAGGGTGAAGCTGCCTATCGATGTATTAATATCTCCTGCCCTGCTCAGCTGGAGGGTCGGATATTTCACTTTGCATCTAAAGGAGGGCTTGATATTGTCGGTCTCGGCGATAAACTTGCCCGTCAACTAATAGAGAAAAAAATCGTTCAAGACCCGTCTGACCTTTTCTATCTGACAACTGAAATACTTTTACCGCTTGATTTAATGGCAGATAAAAAAGCAGACAATCTTTTACGGGAAATTGAGCAATCAAAGAAGAGCGAACTTCCAAAGCTTATTTATGCTTTAGGAATTATCGGAGTCGGTGAAACTGCTGCTTTGTTATTGGCTGAACATTTTGTTTCATTTCAAAAGCTGCAAGATTCGACAATTGAAGAATTAATTGATATATCTGGAATCGGACCTAATATAGCTTTAAACATTATTGAGTTTTTCAAAAGTTCTTCAAACCGCATAATGCTTGATAAGATGAAATCAGCAGGAGTGCAATTTCCTGACTATATTAAAATTAATTTGTCGGATAGATTTAAAAATAAAGTATTTGTCATCACCGGAACCTTAACAAAACCGAGAAACCACTATAAGAACATTATCGTTGATAACGGCGGTAAGGTGGCTGCGGCAATATCTCATAAAACAAATTTCCTTTTAGCAGGAGAAAACTCCGGTTCTAAGCTTGAGAAAGCAAAAAAACTGCAGATTCAAGTCATTGATGAGGCAGAGTTTAACTCATTACTATCATAATCTTTCTATTCCCTTGACATAAATCAAAGACATATTTAGCCTACTATCCGTTTATGTACCTAACGTATATAAAAGGAGTTTTGTATGTCATACTATATGAAAAGTTTTGTATTTGCTTCATTATTCTATTTAGGACTGGGTGTAATATTCGGTGTTTTGAACGGTGTAGCAGAAATCGGTTATTTTGGTGTTTTTGCCCATACTCATTTTAATCTTTTAGGATTTATGTCGATGATTATTTTTGGTATCGGGTATTTTATACTTCCAAGGTTTAACGGTGTTGAGTTGCGGTTCCCTAGTTGGGTTGCTATACATTTTTATGTCGGTAATATCTCTTTGATAGGAATGGTTTCATTTCGCGGAATGGAAATTAACAGCGGTGATGAAATATATAGGATATTATTTATTATTTTTGCAGCACTACAAGCAATATCTATTTTTATGTTTATCATCAACATCGCTCTTACCCTTAGTCCTCAAAAAGTCGATACTGTTGCTCCTGAGAAAAAAGAGCCGACTACTCCAAAAGATTCTGCCAAACCGATTGCTTCTAACAAACCGTCGTTTACAGTAGATGCTTCAACAATGCCGAATATGTCGGTGACACCCGAGACAAAAGTTTCCGATTTGGTCGATATACTACCGTCTTTACAGCAAGTCTTGATCGACTGCGGACTGTTATCACTTCAAATGCCCGGACATATTGACAAAGTCCGGAAGATGGGAATAACAATCGGCATGGCTGCCGCCAACCACTCTTTGGACATTGACTCAATGATATTAAAACTGGAAACTGAATTACAGAAAAACGGATTTTCAACAAACCCGGATTTTGACCAGATGACTAATACGATAGCCGATGTTTCACAGCTGGATACAAATACTTTAATCGGTGAAGTAATCTCAAATTATCCAAAATCAACCGAAGTCTTCCAGAAGTATTTTGGTGACGGTTGTTTTGATTGTCCGGGACAGTCTTATGAATCAATTGATATGGCCTGTCGGATTCATAATGTTGATCCTGAACAATTTTTAAAAGAGATAAAAGAAGCATTGGCTTAATATTAATTTATAACAAAAAAAACGGCAGACTGTAAAACAGTTTGCCGTTTTTCTGTATCTTGTTAAGAAGTGCTATGAAAGAGCATCTAATTTCTTTTCAATACTTTTCATAGTTTTAGTAAGTTTATCAACTTTTTTCTCAATCTTTTGTAAATCGGTTTCTTTGGCAAGATTAAGTTTTTTGACAACTCCGACTACTTCCTTTTGAGTCTTGTCGGCACCTTTGGCAATTTTACTTCTAAGCTCCGATGTAGACTTTTCAGCTTTTTCAAGCATTTCCATTATTGCTTTTTTTCTATCTGATTTGTCTAAATCACCTCTTTTAATCAGATCATCAATAATTTTTTCTGCCTTTGATTTCGTAACTTGAAAGGCACCGATTGAGGCTAAAATTGTGTTTTTTAATACGGACATAGATTTATCTCCTCCTAAAGAGATTAATTGTTTGAACAAATTTTTAGAATCATTCTCATCTTTCCATGAACTTGATTCAGTCACTAATATACGCCCAAGTACTTCAGTAGTTATATCATCTCCGGATGCTGTATCAATGACTTGAACTTCTACACCTTCTTTTACCATAAGACCAAGCTGAACCTGAGTAATTGTCCTGCTTTTTTCCATATCGTATAATCTTCTGTTTTTGTATCGTTTTATAAGTCTCATACTACAATATAGTGCACCGCACAATTTTGTCAATAAAAAAAACAGCTTTTCAGCTGTTTCTGATATCTTTAAAATTTACCTGTCGACATCAAAACAATGTTCACAATTTCTAAAAGTCGTTCACAGGAGAACGGTTTTTTAATAAACATATCCCCGCCCGACTTAAATGAACGTCCCATATCATCGGATTTATCTTTACCGGTTAAGAAAATAACAGGGGTATTATAAAACTTTGGATCTTCTTTTAATGTCTGACAAATCGTATATCCGTCAATACCCGGCATCATAATATCAAGTAAGATAACATCCGGTATATAGGTATGAGCTTTCGGTATAGCTTGTTGTGGTGCATTTTCTGTCATAACCTGGAAACCGTGTTCGGTGAGAAAAGTATCAACAATCTCAGTAATTTCCGGTTCATCATCAACGATGAGTATTTTAGCAGTATTTAAATCGAGTTTATATGACATGTCAGAATTGATTACTTTCGTGTTATTATCTTTTTTTTAATTATCGACCTAATATATAAAAACCTTAATCAATATGAACAGTTTCAAGAATCAATTTAGTTAGGCTTATAAGTTGCTGGTTGGCAAACGGTTTACAAATAAATGAGACTCCGCCTTTTGCAAAGGCTTTGCCATTATCTTCTCCCTCAGATTGACCTGAGAGAAAAACTATCGGAATTTCAAACAATTCCTGTCTGCTTTTAATCGATTCGGTTGTTTCATACCCGTCTTGCCCCGGCATAGTAATATCCATAAAAATAAGATTCGGTTTTACTTCCATAGCCATTTTCAGACCATCGACACCGTTATTAGCGATATGGACTTCATATCCTTCTTTTGTTAAGATAGTGTCTATTAAACTCGTAATCACCTCATCATCATCAATGATAAGGATAGACTTTTTTATTGTACTATCGGTAGTCATTTTAAGTCCCCCGACATTTTCACATAATGTCTCTTTTAATCTTTCTTCTTATTATTAGTATCGGCATTTGACAGTATTCTCTGAGTTGAATATTAACTTTCTCATAAATAATGATTTAGCACGATTTTACGCTCTTTTTAATTGCGTAAATGCGTGAAAAATCCTATTCTGTCGGTATGAATCAGTCAAAAGGTAATAAAATAGTTGTTCGCAATCGTAAAGCGAGATATGATTATGAGATAACCGATACCCTTGAGGTCGGCATCTCTTTGCTCGGAAGTGAAGTAAAATCGCTACGGGACGGAAAAGTGAATATTAGCGATGCTTACGCAGAGATTAGTAACGGCGAAGTTTTGTTGAAAAACCTCCATATTTCACCTTATAAGATGTCTTCTGACAACAATCATGATCCTTTGCGAGTCAGAAGATTACTTCTACACAAACGTGAAATAAGGAAATTAAAAGCTAAAACTGAACAAAAAGGTATGACCCTGATTCCTCTTTCGATTTATATAAAAGGAAAATTATTTAAAATTGAACTCTCACTGGCTATCGGACGTAAAAAGTATGATAAACGGGAGGTCATCGCCAAAGCAGATGCCGCCAAAAAAATTAAATCTGCCCTAAAGAAAGATTATTAAATTTATATGCGTAAATATATTGCTCTTATTTTTTTACTATTCTTAATCCCCACGATTTCAGAGGCAAAAGATGTCAAACTGCTCATCTCGGGATCTGAAGAAAAAGTTGATTCTTTTAAAGAAAAAGAAATACACTATGTCTCATTTTCTGAGATAGTTGAACTGGTCGGCGGTACACTCGACTGGAAAATTCTGGGACATTCTATCCAATATCTGGAAGATACAAATAGATTTGAATTTGTTATCGGGTCTCCGTATATCAAACGTAATGATTCTCTTTTTAACATGACCTATCCCTCTGTCTATAAAAAAGGAAAACTTTTTTTACCGGCAGAAACTTTTTTACGTTTTTGGGATGAAGTTATTTTTCAAAAAATCGTATGGGAACCTGAAACCGAAACAATTCGTATTAATTCTGAATACTTTAATGTTACCGATATTTCCTGCACGCAAAAAGCAAACGGATTATTACTTGAAATTTTTCTAACCTCTGCATTGGCATATGATATATTTGTTACCGAGGGAAACTGGATAAATATTTCAATACGTGACGGAATGCTAAACCGTTCACAAATCCAGTCGCGGATGAATTCAAAATATATGTACAAATTGAAAACACATCAGCAGAACACAACCGGACAGGTCTCGCTACGATTAAAAAGAAAAATAAATAAATGGCATCATGAACTGCAGAATAATCCTCCCCGTATTCAAATTTCTATAGCTGATATAGATTTTGAGATGGATACTATCGACTCCCAACCGACTATCGGACCTGATAACAAGATTGATGTCATCGTTATTGATGCCGGACACGGCGGCGATGACTATGGAGCTATCGGACAGAAAAATGCTCGTGAAAAAAATATCTCTTTAGGAATAGCCAAAGAACTTGCAAAACTAATTCGGAAAGATAAACAGTTTAAAGTTATTATGACACGTGACAGAGATAAAACTATATCGCTTGAAAAAAGAGCACAAATTGCCAATGAATCTGCCTGCGATTTGTTTATTTCGATCCACGCCAACGCCTCTCCTAAAAAACATGTCCGAGGATGGAATGTTTTCTTTTTGGCACAGGCAAAAAATGATTCAGCCCGTTCGGTCGCCCAGTTTGAAAACTCCGCATTTTTAAGAGACAGAGAGCCGGAGAATTCTGCCGAATCAACACCAATGATTGATTTTAATGACCCTATTTTAGGAATTATTAATGAAATGATTATGACTGAGTTTCAAACCGAGTCGCATGATTTTGCAATCATGGTTGACAGAGAATTTCGAAGAGAACTTAAGATACCATCAAGAGGTGTCGACCAGGCAGGTTTTTTTGTATTAAACAAAGTCTATGCACCGTCGGTACTTTTGGAAACAGGTTTTATAACAAACAAGAAAGAAGAAAAACTTCTCAAAAGTAAAAAGTATCAAAAACAGGTTGCCAAAGCTGTTTACAAAGCTATTAAAAGATTTAGATCTAAATATGAAAGTAATTAATTCGCTATGAATAAAACAGAAATAGACACGAAAAATCCGATAGGCATATTTGATTCCGGAGTCGGCGGATTGACTGTTTTAAAAGAGATCCTTGCACTGCTTCCGTTTGAGAATATTGTTTATTTTGGTGATGTCGGACGGACCCCATACGGTGGTCGTTCAAATGATATTATAACCCAATTCACAAAACAGGATATAGCCTTTCTTAATGAACAAAACGTAAAGTTCATTATATGTGCCTGCAATACTGCCTCATCGGTTACAATGCCTGAGATACAAGACAACTACGACATTAAAATTATCGGAGTCATTGAACCGGGAGCAAAAGCTGCTGTTCAAAAAACTACAAACGGCAAGATAGGCATTATAGGTACAAATGCGACTATCAACTCTAATGCGTATGCAAGTTTTATACATGCTATTGAC
>JAJRXM010000026.1 GCA_024276275.1 Candidatus Zixiibacteriota bacterium
CAGTCGCATATAAAACATCTTTTTTTAGGCGTTTTTTCATGTTGTTTTTCGCTGTAAGTAAAACGGTCGGATGTGATTATAGCAAAATGGCTTTGTCTGCAAAAATGGCTTAAAGCCATTTTCGGTAATATTTATTGTAGTGTTTTTGTGCATCTGATTTTCTTTCGTTTATTCAGTTCATCAGTAATAAAGCAAATTGAGTATTAGCATAGTAAGTGTAGCGAAAGTGTAAATAAAAAAGCACTCTCTGCAGAGAGTGCTTTGATAGAGAATATGTTACTTTACCAGCATTGTGGAGGTGTACATTGAGTATTATTAGGTACACATATACATACTCCATCGTTTGGAGCAGACAGCGTCCCCCAACCATCTGTACATTCAGTTGTTGCTTCAATGTAACAACAGCCTAATTCACATTCCAAATTAGGACCACCCGGACCTGCGAATGCCAGTGAAAATACAAAAGTGAACATGAAACAGATAAACAAAAATAGCTTAAATCCGTTTTTCATACATAACTCCTTTCAATTTTTTTGTTAGTTGTCAAATTCATTCGAATGAAATTTTTTATAAAACTTTTTCTATATCATTTTCTGTAATTGAACCAGCATATATATCTAATACAGTTAAATTTTCATCAACTAACATGTGAAGAGGAAAAATTGTCACATCAAACTGGGAAGAATACTTTGCGTTATGGTCATATAAAATCGGTGACTGTACATTGTATTCATTTTTTATGTCTAAAAGCAGTCGAGGGTTACCGTAAGAGATATAAACAAACTTATTGTAATAGTTTGAGTTGGGTACATTCTCATAAATAAACTCAATATCCTCTAAGCAGGAATTGCAAGTAGGCGACATAAAAGTAATTATTGTTTTTCCGTTCACATATTCCGCAAGAGTCGTTGATTGAAATGATAAATCGTCAAATATCCCATCAGGCAGTTTGTCACCGACTTTTAAGTCGTTTAATTTCATTACAGGACTTTTACTAATTTTTTCTCTTGCTTCTTGAACCTTTTTTGTTTGAAAATAGTTTCTAGCTTCAGTTCCTGCAACATACGCTGCTGAAACAACAATAATTGATATAACTATCCCTGATAAAATCTTTTTAGTAGACATACGATCTCCCTTAACTAATTAACATAAGCAATTATTATAAAAGTTCCCTCAAACACCGCTTGAGCTTTTTCCGTTAGTGTCTTTGTTACATTAGTAAGGTAGTGTAACAAAAATATATTTGTCAAGGATTATTTTATCTTTTTTAAGCATTTTTCTTGCGTGAACGTTTATTAACATATATAATTAGACAGATAGAACATCCAAACAAAATTAATGCGGGATAAATAATGTCATATAAAATATATATTTGTAAGTATCTTGTAATCATTATAGTTTTTGTTTGTTTTCAAAATTCTTTTTCACAAGACGAAGTAAACCCCAACTGTTATGCAGTTCATAGTGTAGGTAAGCTTGTTTTAAAATCTAATACAACTACATCCTTTGGAGGTATAGCTGCTCGCGAAGGGAAAGATTGTTTATCTAACGAACAAGTATTCAGATATGGAGCTGAATATCCAAAAAACTCTAGGATAGCAAGTTTGCATCAAGGCAGTATTTGGATTGGTGGAATTATTAATAAAGATACCTTAGTTACTATTTCATCTCAAGTACCAATTATTTGGAAAAGATATAGAACAACCTTAGAGCCTAATAGTCCATATTTCGATGATGCTGTTTCAGAACAAGATTATGTTTCTGTTTCTGTAGACAATATTAGCAATTCAATTTATATTCCACCAGATTACAAACCATTTAATATTCAAGTTACTAAAAAATCTTATGCATGGTCGTATGACTATGCCGATGATTTTGTTCTCTTTGATTTTGAAATAAGAAATATAGGAACCCAGACAATCAAAAAAGCTTATATCGGTTTACATTTATCTTTTGCTGTCGGTTATTACAACGGAAGCAATGTAGTGGAAAACGATGATTTAGCAGGACTTTATTCAAGTAGTAGTTCTTTTAGTGATTGTAATAATTTTTCTGATGAGTTACTGTTTTCGTGGGGAGCTGATAATGACGGTGACCCGATTGACGGAGAATATACAGATATATTAGGTATTGTTGATGGTCAATCAATTAAGTCTGCAACTTCTCTTTCGGGTGCATTCTTTTTAGATTATCTGAATGAAAAATTTCAAGAAAGCCTTAAAACATCATATAATTGGTATGCGTATAATTTCAATAAAACATTTGATTTCGGACCACAATCAAAACAGAATTTTCGTGAGTTTGAGAATAGGAATATAGGCAGACCTGTATCGCACGGCGACTATTATCATTTCTTATCAAATAGTGAAATAGATTATGATCAAATTTATACTGCTTCAATCTCTCCTTTTGATTCTGTTTGGCTCTATCCTGACCAAAAATACAGTACAGATATTTCTACAGGACAGTTTTTCAAATCAAACGTCCTTTCTGTTGGTCCGTTTGATATACCACCGGGAGGAATTCTAAAAATTCCGTTTGCGTATGTTGCGGGAGAAAATTTTCATACCGACCCGACCAACGGTGACAACCTTCCTGATTTTCCTGAAGTTTACTATAACAATCTTGATTTTTCCGAC
>JAJRXM010000027.1 GCA_024276275.1 Candidatus Zixiibacteriota bacterium
AACCTTTTTGGGCTAAGTTTAGCAAAGGTAACAATAAAAAGAAATCTGTCGGTCAAGGTTCCGGACGTAAAAAACGCCCTAAATCTAAATAGAGTTTCTCTATTTTACGACTATAAGATTATATTTAAAATATGAAAGCAGGTTTATTAAAAACCTGCTTTTTTTTATTGAGCAATTCTATTTTAACAAAAGCATTTTCTTGGAACTTACAAAATCATTTGCTATGATTTTATATAAATACATTCCACTTGAAACAGCTTTCCCGTTGTCATTTTTCCCGTCCCAACTGACAGAATGAATACCTGCGGATAACTCTTGGTTTACTAACCTTTTTACGCTTTGTCCTAAGGCATTGTAAATCATTATTTCAACATTACTTTTAGTCGGGAGTGCAAATGATATAGATGTTGACGGGTTAAATGGGTTTGGATAATTTTGAGCCAGTTCAAACTTGTCAGGAAGTGTATTATTTGAGTTGTCACCGATACTCGTCTGAATATTTTGCGATACGGTCGTATCAACTGCTATATTATTGGCTAAATTCATATCTGTACTTGACGAAGTGACATTCGCATAATTAATAATAGTTCCGAATGAGTCAACCTCGGTAACTAATGAAATAAGGGCTTCTGCCCCGGGTGCTAAAGTTCCGATATTGCAGGTAAGAATAGAATTTAAATATGTAGATGAACCTTGAGATACAGTATCAGAAAGATAAGTTAAAAATTGAGGAATAGAATCTGTCACAATAACATTATTAGCTGACTCAGGTCCATAATTCACAACTCTGATTTTATAGTTTAATGTATCATATATGTTTGTTGTATCAATATAATTGTTTTTACTTATAAATAAATCTACACCACTTGAAATAACCGGTGCACAGTTTGAAAACTCGGAAGTATTACCATAGTCATCAGTGACTGTCATAGTGATAGCATTCGGAATAATCAGAAGGATGCTGTCAATGTAATTGATTTCGGCTTTTCCAAGCGGGTCGGTATCTACAAATCCGCTAAACAGGTATTCTTTACCTTGCCCAAGTCCGGAAGAGTCACACACTTCGTTTCCATAGATATCATAGAAAAAACGTTCGTTTGGTTTACTTAAGATAGAACCGAAAATCTTAAGATGATTTGCTGACGATATCGTAGCTGAATATAATAAAGGCGCATTGATTTTACTGTTGGCACCGTCATCAGCATCAAGCGTGTCTCTATCGTTAACACCAACCGGATCAATATCAATTCCACCCTGTAAATTATCAAAAATTTGATTGTATTGAATTGTGTTAAAATAGTTGTTTCGATTTGCCGATTCTACCACACGAACGCCGGCCCCATAATTGTATGCTATCTTTTGTTTACCGGGAAACCCGAAGATTGCCGGTGCTAAAATTATATTATTGACACCATTCACATATATACCGTCTCCCCCATATATGCCGGTTGAATCATGTTTAGCAAAACCGTTATAGGTAATCGTATTGTAAAGTACATCACTACTGTCAGATAATAAAAGTAACCCTGCATAGTAGCTATTTTTTATCAGGTTTGACACAACTTCATTTTGAGGAGATTCATAAATAGTAACTCCCCATAAATTTGGAAGTACCGCTGAAGAATCATTTCCGACTCCTATGAGATTACCGCTTATACTATTCAAGGTAGATAAGTTTTGTACAAGAACTCCCGTTGAATCGTTTCCTGAGATGATATTTCTATTTCCGATTACATTTAATGTGCACGCATCAAGTAATATACCGTTAGCTTTATTCCCACGATTTATCAAACCTGAAAAATCAGTTCCTACATAGTTGTCGGCTATTGAATTTTCATCAGACTTATAAATAAGAACACCATTTCGGATATTGCTTGAGATGACATTTCCGCTATCAGTCCTGCCTCCAATAAAGTTCATGTTTGAGTTGTTATTAAGATATATGCCGTTAAGTTTATTACCATCCGAATTACCAACCTCTGTTAATCCGATTATATTTCTGATGATACGGTTGTGAGTACTTTCATAATCAAAAAATATACCGTTGTCATTATTACTGCCAATTCTATTGCCTTCAATAATATTATCATGAGACCTTTGTGTAAAAATACCATTCATCCCATTTCCTCTAATGACGTTACCACGGCCATTGGAGTTACCGATTAAATTTGAATCGCATCCATAACTCAATGAAATTCCATTGTTGTTGTTTCCTACAACATCGTTTATTATTGCCCAACCGATATAGTTGTTTTCAATAATGTTATGTTTACTGGAATCTCTTAAACTAATACCGTGTTGGATATTACTAGCAATATAATTTCTCTGCCACAAGTTTGGTCCACCAATAGTATTATGTGATGCGGTATTTAGGTATATGCCATTTCTACCATTTCCGAAATCATTCCCATTCCTTAAATAGAAGCCGAGCACACAACCGAATATATTATTGTTGTTAGCAGGTTGTTCTCTTGTTCCAATAATTGAAATACCGTTACGATCAAAAAATCCAATTTCAAGACCCTGGACTGTGATTCCACTACCTCTTAATGATAATCCATCAATGTCTTTTCCTGTTAAAGCACCATCTATTAAGACATCTAAATCTCCCGGTTGTGAAAAACCATCGATAAGTAAAGTGTCTTTGATTTCAGGAAGAGCTGAACTTGGGCGAATAGTAGGAACTTCTTTAATATCAAATGTTATTTTGTTTGGTCCCTCTTGATTATTAGCTTCTGTTATTGCTGCCCGAAGAGTACACTCCGGTCTGCCGTCCGGTAAGGTATTACCGGTAAAGCAAACACCGTCAGTAGAGTCAACATCGGGAGCATCTCCATTTGAATTTACAATTAACCCGGGTCCGACAGCTAACACCAAGGCATTACCACCTTCAGTAAATTTCGTACTAAAAAGAAATTCTGCTTCGTTGTTTACTACCGAGGGTTTACCGTCTGCTCCGGTATATGGGTCAGCAGAAGAATTAATCCAAGGGTCTAACACAGTTAAAAAACTATCTTTAGATACCTCTATTAATTCATCATTTTTAACTACTATTTGTAAAGGACGTGAAACTCCGCCAATCCAGATGCCAACTGTTTCTTCGTTAGTTGTTTCGTTTACTACTAAATCAGAAACAACTATATTTCCTTTTCTATTCATGACCAGCCCGTTGACACGCCAAAATTTCAAATCACCCGGTATGTCCGGAGCAATATCACCAACTTGTACAACCTTTTTTACTCCGGTTACATCTCCTGCCCAGATACCTGTGTTTCCATCTGACGTAGTAGACTGAAAAACTATTGTGTCATTATCAAATACTCTATAATTATAAAATTTATTAAAGTTAGAACCGTTAGTTCCATCAGCTATATCTCCCTCAGCAATTATGAGATCATTATTATCATAAAGACCTTCTGTGGAACCAAAATTGACCCAGCTATTATTAACATTGTTACCCTGCGTATTAAGATGATATATACCAAAGACTGTATAGGTACTATCTATTCCGCTTTGTCGAAGAATAGTATAACCGGTAACAGGGTCCCATGAATATACTATTCCAATTTTGGCAGAGGGTGTAATTCTTGTTGCTTGCATACTAAATATTGTTTTTCCTTCAGCAGTTATACTTGGCATTAAACTACTGCTGCCTATAATCCACTCTCCTTCAATAACCGGTGCAAAATTCCCTCTAATTTTAATTATCTCAATATTATCATTGTAATACTGGCAGAATGCGGATTTGTATGAAATAGATCTTGATGACGGGCCTTTAACCCCCCGGTAAATAAGACTCTACCGTTATTAAAAGCAACTCCATCTATACTAACTATAGTATCCCCGCTAGGAAACACCATATCGGAATATAGCTTTTGGACCAAGACCCCGTTTTCCTCTATAAAAATACCATTTCCAAATATTGTGCCACCGCCGGAAACATAGTTAGCATCAATAGCAATATTACCGAGTGGATCCATAAATACTTTAGGTAACCCGTTAAAGTATGTTTGAGTAAAGCGTGGAACCGGTCCGCCTTTCTGAGCTAAAAGACGAATAGTAGCTGCCTCATATACCCATATCCCTTGATTGGTTTCTGATGTAATCCCGCCGGGACCAATTTCAAGATATGCAGAAAAAACAATCTTACCTGAATCACTTAAACCTATACCCGAGGGTGGAACAGCTGTGGAAAATTTTGCTCCAGGAATACCGGGAACTTCCTTACTGGAAACCATTATTACTTTTTTTGTATATTGTGCTTGAACTGTCTTTGGAGTAAATGCAATAGTTATTAAAAATAACAAGATGAATTGAAAGAATAAACTTCGATGAAAACTATTCATAGTTCTCTCCATCATTGGATTAGATATGTTTATTAATTGACTTTTGATAATATACTTCCTAAAATGGATAATCAAAGCACTTATTTTGAACAGTTTTTTATCTGATTCGTTAATTAAAATAAATTTTAATTGATATTTTTCTATAATAGACTATATTTGCCGTACATTATGATAAAATTTTCGGAACTTTCAAATAATGCCCGAATTTGGGTCTATATTTCAAACAGACTGATTACTCCTGATGAAAAAAATCTTATTCTAAAACAAGGATATGATTTTATTTCTACTTGGTCAGCTCACGGCGACAAACTAATAGCTTCAGTAGAAATAATTGATAATTGTTTATTAGTTCTCGGTGTAGATGAAGAGAAAACCGATGCATCGGGATGTTCAATTGACGCATCAATCTCGTTTATTAAAAGCCTGGAAAACCATATACAAATATCCTTTTTCGACTGGCAAAATATGGTCTATGTAGAAAATAATATTATTAGACTGATAAAACGAAATCAATTTGAACAAGCTCTCAAATCACAAAAAATTAGCTCTGACTCTTTGATATATAATAACAATATGAAAATTAAGTCAGATTTAACAACTAACAAAACTATCTCAATTTCTGAAAGTAATTTCAAAAACTTATTAGAATTAAAGAGCTAAATCTTATCTGTCGAGTATAATAGTAAAACTATTTGTACGAATTTTGGGAATCTCTATGAAAAATAAAAGTCTTATTCTGTTTTCTATCTTAATTTTATCGACGCTTTTAATGCAATGCCAATGCAGTGAAAAGCCGACAGAACCGACAACCGATACAACTCCCCCCACAGTTATATCTACTACTCCTCAAGCAAATGCTATAAATGTTTCAATAACAGACTCACTGATTATAGTGTTCTCAGAGAAAATTCAAGCAGAATCGGTTACATCCGGTTCCGTCTCTATATCTAATAAAGCTTCAACTGCAACCTTAACCGACTCTATCATAGTGGTTACATTTTCTACCTCCTTGAGTTATAGCACAAATTATACGGTAACCATTACTACTACTATATCTGATTTAGCGGGAAATAGTTTAGACTCTAATTTCAGTTTCTCATTTACAACTGAAGCCGACCCGGCTACTATCCCCCCGACGGTTGTGTCTACCTACCCGATAAACGGAACTACTATCGGGAGTGTCTCAGATTCAGTTAGGGTGACATTTTCAAAAGATATTAACATCACTACCTTAAACGATACAACGTTTATTAGTGCTGACGGTAGAACGGGTACAATATCTTACAACTCGGTAACAAGAACAGCCGCCTTTCTACCGACTGAACCGTTTGCTTTTGATTCGACATACATATTTAGAATTACTACAAATCTGAAAGATACTTACGGAAATAATTTGCAGTCTCAGTTTATTTGGTCATTCTCAACACCGACTGTAATTCCTCAGGTCTCTATCTTTAATCCACTCTCAGACTCGGTAATAATCGGTGATACTCTTACATTTTTTGCTGTTGCTACCAGTCCCGTAAATTTTAAAATAGATTCCGTACAATTTTATATTGATGATGTTTATGTCGGTGTTGATAATATCTCAACGGCTAAATACATTTTAGATGCATCTGCTTATACTATTGGTTCTGAGCATACTATGTATGCTGTCGGTTTTGATTCGCTCGGTAATTTTGGCTACTCTGACACTCTTACATTTTTCTATCTTTGGGAATTAGTAATGACAGATGGAGCTGACGGTTACACACAATTAGAAGTTCCGAATGATTTGCGTAAAATGTTTGTCCGCTCAACTGATTCTACATTGGAGTTCAGATATGAATATGT
This sequence comes from Candidatus Zixiibacteriota bacterium, assembly GCA_024276275.1. Lineage (GTDB taxonomy): Bacteria > Zixibacteria > MSB-5A5 > GN15 > FEB-12 > QQUK01. The sequence continues at coordinate 6,180 of JAJRXM010000027.1, forward strand.
TACAACTTGGGATTCTGCCTACTGGGATACCTCAGTTGATTTAGCATTGTTTTTAGACACAGATTTCTCTAGTGCCACAGGTCGACGTACCAACGGTGGTGATACTATCAATGATATCGGTGCGGAATATAGAATTTTAATAGGACTGCATGGTGCCGATACAGCTTTTCATCAATGGCAAAACAATTGCACCGATTCTGTCTGCTGGCTTGGACTTAAAACACCGAACGAGTTATACTCTTTGAATGTTCCGAACTTTTCTAATGTTATGGAATTCGGAATACGATGGTCTGATATTGGTAGTCCGTTCGGAGTAGATATCGTCTCTATAAATGCATTTTTTAGAAATGTCAATGACCCCTTAGATGTCATCAAAGACTATATGCCTGACAAAGGAAATGGTCATGTCCGCGTATTTAAAAACAATAGATACATAGGACCGCCGCCTCTTGTAGTAAATCAAAAAGAGAAACTACAAAACAGTCTATCGACTTCTCGACAATCACTTTATGATATTCCTTTTGATTAACCTATGAGAATTCTCGCTCTTGAACCTTTTTATGGTGGCTCTCACAAAGCATTTCTCGATGGCTGTTCCGCTTATTCCAAACATGACTGGACAATACTCTCTCTGCCTCCGTTTAAATGGAAATGGCGGATGCGTCACTCGGCGGTCAGTTTTGCCCGCCAAGTTAACGAACTTGTTCAAAACGGTGAAAAGTTTGATCTTATTTTCTGTTCAGATATGCTACCGCTTGCCGAGTTTAAAGGCTTAGTCGAAACTTCTGTAGCAAAACTTCCTTCTGTAATATACTTCCATGAAAATCAACTGACCTACCCTGTGCAAGTTGAAAAAGAGAGAGACCTTCACTTTGCTATCTCAAATTTTATCTCTATGAATGCTGCCGATCAAATCTGGTTTAACTCAGTTTTTCATAAAGATTCTTTTTTTAAAGCTCTTAAGAAAATGCTGAACAGAATGCCTGAAGATAAAATGTTGGATGAACTGGCTGATACCCAAAATAAATCGATAGTTATTCCACAGGCTATTTCTCAAAACCCGTTTACAAAAAGTAAATATATTCCTCCTGTTCATATAGGATGGGTTGCTCGATGGGAGTTTGATAAAAATCCTGAGATGTTTTTCTCTGTCCTTAAAAAATTAAAGTCCAATAATATCAAGTTCAAACTTTCTGTGATTGGTGAAACATTTAAAAACTCTCCGATTGTTTTTGAAGAATCAAAAGAGTTTTTCAAAGAAGAAATAATTAACTGGGGATATATTGACTCTTATGCCGAATATCAAAAAACTCTTACTACAATTGATATTTTAGTCTCAACTGCAGATCATGAATTTTTTGGTATCTCAGTTATGGAGGCTATCGATGCAGGAGTCTATCCGCTATTACCTGAAAAATTATCTTATCCCGAATTACTTCGATTAGACGAATACCAAGAAAATAAGAAATTCTTTTATAATTCTTCTGAAAGAGATTTAGAAAATAAACTGCTTCATATAATATCTCTGTTTAAGAATGAAACTGTTTCATTTGATTTGCAAGAAATTGCAAACCGATATTATTGGAATGTTATTGCGGACAAAATAGATACTACTGTGGAGAAACTACTCTAATTTTGAACAGTCCTAGATATTTTATTAATTTTATCAAATATACATTCATTAATGTCCGATAAGAGTAGTATGATTATAGAAAGCAGACGATGGAGAGAAATAAATTGAAAACATCAAATATGACCTCGATGAGTAGATATTTATTATATACAGGTATCATAACTCAAATAATGTATATTATTATGACACCATTTTTGTAAATCAGCTCGTTTATTCTTCTCTCAACAGCATTTCTACTTACTGCCGGATATCTTGATTTAGCTCTGGCCGGAAAAGAGTTAAAAGAGCAAAAGTCTGAAAAAGAAATTACTTGGGATGAAAAACGAAAACAATTGTTAGATTTTTATAACGATGAAGATAACTTAAACAAATCTTTTTCAACCTGTTTAAAGAAAATCCAAGTTGCTGATTCTCAAAGTGCCAGAATTTCTGAAATTCTACAAAATTATAAAACGAATAATAAGAAGTTTAAGATAAAACTAAACCGAAACCCTGAAAATCGAGTCGATGAATACTTGCAGGATTAATTGTTCTTAATTTATTTCTTTAAATCTGACTAATATTTACTTATTATACGTACTATACATAAAGATCACTTTACAAATAAAGAGTATAGTATGTCAAAATATGAACTTATCCCCCATCCTACCTATAGCAGAATATCAGAACAAGAAATGATTAATAACGCAAAATCATTTTATAAATTGATGAAAAACCGACGTACCGTTCGTGATTTTTCACCTGACCCTGTTCCTCAAGAAATTATAGAAAATGCAATCCTGACAGCAGGTACAGCTCCAAACGGAGCCAATATGCAACCTTGGTACTTTACTGTTGTTAAGAGTGCCGATTTGAAAAAGCAGATTCGTACTGAAGCAGAAAAAGTTGAAAAAGAATTTTACGATACTAAAGCACCCGACTATTGGCTTGATGCATTAGCACCATTAGGTACTGATGAAAATAAAGAATACTTAGAAATTGCACCATACTTGATTGTTATCTTTACCCGAAAGCATACCGTATTGTCCGATGATACTATTAAGCAGCATTATTATATTCATGAATCTGTAGGTATTGCAACCGGTATGTTGATAACAGCAATTCATAATGCCGGGCTTGTCAGCCTTACCCATACACCTAAACCGATGTTGTTTCTTCGCGATCTTTTACAACGTCCGAAATATGAAACTCCATTTCTAATTTTAGCGGTTGGTTATCCAAAAGAGAATGTACAGGTGCCTAAAATCGATAAAAAATCCCTTGATGAGATTGCCACATTTTTATAATTAGTTTTCTGTAATACGTCTAAAATCGTATCCGGTCGGATTTTGATAGACTCTTAAATCAAATAGAGGAATTACTGCCAGCAGGTGATCCATAATATCTGACTGTATCGCCTCATACCGTATCCAATCCTGATCATTACTAAACACATACATTTCTATCGGTAAACCGTGGTCTGTCGGAGGAAGCTGCCTTATTAAAAAAGTCATCTCGTCATGGATATTCGGATGCTGTTTTAAATAGGCAACTATATATGCTCGGAATGTTCCGATATTAGTAAGATGTCGTCCATTTATCAAAGCAGAATCATCAATACCATGTTGCTGATTATATTCAGATAATTCTTTTTGTTTTTGCTGTAAGTAAGATTTTAGCATTTGAAACTTTTGATATTCTTTCATATCAGTATCATTGAGAAATCGTATTGATGTCATATCCAAATATATCGAACGCTTAATCCGTCTTCCCCCCGACTCTGACATCCCTCGCCAGTTTTTGAATGAATCGGAAATCATAGCATACGAGGGTATCGTTGTAATCGTCTTATCCCAGTTCTGAACTTTGATAGTGTATAAAGAAATGTCAAGCACATCACCGTCGGCTCCATATTTCGGCATTTCAATCCAGTCACCGACCTGTACCATCTTACTCATAGATATTTGTACCGATGCCACCAAGCCTAAAATTGTATCTTTGAATATCAGGAGAAGTACGGCTGTCATTGCTCCTAAACCACCTAGGATAAGTGTCGGTGATTTCCCCATCAGAGTAGAGATTATAACAATCACAAGCATCATCGTAACTATAATTTTGACTATTTGAGCGTACCCTTTTAACGGTCTTTGCTTGGAAGTTTCATAAGAGCGGTATATATCTACTAAAGAATCCAAAAATGAGTAAATAACAAGAAGGATAGAAAAGAGCATATATGCAGCAGCCAGCCGTTCAATGAAACTTGTCATTTCAGGAAGCAACGGAGCAGAGAAATAAAAGACTAATGCGGGAGCAATATGAGCCAATCGGGAGAAAAATTTATTCTCAAGAAGAATATCATCCCACTTGGTTTTTGACTGTTTGACAAATAGAGCAACGATTTTTAAGAGTATTCGTTTGACAACGGTATTAGCTATGTACGCAATAATAATTATAGCGATTATTAATACAGCAACAGTGAACATTTCCAGATATGCCCCACTAAGTCCTAGCTGCGTCCCTAATTTTTGTAATATCTCAAGCATATTTTATCCTTATTATTTATAGTAGGTCGAAACCCCTGTGGTTTCGACTTTAGTCATGCTGAGCTTGTCGAAGTATGCTCCATTATTTATTATAAATTGTAAGCAGAATCCTTTAGCGATTCTGCCTATACTTATATAAACGGAAAATCGTAAATGAACATGAGTATTTCAACAAAAACTTATAGTCGGAAAATTTAGATAGCCACCGAGCGGAATTGAACCGCTGACCTACTGATTACGAATCAGTTGCTCTACCAACTGAGCTACGGTGGCATAAAAGACAGACGTAATAAAGTAACTTCTCATGCAATATCAAAACAAAAAGTCAAGAGGACAGGCCTCTTGACCTACAAAATTTCTAACAAAAAAAACCGAACCTATTAAGATTCGGTTTTTGATTTTGCTATCTATTATTAAATGGTGCCGGAGGCCGGACTTGAACCGGCACGCACCAAGGTGCAAGGGATTTTAAGTCCCTGGCGTCTACCAATTCCACCACTCCGGCACAAATATTTGAAATCCAAACTAAACCCGTCAGTCAGACAGTAGTCTGTGGTATATCTAATCAGTAGCTGTTCTGTAAACAGATTGTTAATGTATAAAATATATTTAAAATTTCAAGTAAAATTTTACAACTATTTAATATCTCTTATCGGCACTTACTCTGAGTATTCTGCCCAGCTCGTTGATGTCTCCCAGACTCTAACCGAAACCAGTTTTACGTTATCCCCCAGCTTAAACCGTGATTTATCAGATTTACGGTACTCAACCAATCTTTCGTTACATCGGTCATAAATATCTTTCGCAATAACTTCAGTTGTCGGGTCTAAATTTTTATAGCCTATTACCCTGTCATCAAAATCATCTTTAAACTGCTGATAATTAGGATCATCAGTATTCATACAAATGGCATGGTCGAATTTTTCGACAAAATCAATACATGCTTCTTTGATAATTTTAAAATCACAGACCATTTCATTACTGTCCAAATTGTCCGATTCCAAGATAAATTCTATTCTTCTGCTGTGTCCGTGGGGATATTTACAGTTATCAGGATGTTTGGAAAGCATGTGGGCATTTTCCACTTCCAGCGTTTTACAAATTCGATAAGGCATTTTAGGTTCCTTTTTTATTCCCGAATAATTCAATATGCAGCCGATCACAATAACGAAACCCGTACTCTTTACACATCTCGGCTACTAGTAGTTTTTTTGTATCTATCTCTTCTTTTGTGATTCCTTGCGGCATCAACAGAACTTTATACGGTGCTATATCTCGCTTTAATTGAGCAAGTAATTCTAAAACTTCATTTACATCGTTTTGAGAATCTATTACAAACTTTAACTGATAATCGTAATTGTCAATCCATTCTTGTATAATCAAAAGATTTATTCTATCACGTTCATGTCGTTTTAGCCAGCTTTCCGAGGCTCTTTTATCGGGGGTAGAATTTGACATCTTTGGGCTGATAGATGCAAGGTCGCAATCTATATTTTCGGGACTAATTGTTCCGGCAGTTTCTATCGTAATATGACAATCTTTATCTTTTAAACTCATGCATAGCTGTTGTATCTCTTTAGCAATCATCGGCTCTCCCCCTGTTACAACGACGTGCTTACATTTTTTCGAGTCAACATGAGAAACTATCTCATCTATTGTCATATCTTCGCCTGTCGGCTCCCATGATGCGTAATCGGTGTCACACCAGTTACACCGAAGATTACATCCCGAAGTTCGAATAAACAACGACGGAAGACCGGTAAGCATTCCTTCACCTTGGAGAGAATAAAAAATCTCTGATATCAGCATTCAATTTTCGCTCATTATGACAAAATTAAAGAAGTTGTCTTTTAAGTCTCATCTTGTGAATTATCCCGAGCAGTCATATATACAGTCGGGTCGGTAATACCGGATAATTCAAAAGCTTCTTTACGTTCAACACAAGTACCGCACAAACCACAATGTAGTTCAAAACCTTTGTAACAGGAATATGTATATTGATACTGCAGATCAAAAGTCTGCCCGAGTCTGACAATTGCTGTTTTATCTATGTCAATAAACGGTCTCAGAATTTGTATATTGGCAAATGTTCCTAGCTTGACCGCATCGGCAAATGATGTCATAAAATCTTCACGACAATCAGGATATATAGTATGATCGCCCGAGTGAGCAGCAATTATTATTGCATCTGCTTCAATACTCTCGGCATATCCGGCCGCTATAGCAAGCATAATACCGTTCCGAAACGGCACTACCGTTTTTCTCATCGACGGTTCCTGATAATGTCCGTCAGGAATCTGACCGCCTGATTTTAACAAGTCAGACTTAAAGAAATCATTCATAAATGAGAGTTCGATTATCTCATGTTGTACGTTAAGAGTGTTACAGTGATGTGAGGCAAACTTCAGTTCTCTCTTATTATGTTTTGAGCCATAGTTAAAACTGACCGCAGTTACCGTTTCATACTTTTTAACGGCATCATAAAGTGCTGTGGTAGAGTCTATTCCACCGCTTAAGAGAACTAATACTTTATTCATTTCGATTGCTATTTTCGGGTATATTCTCGTTGAACTGTTGTTTGAATACCGCCTCGTGAATTAAACACCCCGACCAGTTTTAGTCTGTTCGGTTTAATTACTTTGACAATATCATCAACAACTTTATTCACAACATTCTCGTGAAAAATACCTTTATTACGATATGCCAGAAGATATTCTTTAAAACTTTTTAGTTCAATACAATTTTCAGAGGGAGCATAATTGAGAGTCAAAACAGCAAAATCAGGAAGTCCTGTCTTTGGGCAGACACAACTAAACTCAGGAATAGTCATCGTAATCGAATAATCTCTATCAGGGTAGATATTTTCAAATATCTCTATTTTAGGAGTTTTCCAGTCGCGGATATCATCCTGTTTTCCTTCATAACTTGATTCATTCATGTCGTGATTATACGCCAAAACTGCATAAAAAGCAATAGGTTAAACCTGTACAGTCAGCCATCTTCCTCTACGGTAATAAGTATAGAAAATCATTGCAGAAATAAATCCTGAAATTGTAAAAATCCACCAAATAGCTGTTTTATCAAATCCGAAATATGTTGTTGCTATCAAAGCAGGAATAACCTGTAATCCCCACCCATGAATTACAGACATGATCATAAACGGTGTATTGAGACCTACCCCTGAATGTATCTGTTCTAACATAATAAACGCTCCATAAGCAGGAAACCCGATTGCCCATATCTGAAGCATCTCGGTTCCGATAGCAATTGTTTCGGGCGAATCAAAAAAGAGAGACATATAGAACTCACCAAAGAAATAAGTCAGAAACCCAAAAGCAGTCAGAATTCCAATTCCTAATACAATAGAATGATTAGCAGTAGTTTTGGCTCTGTCAACTTTATTAGCACCCAAATTATGCCCAATTAATGATGAAAGCCCTAACCCTATTCCGACAATTAACATAATTCCAAATCCAAAAACTTGTATTCCTACGCCATAAGCGGCTACGACTGACATACCGAACGAGGCAACCAGCGGTGTTAACAACATGCGTGAACCGGAAAATGTAATCTCCCCAAGTAATGCCGGAGTTCCTATTTTAAGCATCTGCCACATCGATTTTATAGACATCGATGTTCTCCCTATAAGATGCATTTTAATATTAGTGTATTTTGTTTTAAATAGTATTGCACCGATTAAAAATGTAAGTGAATAGCTAATTATCGAGGCTACCGCTGCTCCCTGTAAGCCTAACTCAGGGAATCCAAAATATCCAAAAATAAATAGTGGGTCTAAAGTTGCATTTAATAGATTAGAACCGATCATCATCCCCATCGAAAGAGCTGGATTTGCTATTGAACGTAGAGCCGTAAAAAATGAATAGGTCGCATACATTATCGGCATGCCGAACAGTAATATCTTACCGTACGAAATTCCTAAATCAAGAACCTCTTTTTCTGCTCCGAGAAAGGTCAGCATTTCCTTCAAATATAACCATCCGAAAACACCCAGCAATGTTCCGAAAAACAACTTGAGTACAATCGTTTCTTTGATAGCTTTTTCGGTATTATCATAATCTTTCTCACCGTACCTACGCGAAATTATAGCAACCGACCCTGGACCGATAAGAGAATTAAAGGCAAACAGAACCCATAAAAGATTTGAGAAAAATGTAATAGCCGCAACCGACGGTTCGCTGTTCGGTAACCGGGATACCCAAAACATATCTGCCATAGCGTAGATATGATGTGCCAGAAATCCAAACATCGAAGGCAGCCCCATTTTAAGAATAGAGTTGAGTATCGACCCCTCGGTGTAATCTTTATGTTCTTTAATTTTTTGAGTAACAGTCAAAACAGTTCCTTGGTAACATCAAATAAATAATAAAAATTGTAGGTCATGGTTCCGATTCCAAAAATTATAATTATGAGAAACCCGACAGTTTTAAAATAGTGACATAATTATGAATTCATACAATAAGCTATTATTCGTAATAATCAATCAATTGTTCCAAATGAATGACTATATAAATCGTACTTTGTTCTCTATGTCAAATATCTCTTGCTGTAATATATGAAAATGATATGCGTTGAAAACACTTTGTGCTACCTATATTTTCTATAACTATTTTAGTTGACTAGTTTAACCATGATAGCTATAATATCCTAAAGATTGAAGCAGGTTTAATCAATAATGTATAATTTAATAAAACTAGGAGAGAAGTTCTATGAATGTTTTTGTAAAAAAAATCAGTACTATTATAACTGCAATTGCTTTTATAGCAGTTTTAGTAAGTAATGTCGATGCACAAACAGTTTCGCCTAAAATAGGAGTTCGTGGAGGTCTAGGTACTGATATACACGGTGGTATTGCTTATGGTGTTGGTGGAAATTATCTTCTTTCATATCCAAACGGAGGCTTAGAATTAGGCGTTCTATTGTTTGGTGGTAGTTTTGAAGAGTCCTCTGAAGACGGTTATAACTTTGATACCGGAGCACCTCATATATACGACGAAACAACTGATATCTTTGTTTTTGGTCTTATGGCAAATTACCTTATTGGTTATGACCAATCTACAACAAAATCATATTTTATTGTTGGTGCGGGATTGGCAAGTATTTCAGTTGATTGGGAAGAAAAAAGTGCAACTGACGGTTCTCTTGGTACAATTATGCCGGGTGGTGGAAGTATGCAGTCAGAAAGTGCTTCCGGTGCTGGTACTGTCTTTAATCTTGGTGTAGGTAAAAGCTTTTCTGAAAACTTTGATATGCGGGTTGAATTCCCAACAATTGTTACATTTTCAACGGCCGGAAATGCTTCTGCAGTTATTCCTACGTTTATTGTCACAGCAGGATTTAGATTTTAATACATATCGATCTATATCATAACTTTTGGTCAGGTCTTTTCAAGTCCTGACCTTTTTTATTAGTATTTTTGTATAAAGTTAGTATAGGTATTCGACTATAGATTTAAGCAATAAGTATGATGTATGTAAAGAAGTCGATTGAATTGTATATCGGTTTATTAAGCAGTAAATAAAATATGGTGGGGGAAGGATTTGAACCTTCGAAGGCGTCGCCGACAGATTTACAGTCTGTTCCCTTTGACCACTCGGGAACCCCACCAATATGACTCTGATTGATTTCTCCACTAAATCAGAGATGCCAAGTATAAAATATTATTTGAATAAAATCAAACAGTATTTTTAGCTAAATGAATTTATTCATCCAATGCTTTAATATAAGCCTCTAACTTAGCTTTATACATACAATTTGGCATACTTTCTACCAAATTAGTCAGTTTTGATTTGTCTATTGTGTTATTGTGAAAAGCGGCTGTCTCTATTGAACCAAAAGACACATCGTTTTTAGAGGCAGCATATTGGGAGACTTCAAGAACCGAATCAGGATTACCTGCATCAAACCAATTAAACGACTTACCTAAATTGACAAACTTCAAATCTTTACTGTCTAAATAATGCTGAATGACGTGTAAAATCTCTAGCTCTCCCCTATCTGACGGAGTTAGCTTTTTGGCAACTGAGGCAACCTGCTTGTCAAAAATATACAGGCCGATAATCGCAAGGTCAGACTTCGGAACTTTCGGTTTTTCTTCCATGTGGGTAACGTTACCATTGTCGTCAACCTCTGCAACACCAAACACTTCAGGATTAGAGACAGGAAATCCGAATATAAGCGAGCCTGACTGATAGTTTTTGACCGCATCGACTACTTTGTCAACCGGGTCAAAGATATTATCACCAAGCAACAATACGATGTTGTCATCGCCGATAAACTCTTCTCCGAGTACAAAAGCATCGGGGATACCTTTGGCAATAGTCTGAATCTGATATCTGATAGTGATACCGTAGTCGGAACCGTCACCAAGCAGTTGTTTAAACCCGGGAAGGTCTCGTTTGGTCGAAATGAGTAAAACATCTTTGACTCCCATAGCAATCAAAGTCGACAGAGGATAAAATATGAGTGGTTTGTCATAGACGGGCAGTAGTGGTTTTCCAACAACTTTTGTAGCGGGAAACAGTCTGGTGCCTTTTCCTCCTGCTAAGATAATCCCTTTTTTAATTTTGTCATTCATTACGCTTTATATCCTTTAAGTTCTATATATTCTTCTAACGCCTCTTCCCAGTTTTTCATCTTATAAATCTTGGAAAGTTTTGTGTTATCCATCGCACAAAACTGCGGTCGTTTGGCGTGGGTGTGAAATGAATCATACGACACAGGTGTAAGGTCTGTATTTAAACGTGAAATATCAAATATTTTCTTCACAAACTGATACCATGAACATGTCCCGCTGTTACAACAATGATATGTCCCATAGTGGTCATAATTTCTTTCAATAAAATGTTTTAAAACTAAAGCAACATCTTTAGTATGAGTAGGTGAAATTATCTGGTTATCTATAACTTTTAACTTTGTCCCGGATTTGGCAGCGTGTATCATTTTTTCAACAAAGTTAATATTCGGGTCTTCGGTTTCTTTTGAACCGAACAATGATGATACCCGAAAGATATAATATTTTCTTCCATAAACTTTTATTAATTTTTCACCGTTAAGTTTTGAATTGCCGTAGACGTTCAAAGGTTCTGTGCAATCTACTTCTTTATGCAATCTGTTTTTCATCCCGTCAAAGACATAATCAGTACTGAAATGGACAAGAGTCATATTATGCTTTACAGTAAACAGAGCTAATTTTCTCATAAAATCAGCATTAACGGCATAAGCTTTCCTGCTGTTATCCTCACATTGGTCAACTTTATGGTAGGCGATACAGTTTATCAGATAGTCGCAGTCTTTATGTTTAGATAGGGTATCTTCCGGCTCATCTATCTCGGCATCAAAATCAGTCCGTACAGATTGTATAATTTCTATATTTTCAGATTTTGTAAACCTGACAATATCTGTTCCAAGCTGTCCAGCGGCTCCGAGAAGTAATACTTTTTTCTTTTTCATTCTATATCCAAAATACCGCCGTATTTTTCTACCTCTTTAATTCGTTTATGCCACTCGACCAATTGTTTGTACCATTCGAGAGTGATAGTCGAATCATCTTTTTTGATTGTACCGTCTTGTAGAGCTTGTAGGATTTCCAAGACAGAATCTTTTAAATTTCGTTTAGCTTTCCATCCGAGTCTTGTTTCTATTTTATCAAAATTAAGTCGATAGCTTCGTTTGTCGGGGTCGCCGTACCATTCGATTTCTATATTCTCTTGTAAAAACTCAGAAACAATCGAAACAATTTCTTCTGCTAAATTCTTAATCTGAAAATTATGTTTTTCCGAACCGACATTAAAAATTTCTTTGTTAATTAAAGAGCTATCCGTTTCCAGGAGTTGACAAAACAGATCGGTAGTGTCCTGCACGTGCAGCATCGGTCGGTATTGCGAACCGTCACGCATCAGAGGAAGTTTCCTGTTCTTATAACATCCATAAGTCATTCCGTTGACAGCTAAATCAAACCGCATACGAGGAGACAGACCGTAGACCGTTGCCTGACGTAAAACTGTAACGGTGTAGTTTTCATCGGCAAGCGGAAGAACCCCCTGTTCTGCCTGTTCATTTGCTTTAGCGTAGACAGTCAGTGGATTTGTCGGGCAGGTTTCATCTAAGAGTTCATCATGGTAGCCATATATTGATGCACTCGAAGGAAGTATATATCTTTTGACTCCACAAGATTTCGCAAGAGTAGCAGTATGAATTCTGCTTTCGGCATTGATTTCGATGGTCGGTTGTTTAAAAAGTTCTGCCGAGGGGTCATTGGATATAGCAACTAAATCAATTACGCCATATACATCTTGAAATATTTCTTTTTGTAATTTTCTTGAATCATCACGGATAATATGTAATGAATTATTTTCAGGTAATTTTTTCATTCCAAAAAAGAATCTATCAATTGCTATAACTTCATATTTACTCTGTAGCAGTTTTGGCACTAATACTGAACCAATATATCCACCCGCACCAGTAACTAGAATCTTCTTCATATTTTATCACCATATAGAAAAGGAGTTTCAATCTCAGAAAAAAGAGGAGCTTTTTCGTCACGTTCTGACAAGACAGGAGTTGATATACCCCAGTCAATACCGATTTCAATATCATTATAAGCAAATGAATGGTCAGACTCCGGTGCATAGAAATTATCTACTTTATACAGCACTTCACAATTTTCTTCAAGAGTTTTAAACCCATTGGCAAATCCGACGGGAATATATAATAGCAGTTTGTTCTCAGATGATAACTGTACAAAATCAAATTGTTTAAAAGTAGGGCTGTTTTTCCGAATATCTACTATGTAATTAGTAACAGAACCGGACAGCACTCTGATAAGTTTCGCTTGAGCATTCGGAGGAGATTGAAAATGCATTCCTCGAATTGTACCGATATCTTTGCTGAAAGAATGATTATCCTGCACAAATTCTCTCTCTATACCTAGCAGTTTGAGTTTCTTCTTTTGATATGACTCAAAGAAAAATCCTCGGTTATCCTTGAATAGATTAGGTTCAATAAGCAGAACTGATTCAAATATAGTTTTAATTAATTGCATAGAATGAATATTCAGAATTTTTATCTGAAATTCAACTGATTTATTTTATTAAAAGGATGTTTTTATGGGGATGTAAATGAGTTAGTCTAATTCCGGCGGTTCTTTATGGGTAATTTTTTTTATAGCTTTTTTGAATTTTTCTATATTTTCTTACGAATCGGGTTCCATAGCAGCTCTAGTAGAAGGTATTTTTGTAGATGTAGCTAAATCTATTTTTCCGGTATAACCCGCAACTTCTCGGATATACTTGTAATATTTTATTAATTTTTCAGCCATTTATTTACCCGACATCAATTCTTCGTAAATTTTAATATAAGGTTCGCCCAACTTTCCCCATGCAGCCGGTCTTTGAATTTTCCATTCACAATGAGAATCACCTTTTCCTCGGCAAACCGGTTCAATTGCTACTACAAGTTTACCAAAAAAGGCAGTACACCAACCGGTTGCATATCCCATAAGAGACCAACAAGTCGGCTCGTCGGCTACTTCATTAAAACTCAAATGTTGCTCTGCCTCGTAAGAGTTACCCCAGTTACCTGTAAAATAAAACTCATCTTTTTCACGGTCAAAATTTATTTCTATCGGTTTTGCAGATACAATACCTTCCCACGTATGGATAATCGGTCCGGAGGCTAATAATTCCATTTCTGATTCAAAAGAGTAATTTATTTTCATCTGCATAAAGTCAGTATATCCATTTTGATAGCCGAATTTTAAGAAAAAAGCCCTGGCTTTTTCAAATCCAATTTCTTCAATCAGATTTTGACGTAATAATCCGATAGCATTTGAATCAAATATTACTAATCTTGAGTCTTTGAATGAGGTTACCCCGTGTTCAAAGTCAAAATCTAAATGATCTTTTAGATTAAAATCAACAGCTTTCATGTATAATAAGCTCCAATATAAATTTATTCTTCTTATTTACTTGTCGGAATTATTAGCTGAAATTTAATAGATTTTATAATTTATTTGTGTGGAGTAAAAAAATGGCGCCCCGCAGAATTGAACTGCGGACACACGGATTTTCAGTCCGTTGCTCTACCAACTGAGCTAGGGCGCCAATTATTATTGGTTAAGAATTGACAATCTACCATTTTTATGTAAGATGTCAACTGAAAATTAACATAGTTTTTACAAATAACTTTTTGTTTTTTCTGAATAAAGCAAATAAAGTGAAATCGCTGATAATACTAATAATATGATATTCTCATACTGCGTATATCCGATTAGAGCTAATAAAATAATAACAATATTCATACCTATTAACCCATACCAACCAATTTTTTTCCCTTCACCGAAAGAAAGCACTATCATAAGAAGAATAAGACCTATAGCGGCAAAAAGAATCATCTGTCCCATTGTTGCATAATTGCGATCTAGAATCGAAAGAACAATCTGTACACCACCATAGAGTAGAAAAATTCCTGAAATAATATATCCGTGCCATAGAGAAATTTTGAACTCTAACGGTTCATCAGCTTTTGTTTTTTTTTCCATATTGACTCCTTTACCTGTTTTCACCTAAAAGACCGGCCCCTATAAAACCTGCGTCATTACCTAAAGAGGCTTTCACAATTTGTAATTTTTCTACGGCAGATGAAAAGGCATGTTTTTTTAACTCTTCTGAAACCAATTCAACAAATCTGCCACCACCGTCTGTTATACCGCCGCCTATAACTACAGTTTCGGGATTTAACAAATTTACTATACCCGACAATCCTATTCCTAGATATGATGCTGTTTCAGCGATGACTAAAGAGGCAGTTTTATCACCTTTTTTATTGGCAACAAAAAGTTTTTTTATAGTTAGATTTTCAATATTTGAATTTAACAAATTTGTAAATACAGGTCCTAAATTTCCGTTTAATAAAGTTTTAACTCTCTTAATAATATATTTTGATGAACAATATGCCTCAAGACACCCGTTGTTTCCACAGGCACAAGCAGGTCCATCAAAGTTTATTGTCATGTGTCCTAATTCACCGCCGGTAAAATTACTTCCGTGCATAATTTTACCTTCATAGATAAAAGCTCCACCGATACCTGTACCGACAGTTAAACAGATAACATTATTTTTATGTTGGGCAGCACCATACGTATATTCGGCCAATGCCATAGCATTTACATCATTGTCTACAAATACAGGGATATTCAACCGATCCTGCAGAGTATCTTTTATTTGAGAACCGGTCCAACCTTCAATATTTGGACAGGGACCTATAACTTCTCCTGTTTCGGTATTGACCGCACCAGGTGAACCGACACCTAAATGCTTAATGTCGAAATCATCGTCAGCGGCATGATACAATAGTCTTTCACCAATGTTTGTTATGAGATGCAGCAAGACCTGAGGTCCTTTTTCTGCCATAGTCGGTTTTTGTTCTCGGTAGACTATCTTCCCCGAAGAATCAAAAATTCCAAATTTTATATTTGTTCCACCTATATCAATACCGGCAAAATATCTTTTTTCTTTTGTCATGAAGAAATTTTCTCTTTTAGATATTTAACCATATCAGCGGCTTTAATAGTTTCTTGAATATCTTCAGCTTTGAGCCACTCTTCTCTGTCAGAAGTTTCTTTGGCTTTTTCTTTACCGGCTTGTAAGTTCTTGACAGTTATTTCCCCTTTTTCAAATTCATCTGAGCCGGCTATGACAGCAAAAGGTATCCCTACTTTATCTCCGTATTTAATTTGTTTCGTAAGGTTTTTTGTATCTCCGCTAAAAATTTCTGAGGGAATTCCCGCATCACGTAGTTGCTTGAGTAGTTTTAAGTAATCAGCTGTTCGTTCTTTATCCATTACTGTAACTAAGACTTAAGAGGTTGCCTCTTGCATCTCCAGTGCATCCAACGCTATAAGTGCTGCCAACAAACGGTCAACACCTATTGAAGAACCGACTGCCGGAATAGACCTTCCTAAAAACCGGTCGACCAAATTGTCATATCTGCCGCCTGAAAAAACAGAGCCGTATTCAGGTAAATCTAATAGAGTTGTTTCAAATACCGGTCCGGTATAATATCCCAGCCCGCGAACAATTGTTAAATCTATTTCTGTCTTTGCCGTATCAATTTCCATGTTCTTAAGATTTTCCTGAATAGTTCGTAACTCATTTATTCCGGTTTGAGAAATTTCTAATGCACCCAAAAGCTTTTCAACATTGTTAAGTGCTGAACTATTTTTATCAGATGCGATATCTAAGAATTCTTCAATCTTCTCTATCTGAGAACTTTCCAGCTCGACACCTTTTATTTTATCTCCTGAACTATCGACACGACCTTTTCCTAATTCCATGATGACCGCATCTCTGCCTTGTTTATCAAGTTTGTCAATAACCCGCATTACATCAGATTTTTTCTCTTGTGGTATCAAAGCATATTCCATCAAACCGTTTAAGATTTTTCTATTAGAGAACCGAACTTTGTAATTTTGTATTTTCAGATTATCCATTGTAGTAACCATGGCAGCAATTACTTCAGAGTCAGCAAGTAGATTTTGTGTACCTACAATATCAATATCAAACTGCATAAACTCACGGTACCTCCCTGGTCCCGGTTTATCGACCCGCCAGACATTCCCATATTGATATCTTCTAAACGGCAAAGGTAATGTAGGATTACTTGCGACAAATCGTGCCAAAGAAACTGTAAATTCATAGCGTAATGCCATGTTTACATCTTCAGGTCCCTCAAAACCGAATAATTCGTTAAGAGAATCTCGGTTGTAGTGTGACCCCAATAAAGTTTCAGCTAATTCAAGCGATGCTGTCTGTAACGGAAGAAACCCCATTAGCTCAAAAGAGTCCCGAATTTTGGCAAGCATTTTCTCTCTTGCTATCTGTTCTGCAGGTGGATAATCACGAAATCCTTTTAACACCTGTGGCTTTACTTTTTGTGTTTTATTCTTTTTACTCATACTATTCTATACTCTTACTTATCAATATGGAATTTATTCGATAATGTATGGAATTTTATTTTTATTTGCAACATCAGTTATGAAATTCTGTTTTTCTCTATTGCTTGATTTATTTCAGATATCACAGTATTTTACACGAACACATTAAGGAGAAACTATGAAATTAAAATTATCTATTTTTTTTATCGCTTTCCTGCTATTTTCTATTACAGTATCAGCTCAAGACGGTGCTATTGACCAAAAACTACTTGATAGTTTCGAAAAAGAATTAGGCAAAAATGACAATGCTGATCTCCTAATTAATATGGTCACAAATAACAAAATTAAAGATATATCGCTTAATCATGAAAAAGTAATCAGCCATAACAAGCTATATAGTCTCAAGCTTAAATCAACAAAGATTTCCAATCAAAAAAGTTCAGGCCGATGCTGGGTTTTTGCCGGTGGTAACTTAATCACTCCAAAAGTAATGACTAAGCTGCAGCTTTCAGATTTTCAAATTTCAGAATCATATATAGCTTTTTATGATAAACTGGAAAAAGGAAATTTCTTTCTTGAGCGTATTATAGAACTACGTGACCGTCCCCTAGATGACCGCTCTTTACAGGGTGAGTTTCAGAGTCTTTTTGGTGACGGAGGGTGGATGCATTATTTCTTAAACCTGATAGAAAAATATGGTGTAGTTCCGAAAGAAATCATGCCTGAAACTAAACAGTCATCGTCGACCGGAACACTAAATAATCTCGGTAAAACCCTACTGCGTACCTATGCCGCCGAGCTTCGTGAAATGCACAAAAATGGCAAAAAAGTAAAAGACCTACGCAAACGAAAAGAAGAAATGCTCTCGGAACTTTACCGGTTTTTAATTCTCAGCTATGGAAAACCGCCTAAGTCATTTGTCTTTCGCTATGAATACAAAGATGAGGATGACACAACAAAAACTGAAAATGAGATTATTGAAAAAGAATACACTCCAAAATCATTCTTTGATGAATATTATGGTTCCTCTACTCCCAACTATGTTGCCATTGTAAACAACCCGACTATGCCGTACAATACACGTTTTATTCTAGAGGAAAGCCGAAATATCTATGAGCAAGAGGATTTCGATGTCATAAACCTTCCTATTGACGATTTAAAAAAATATGCCAGAGCATCTATTCTTGACTCTCAAGCTGTTTGGTTTGCCTGTGATGTAGGTAAAGAAAATTACAGAACAGATGCTATCATGGATGTTGATATTTATGACTACAACAATACTTTTGGAATAGATTTTAAAATGTCCAAAAAAGACCGTATCCGTTATGGTGATATTGCTCCGACTCATGCTATGGTTTTAACCGGCTTAGATACTACCCAAACAGGTGAGACAGTCAAATGGTTAGTTGAAAACAGTTGGGGTAAGAAAATGGGTAAAGACGGATTTTGGAATATGTATGACGACTGGTTTGATGAATACCTGTTACTGATTATTGTCGATAAAAATATCTTATCAGCAGATGACCAAAAACTGTTTGACTCTAAACCGAAAATGATAAAGGATTGGCAGCCGTTTTTCTTAGCCTTAAGAAATTTGGAATAATTCTCGAATGTCGATTATAGATAAACTTTTACAAGTGATGCCAAAAGGTCAGGTCTCCACACAAACTGACCATCTGAATGTCGACTCCAAAGATGAATCCACTTTGGAGCCCGTTATTCCGCTGGCAGTTGTTTGGGTAGATTCAGCCGAACAAATTTCAGATATTGTCAAGTTATGTAATGAAACCGATACTCCTCTCACAACTCGAGGAGCAGGGTCTGCTTTGGAAGGGTCTACAATTCCTTCCGCAAACGGTATAGTTCTTGATGTCAGTCGAATGACAGATATAATTCAGTTTTGGCCTGATGATTTGCAAGTTAAAGTACAGCCAGGCATTATATATGATAACTTAAATGATTACTTGAAAAGCGAATCACTCTTTTTCCCCCCCTCCCCCGGTGGTTCAGGTGATATTGCCACTATCGGCGGGATGGTATCGACAAATGCCTCTGGTATTTATTCAGTAAAATACGGTGGTACTAAAGATTACATCTTAGAACTTGAAATTGTTACCGGTGACGGTATTATTATGAAAATCGGCAACAGAGCGATTAAACGGTCAAGCGGATATAACTTAATTGACCTGATATCCGGCTCTGAGGGTACTTTAGCTGTTATCACTGCTGTTACCCTCAAATTAGCAGGTTTGCCTGAGGGGCGACTTAAAACAGCCTTTAAGTTTGAATCAGAGAACAATGCCGCACAAGCTGTATCAGAAATTTGTAAATACGGTATTGATGTCGCTGCTATAGAGTTCTTGGATAAGAAAGTGATGGAAGCCTTAAATCTACTCAAAGACTATAATCTGCAAGAGGTACCAGCTTTGTTTTTAGAGTTTCACGGCTCCGACGATGTTGTGCGTTCAAATAATGAAATGGCGGCCTCGATATGCGAAGAATTAGGCGGTTCAGAATTAAAATTATCCGACGGACAAAATCCTTGGGAAATCAGGCACTATGTTACAGATGCAATCAAGCATAGAAAACCGGGATATACTATTTTAAGAAATGATGTTGCCTTCCCTATTTCCAAACTTCCCGAAATGGTCAGTTATTGCAATGCTTTAAGCGATGAATATAAGATTATGATACATGCTTTCGGACATGTCGGTTTAGGGTTACTCCATGCACTAATTCTTGCTGATAAGACAAATGAAAAAGAATGGGCTCAGGCAATTGAAATGAATGACTTGATAATTAAGAAAACTCTTAAATTACAGGGTACTATTTCAGGTGAGCATGGTATAGGAGTCGGACATAAAAATCTATTTGCATTAGAACACGGAAATACTGTCACAATTATGCAAAAGATTAAAAAACAATTTGACCCTCAAAATATCCTTAATCCCGGTAAAATATTCGATTTATAACCTTTCAGAGCCTTTAAACAGAACTATTTACACAAACTTGACTAAACTGATGTTATTAAATATATTAGGCGAAATATAACTGGAACTATTTTCGCTCGAAAGAATATAAAATAAGTATGAAAACTATTCTTAAAATTATAATTGTATTAAGCTTGTCAATTGGGTCTACTTTAGTGGCTCAACCTGAACTTGAAATTTTGCAAAGTGAATTTTCATTCGGTATGATACCTCAAAACTCCACCGTAGCTCGTTCTTTTTGGTTTAAATCCATAGGTGATGATACTTTAAAGATACTTGAAATTAAAACAGGATGTACATGTGCTATAATGCCGTTAAAACAAGATTTTATATTACCGGGTGACAGCATGGAAGTTAAGTTTCTTTGGGATGTTAAAAAGCGGGTTTTTCAGATTGGACGTTATCCATACATTTTTACAAATGCTTCTGATGAGCCGTATCGAATGGCTTTGACCGGAGAAGTTCATTTGACTCTTGATTCAGCGAAACCTGTTTCAATTACTCCATATAAATGCGAATTATCAAAAATTAATGATATTTCTATCAATGAGGTTGAATTTACTCTTACAAATAGAACAGATCAAGATTTACAAATAACCCTTTTAACACCTTCCGTTGATGAATGTATTATTGAAATGCCTCTCATGATTGCTGCTAACGGAAAAGCTGTCGGAAAAATTAAAGTAAAAGATGAATTCCTCGATAAAGAATTTAAAGGCTCTATAACAATAGTATTTGATAATACGAATAATACCCGTATTTCAATACCGTATAGAAGAAAAATATTTTAAGTAATAATTTACTACATAAATGAAAGGCTATTTAACTATATGAAAAAGTTAATCTTACTAACAGGTGCCTTACTCATTCTGTTGGGAACAACTCAAATTTCAGCAGCTCCTCGCTTGACAATGCCTGAATCTGCTTTCAATTTTGGGTATGCTCCACAAAATTCTAAAATCAGTCATGAGTTCTGGCTTCATTCAACAGGTGATGATTCCCTGAAAATAATTAAAATTGTCCCCGGTTGAGGATGCACAAAAGCTCCTTTAGAAAAAAAGGAACTGGCTGTCGGTGACAGTACAAGACTTGAAATTATTTTCAGTACAAAAAAATATAAAAGCCATATTACCAAAAAACCTAAAATTCAAACGAATGAAGGTCCACCTGATAAAAGGGTTCAAATAATTGTTGATGTTGTCGCGAGACCTGACTCAACATATCCGTTAGTTATGAAACCGTATAAACTCGACTTATCGCAATTCGGTGAAAAACTGAGAGATAAAATCAATTTTACTATTTCTAATGTCTCAGATGAAAAAATTGATCTCACTATAGTTTCGTATGCGAGCAAGTTTTTTGAGATTACTATGCCGTCATCTGTTGATGCCGGAAAAACTATTTCATGCAGCTTAAAGCTGAATAAAGATATTTTAAAACAAAACTTTGAAAAATCTTTTACTATTGAAACAAGTGACTCTAAAAAAACAAGATTTACTGTACCGGTGAAACGTCAAGTTAGGTCTTCTACACAGGCTGATACAAAAACGGTAAAACGCGGAAAATAAATGTTTATGCAATAAAAAAGCCGCCTTTTTGACAAAGGCGGCTTTTTTTATATCCGGTATTTATTTTTCAAAGAGGTCCATGAAACCTGATAAAATCCAATCAGCCCACTGTTTATCATAAACCTCACCTGTTACATCTGAATGTACTAAGCGATAATCATCATCCCCATAGTAATCTTCAAATACAAAGATTGACCCGGTACCTTCCTTTGAGTGGTAATACCAAATAACAAATGGATTACCCGAACTGGGAGCTTCTTTATCATCACGTTCTTCCCACATACCGTATTCCATAAATATACGTCCACGGTCTGTAAGCCAGCCGTTTGTCAATTTTTCGTTTGTTGAATAATTTTTATTTGCATATAAATACCGTCTGATTATTTCTTCCCTGAATTCATTTTTATCTTTACTCGGTGTAGGGTCATGTTCTGCCCACACAGCTTTAAGATAATTTTCCTTCCCTCTATCTCCAAGACTATTCAAAACTCGTTGCTCGTCGTTTGTCAGGAGGTAGGTGATTAGCTGCAGCTTTTGTTTGAGAGTAAGATTATTATATGGATCATCATATTTTGAAATCTCCTGAGCGGCAAGCAATACTTCTTTAGGTGAAATGATAGAAATCGGAAGGTACGCCGTATCTGCTTTTTTTGTAGATAAGTCAAAAACGATAACCTCAATAGAATAGATCCCTTTATTCCAACCGGCTATATCAATCGTTTCTACAAAGACAGCAGAACTCCCCGGTTTTTTACTTAATCTTGAGCCAAACATCTGATAGATATTCTTATCTTTGTCTAGAGCATTGATAATAAGTTGATATTTAGTTCTTGAATTTTCAGTATATTCTAAGTTGTAGATTTCTCCATAAAGAAATAGTGATTTATCAGTATCTGAAAAAACAGAGACAGGATTCATAAGCAAATTGTATCCGTTTTTATTAATCAAAGGATTTACACGTGTTGTATCAGAACCTACATAGTCGGCATTGTAAGCCGAGCTTAAATTACTAATATTAACAGAATTTTCTTTTGAACTTTTTTCTACCGTTATTTTATCAATATAAAATTCACCCTTTTTTTTGCTGACGACATCAATGATTGTAACTCGAGCAGAATAAATACCCGGCTTTACATATAGAGAAAGTTTATTAAACAACCGTAAATTATTTGATTTAGCATCATCGGCAGATTTAGCAGCAACGGTGAACAAAGTATTAGTTGAGTCTATCGGGAAACCGCTAACATCCAAAAGTTCAACATGAGCAAAAATACGTGCATAATAATTAGTGCCGGTAGAGTCTGGCATATAAAATTCAAAGTTGTTTCTATTGAGAGTAAACGGGAACTCTACCAATGACACAGAATCAAGGTCAGGATCATTGTAAACAGTCGCATTGGCATAAACGGCAATGTCTGTTAAGTTAATCTCTGAGGATACTGCAATTTGAGTAACACAACATGATAATAATAAAACAAAAATAAGACTCTTTATATTCACCTTATAGACTCCTTTTGATTCTAATATCTTTGAAATAACCCGTCATACGGATATATCAATCGGTATTCACAGTCTTCATTTACATCAACAAATACAAACCTCAGGTATTTGGAACCGTGATAATAATGCCATTCCTGATAAGGTCTTTTTTCAGGTACAACAGGATAGTCATCAATCTGATCAGGTTCACCGTACATAATATAGATCCGACCACGGTCTGTCTTCCACCCGTTTCCAAACAGGTATGAGAAATTTATATTTGCAACAGCTATTCTTCTATAGAATTCACTTTTAGCTTCATTTTCGTACGTTCCGGGCGTAGGGTCTTGTTTCTCCCAATACGCATTGATTGCCTCTAATCGTTCGGTATATGTTTCTTTTCCTTTTAGAGCATTTACTTCTTCTTTAGATGCGATTATTTCAATCTGTTTTATCAACATCTTGTAATCATATTTTATTAGAGCTTGAGGTGTCCAGGCAATTTCAAAATCTTTATACTTTGTTGTGATTTTTTTGTTTCGTTTTCCCCGTAGTGTAATTATCAGTTCATAATGTCCGGGGCGTAAATCTTCAATAGCAATTTCTCGAAATTGACGTATCACAGGTCCCTCAAAAGCAGTTGTGAGCGAATCACGGTAGAGCATCCCTTTGGAGTCATGCCTTAGGACAGTTTCAACTTTGACATCTTCAAACTTTTCTGAACCTTGATAGATTTCCATGTAGAAATAAATTGACATGTTTTTGTCGGTTCCGTATTTATGACGAACAGAAGGTATCAATTGATGGCTTCCCTTATCAAAGACCGAGCCTTCTTCTGTGGAAGGAGCAATTGCTTGGATTAACTCAATATCTGATATCTTTGGTTTCTTATTTTTATATTTTTTTACTTTTACCTTAAACTTCTTTATTTTTTCTATATTGTGAATCGGGTCGTATAAGCGGGCAATAACTTCGTATTTCCCTTCCTCTACCATAAAGTTTACCTGGTTGGTGCGATAATCTGTCTTAGATGTTGTTTTTCTTTTATCTTTTACCCGCACAAGCTGGCTATGTTGATAACTATCGTATTTTTTATTCTTTTTGAATAAATCAATTGAGATTTCATACTCTGCTTCAAAGGCATTATCAATCTCTTCAAAACTAAGAGTAGCATTAAAAATCTGATAATAAACTTCTAATCGTGCTATTTTTTCTGCTGAGTCTGATTTAAAAAGAGCATAGTCTAGGGCGTAGTATTCGTTTTTATCACTACCTCTTGACGTTCTAAAAAATTGTGCAGATACTGTAACAGCACAAAGAGTGATTATAATAAATAGTAGTAGTTTTTCTTTTCTCATACTTCATCTTGGTTTTAAGGAACACAAACTTTCCTATATAATTATACAAAATTGTTCATATAGGACAATATAAAAATAGACGTTCGTGTAGGCTGAAATGTTGAATTTTTATTCGTAGCGAAGTGCTTCAATAGGGTCAAGACGAGATGCTTTTACAGCCGGATAAACTCCTGAAACAAGTCCGACCGTAACAGAAACAAAAAAACCTATCAGAATCCAAAAAACAGGTAAAGATAACGGCCATCCCGCCATGCCGTTAACTGCTAATCCTAAAGAAACCCCGAAAAGTACTCCAATAACTCCCCCGGTAGCCGAAAGCGTCATAGCCTCGGTAAGAAATTGCAGTATTATATTAGACCGCTTGGCACCGATTGCTTTTCGAACTCCTATTTCACGAGTCCGTTCTGTTACAGAAACCAACATTATATTCATAACTCCGATTCCGCCGACCATAAGACCTACAGAGGTTATGACAAGCATAACAAGATAAATAGTATCAGTTATACCTCCGATAAAATCTTTAAACTGTTGCTGAGTTTCCAAAGCAAAATTATCTTCTTTGTTGAAAGGTACTTTACGGTGGATTCGTAATGTAGATATTATTTCATCCTGGGCTTCATCCATTAGGTTAAGTGAAATCGGTTTAACAAAAAGGGTAAGAGCTTTATCCCAGGGATATAATTTCTTAGAGGTTTCCAAAGGCATCAAGACCATTTCATTTACTTCACTATTTCCAAAATTTGATTTTACTTTTTCCATGACACCGATAACTTGAAATTTATTCCCGTTTACACGAATTTCTTCGCCGATAACTTTTTCACCAAAGGGAAATAAAACATCTGCTATGTCAGATCCGATAACACAGACCATTGACTTAATCTGATTATCGATGTCAGTTATAAACCGACCTTCTTTTACTTCTTTATTATTAACTTTTAAATAATCCGGCCAGGAACCTATTATTGGCGGTCTATTATATTTCCTGTTTTTATATTTAGCTTCATTACCTCCTTGAAGGTAATAATGATTCTGAGGTGCTACGCCGTCAATAGTTTTACAATTTTCTTGAATTGCCAATGCTTCTGTTTCAGTTATTTCAGGACGGTTTCTTTCAGAATCGGATAAATCATCCCAATTAATATTAGATTTAAATGTACTTACCATTATGATATTAGAACCGATAGAGTCTATCTCTTCGTTCATGGCACCGTTCAGACCGTCAATAATAGATGCCATCCCTATTACAGAACTCACTCCGACCATCACTCCTAAGATTGTAAGTCCGGAACGCAGCTTGTTGCCTCTAATAGCTGAAAGTGCCAGCATGATTGAATTTTTTACTTCTATCCAGCTTAGAATCATATTATTACTCGTAACGGAGAGCTTCGATTGGATCAAGGCGAGATGCTTTGATTGCCGGGTAGACTCCCGAAACTAACCCGACAGAGACTGAAACCAGAAAACCGATTATTATCCAGAAAATAGGTAATGCTAACGGCCATCCGATAAGACCGTTTATCAGTAATCCTATAGAAACACCGAAAACAACTCCGATAATTCCACCGGTAGCCGAAAGAGTCATTGCTTCAGTTAAGAACTGCAATATAATATTAGAACGTTTAGCACCGATTGCTTTTCGTATACCGATTTCTCGAGTACGTTCTGTTACAGAAACCAACATTATATTCATAACCCCGATTCCGCCGACCATCAATCCGACAGAGGTTATGACAAGCATAACTAGATATATAGTATCAGTTATACCACCGATAAAATCTTTAAATTGATCCTGCGTAGATAAAGCAAAATTATCTTTTTTATTAAAAGGTACTTCTCTAAAATTACGTAAAACTCCGGTAATCTCGTCAACAGCTTCATCCATAAGGTTATAGCTTACAGACCTTGCTATTAAAAATAGTTCTTTTTCCCAAGGATGAATTTTACTAAATGTAGAAAGAGGTAATGCAATAAGACCGTTAATTTGGTCGTTGCCAAAATTAGAACTTACTTTTTCTAACACACCGATTACAGCAAATTTATTTCCGTTTACACGTATTTCTTTACCGATTGCTGTTTCTTCGGGAAACAAAATATCTTTTATGTCCGAGCCGATAACGCACGTCATAGCTCTAAGTTGTTCATCAGTTTTAGAAAAGAACCGTCCGGATTTTAAAGATTTGTTATTTACTTTCATGAAATCCGGCCAGGTACCCATAAGACTTGGGTTATTAAACCTTCTATTTTTAAATTTGGCTTCGTTCCCCCCCGGTTTTCGATAATAATTTTGAGGAGACACACCTTCGACATAATCACAATTAGCTAAAATTGTACGGGCTTCATCTTCTGTGATTGGAGGGCGGTTTCTATCTTCATCTGAAAGTTTAGAACGATCTACACTTTGATCATATTTAGTTATCCAAATCACATTTGACCCCAAAGAGTCAATCTCCTCGTTCATAGCTCCGTTTAAACCGTCAATAATTGCTGCCATACCGATAACAGAACTGACCCCTACCATTACACCTAAAATTGTAAGTCCCGAACGAAGTTTATTCCCACCGATTGCCGAAAGAGCAAGCAGGATTGAATTTCTTACTTCTACCCAGCTAAGTATCATTGTCTTACTCGTAACTTAATGCTTTTATAGGATCAAGCTTTGCTGCTTTCATGGCAGGATAAATTCCAAACACAAGTCCGATTACAGTTGAAATTCCAAAACCGATTGATATGGCTAAAACAGAGGGAGATATTTCCATTCCAAAATTACTAACTAAAAGAGCCTTGGCAATTATAAATCCGGCAAGAACTCCAATAAAACCGCCTATAAATGTTACTAAAAGGGATTCAAATAAAAATTGTATAAGAATATGTATCTGTTTTGCTCCCAATGCTTTTCTTATACCAATTTCTCTGGTTCTTTCAGAGACTGCTACCATCATAATATTCATTACGACAATACCACCGACAACAACAGAGATAGATGAAATTCCTATAAGTCCCATTCGGATAATCTTTGTAATAGAATTCAATACTTCTAAAATAGAATCAGCAGTAAGAATATCAAAATCATCATCTTCATTAAACGGAACATGACGCTGTGCCCGTAAAACGACCCGAACCTGATCCATAGCATCAGGTAAGTCAGCTACAGAATTAGCTTTGATAACCAGACTTAATCCCCTACGCGGAGTACCAAACTGTTTCGTGTAAGCAGAAAGCGGTATAAGTACAAAGTTGTCTTGACTTTCACCAAAGGTAGCACCCATTTCTTTAGCTAAACCGATAACAGTATAAGATGAGTTGCCAATTTTTATAGTTTTACCTATTGGGTCGATATTGCTAAAAAATTCTTTTTTTATTTCGTTACCGATAAATACAACTTGTTTGCGATATATATCATCTTCGTAAGAATGAAATCTACCTTGAGCAACTTCAATATCAACAATGTCTATATAATTATAAGTTGCTGCTCCCACCAATACAGACCGAAGCGATTTATCTTTATATTTTATAGATGCTCTGTTAAAAGCACGAGGAGAAATTTTTTCAACTAAATCGCATGTTTCTTCTATCAATTCAACGGTTTCAGCTTCAATAGGTTTCCGTTTCATTTTTTTTAAAAATTCTTCATGCGACATAGCCATGCCTATTTTTTGAACAAAAAATGTAGACGGTCCCAATCGGGATAAATCATCTTCAACCGATTGTGCCATACCTTCAAGAGCTGAGATAATAGTCATTACCGATGTAACCCCGATCATCACCCCTAACAAAGTCAAAGATGACCGTAGTTTATTGGCTTGTAGTGCATCAAATGCTATTTTGAATAATGCTCCACCTATCATAATCAGTTTACCGCGTTTCTCATCTCTTGAGTTACTATTTCATCGGTTGATATCTGACCATCTAAGATTGTTATCACTCGTTTTGCTTTTAAAGCTATACTGCGTTCGTGGGTTACTACAATAATAGTATTACCTTGTTTATGCAGTTCATCAAATAATCCCATTATTTCTATTGATGTTTTACTGTCCAAATTTCCGGTTGGTTCATCAGCTAAAATCAATGAAGGGTCGTTTACTAATGCTCTGGCAATTGCTACTCTTTGTCTTTGACCACCGGATAATTCACTCGGTTTATGAGTTACTCTATCGGCAAGATCGACACGGGTTAAGGCGAGAATTGCTTTATCTTTTCGCTCTTGCGTAGAGGAACCGTTATAGATTAAAGGTAGCTCCACATTATGAAGTGCCGTAGCTCTTGCTAGAAGATTAAATGTTTGGAATACAAAACCTATTTCACGATTACGGATATTTGCCAACTCATCGTCTGACATACGGCTGACATCTTTGTTGTTTAATGTATAATTACCTTGCGAAGGTGTGTCTAGGCAGCCAATCAAATTCATGAGTGTAGATTTGCCCGAACCGGACGGACCCATGATAGCAACATATTCACCCTTCTCAATTTCCAATGTAGCTCCTCTAAGGGCGTGAACTGTTTCGGCACCCATCTCATAAGTTTTCCAGAGGTCTTTTGTTTCTATCAGTGCCATAGTTTATTCTTTCTTTTTCTTCTTCATTTTTTCGACATCGTCACCATCTTTGATAGTTCGAAGAACCTTGTAAGGACCAAAAATAATTGAGTCACCGTCAACTAAACCGTCTGTGATTTCGATATTTTTCTGATCAGCAATACCGGTGCTTATCTCCACAAATCGGGCTTTACCGTCACGAACTACAAAAACACCTTTGAGTTCTTCTCTATCTTTATCAGCATCAATTTCATCATCAGAGCTATCCGCTTCGGCTGCTTGTACCGTATTAACAACAGATGATTCACTATCTGAATCAGGTTCACTCTTTCTGGCGAGTTCTAATGAATCCAAATCAAATGACCGCATGACAACAGCACTATACGGAATAGAGAGAGCGTTTTCTTTTCTGTTTGAGACAATATCAACTGTCGCAGACATTCCCGGTCTGATTCGTACATTAGAATCTTTGAAAATAACTTTCACCTTAAAATTAGTAGACTGATCTTGTGAACCTCCGGTAATTAATGCTGTGTTACCGATTTCAACAACTTCACCTGCAAATACGGTGTCTACAAATGCATCCACTTCTATTTCAACCGACTGTCCAAAGGAAACTTTGTTTATCTCAGTTTCATCGACTTCTACCTCGACTTCAAAAACATCAAGGTTTGAAATAGTCATCAGAGTTTTACCTTGAGAAAATGAATTCTGACCTTGAGCTATTTCACCTACTTCACAATCCAAAAATGTAATAATTCCGGACATCGGAGCAATTATTTTTGCTTTTCTTAAATTATCCAGTTGTTTGTCATACCGTGATCTGACTTGTTTTGATCGAGCAGACATAGCATCGTAAGCTGAAAGAGCGTTTAAGTAGGCATATTTAGCATTTGTAAGTTGTGTCTCAGATGATAAGTTTTCTGTACGTAATCGTTTTTGCCTGTCATATTCTTCTTTATTTTGGTCCATTGTTACTTTAGCCCCGGTGAGCTGTGCTTCTATTTCAGACATAGCAAACCTAGCCTCATCAACATTGGAGCGAAGTTGCACAGTATCTAAAACTATCAGTAAATCTCCGGCATTTACATGTTCACCTTCTTTTACAAGGAGATTTATTATTTCTCCATTTACCTGAGATGTAATATCTACTTTGGTTTGAGGTTGAATTCTGCCGGATGCAGAGACTATTTCAACGAGTTCTCGTTTTTTTGCCTTTTCAATATTTACTTTGGTCGTTTTAGTCGTATTCATAGTCAGATTAAAATAAATTAATCCTCCAACGACAATGACCCCTAGTCCGATCAATAATAATTTCTTTTTAGTCATCTTTTAAATACCTTCGTTAGACTTACATTTTCCCCATGGCGTTCTCAAGTTTTGCGACGGCAAGGTTTAAATCAAAGTCTGCTTTGATAAAAGAAACTTGGGCAGTCTTTAACGAAACTTGAGCATTTAATATATCTAAAATTGTAGCAGCACCTAAATTGTACTTTTCCTGAGTTATTTTTAAGTCTTCAGTTGATGCTTCCACATTTGCTAAAGCAATATTTTTTGATTTCTTTTGTTGCACGATGTCATAGTATGCTGTTTTAATCTCACGAGACAAAAAGTTTTTTGTCTCGGCAACTTGAGCCATCGCATTATTTCTATTTATTTTAGCTGTAGTTATATTTCTCTCTCTAAAAAATCCGTCAAAAATACTCCAGCTTATATTAAATCCATACCTGACAGTCTTAGATTTATAATCAAAAGATGCAGGAAAAGCTTGGGTACCCGTAAACCTTGTAACTGAACCACTGGCAGAAATTTTTGGTAAGTATTCAGAAAATCTAGACCGTACTGCATTTTTAGAGGCGGATAATCCTTTCATCGCTGAAAGATATCCGGGTTCATGTTTCAGACCGAATTGTACGGCATCTTCAATTGTACCGGTGTAAGAATTCTCTGTATACTCTTTTGAAAAATTATGATTTTCATTCGGGTCTAATCCAATAGTATAAGCAAGAGATGCTTCAGCAGTAACTACAGAATTTGATGCTGTCAGCAATGCCAGTTGGTCGTTTCCGAATAGAACTTTTTGTTTTAAGACATCAGATAATGAAGCAGAACCAAGATCATAACGAGATTGAATAAGCTTTAATTGTTCTTCACTTCTTTTAACAGCTTCTTCTTGTACGTCAATATTTTCTATAGTTGCTAAGTAAGCAAAGTATGTTAACTTAACAGAATAGATTAAATCCTGTTCAGAGTTCAAAACATCCAGATGTGCCGCTTCGGCAGTTGCTTTTGATTGTGCAAGAGAAAAGAAATTGCCGACATTTAAAACCCAGATATTTCCTGAAACAGTAAAAGCTTTACTGGGACCTATATCCTGTTCAGTTACGGAAGTAAACGGACTTTCAATATCTGTCTCTTTCCCTTTGCTGTAATTATACGATGCATTCACACTCGGCAAAAATGCACCTAAGGCAGATAACTTCCCTGCTTTAGCAACAGCTTCACGTCCACGAGCAGCAATTATAGAAGCTCTGTTTTGTAATGCGAGTTCAATACAATCATTTAAGGTTAAATCTTTAGCGGCAATATTGCTTGATGAAAATAATACAACTGTAACAAAACTTATAATAAGGCGTTTGAACCTCATGAAAAATCTCCTTTAACTAAACATTGCTCCGATTGCTGCAAATCCAATATGTATAACAGAAAGCATTCCTACAGATAGGACAGCTAATGTAATTCCTTTGTTGCGTGGAAACTCATAAATAACTCCAAAGCCTATTCCGACAACTATGATTTCCCATATATGAAATACTGATATTTTTGAAAGAGCGGTATATGCGACACTTTCTAGCCTCAAGTCTGTAACTAAGACTGCTAATGAAAATGATACCATCAAAGAACCTTTTGCCAGTGCCATCGGAATTATTATCATACTTCCTATCATGTATAGAATCCCACCATATAGTGAAACAGACAGCAACTTTTTAAATGAACCTTTTCCGGCAAAAACAAAATTTCCAAAAAATAAAGCAAGCGCTGCAACTAATAACGGGTACAATGACATTGCAAGTGTACCAAAAATCAATGTACTCATCGTCATCATAGATTTCATTTCGGGAGTTACAGCTTGTCCCGCTTTTGACATTTGTTCTTGGAATTGAGGAGAAGAAGTTTGCACCTCAACTATTAAATCTTTTAAAAGGAATAAACTTACAAACGTTACTAATACAAAGACTATATAAGGCACTAAAATTTTAGGATGATCTTTTAATTCTTTAAAGAAATCTGCGGGTTTATAAAATACTTCCATAACTCCGCGAATTGATAGTGAACTACTCTTTTCCATCTTACTTTCCATACCTGCATTATTTTGTTCCATTGTAAACCTCCATGGTTTCTATTAACGAGACCTTCTGACAAAAGTTTCAAAAAGATTTTCCAATTATCACTACTACTATTGAAAGTAAGTATTATTCAAAAGAATATACAAAAAAAAAGGGCATATCAAAACGATATACCCTTTAAATAAAATCAATTTATACTAAAATAGATACGGGCCGACAACTAAAGAAACAATAGCCATAAGTTTAATTAAGATATTCATAGCAGGACCTGAGGTATCTTTAAACGGATCACCGACAGTATCACCTACAACAGCAGCTTTATGGGCATCAGACCCTTTTCCGCCGTGAGCACCGCTTTCAATATATTTCTTCGCATTATCCCATGCACCGCCGGCATTTGCCATCATCAAAGCAAGCATCACACCCGACATAGTAGAACCGGCAAGCATTCCGCCTAGTCCTTCAGCTCCTAAAAGCTTACCAATTATTATTGGTGAACAGATTGCGACTAATCCAGGTAAAACCATTTGCTTTAAAGCTCCCTGAGTAGCAATATCTACACAACGACCTGTATCAGGTTTGGCTTTGCCTTCCATAAGACCGGTAATTTCTCTAAACTGTCTACGGACTTCTTCTACCATTTCAGCGGCAGCTTTTCCAACCGCATTCATAGTTAAGGAAGCAACAAAAAACGGAAGTACACCACCCATAAAGAATCCGATTACAACAGTTGGTTTTAATATGTTAATACCTGTTTTATCTAAACCGACAGCAGAAGCATAAGCAGAGAAAAGTGCCAGTGCAGTTAATGCAGCAGAACCGATTGCAAATCCTTTTCCGATAGCGGCAGTAGTATTACCTAAGGAATCTAATTTATCAGTAATTTTACGAACATCTTCACCTAGACCGGCCATCTCAGAAATACCACCGGCATTATCAGCAATTGGACCGTACGCATCAACAGACATTGTAACACCGATAGTCGCAAGCATACCGACACCGGCAATACCGATTCCATATAGTCCGGCTAATGTAAACCCGGCATAAATAGCTCCACAGATAACAATAATAGGAAGCAATACAGATTCCATTCCAACAGCAAGACCGGAAATGATATTTGTAGCAGCACCGGTTTCAGATGCATCAGCAATATCTCTTATAGGTTTTGCTGCGGTATAGTATTCTGTTAAGAGACCTAAAATAATACCTGCTACGTTACCTGCAAAAATAGCCCAAAAGACGCTTCTATCTATTCCAAGTTCATCTATTATAAACCAAGCAGCACCTAACATTACGACTGAGCCTACGTAGGTCACCAAGCGTAATACTGATGCCGGGTTCATTGCTGAAAAGACTCTGACAGATAAAATTCCTAAAATAGATGCAATTGCCCCAAAAGCTACAATGAGTAAAGGAAGCTGCATAAGATTTGTACGCATAGTATCGATAACCGCAACTCCACCTATGGAGGAAATAGTAGCAGCAATAGCAATAGTAGCAATTACAGAACCGACATAAGATTCAAATAAGTCAGCACCCATACCGGCAGTATCACCTACATTGTCACCGACGTTGTCAGCAATAACAGCAGGGTTACGAGGATCATCTTCCGGTATACCTGCTTCTACTTTACCTACTAAATCAGCACCGACATCGGCAGCCTTTGTAAAAATACCACCGCCTACACGTGCGAATAAAGCGATAGTCGAAGCTCCCATTGCAAAACCGGAGATATTAGATGACGACACAGCATCACCGTAGAAATAGAAAGCAGTTCCGACACCGATTAAACCTAACGATGCTACCGACATTCCCATTACAGCACCACCCGAAAAAGCAATAGATAAAGCCGAAGCTTCTCCCTCATCCTTAGCTGCTGCTGTGGTACGAACGTTAGCAGCAGTAGCTGCTTTCATACCAACAAAACCGGCAAGCATGGAACAAAAAGCTCCACCTAAAAATGAATAAGCAGTTTCGTTTGTAGTGTATACAAAGAGCAAGCCACTTACAACAACAATAAATCCTGTGAGAATAGTATATTCTCTTTTTAGAAAGACCATTGCTCCGTCATGAATAACGTCCGAAATTTCTTTCATTAATTCTGTTCCGGTAGATTTACTTTTAATCCACATTAACAGAATTAACGCAAAGATAACTCCGACGATTCCGATAATGACCGATAATAAGCCAGTATCAATTCCCATTTCTGAAATCTCCTGTCAAGTTTATAATATTTAATAGGTTACATTATTTTCTATACTCATAAATCAGGCAAGAATATATCGAAAAATATTAAATTGGCAAGTTAAATTTACATAAAATAGTATAAAAAAAACGGCTTAGAAATCTAAGCCGTTTTAAAACATCATATTTATGATATTTAGAATTTGTCAACGATGACAGTAATAG
This sequence comes from Candidatus Zixiibacteriota bacterium, assembly GCA_024276275.1. GTDB lineage: Bacteria > Zixibacteria > MSB-5A5 > GN15 > FEB-12 > QQUK01. The sequence goes on from JAJRXM010000027.1 coordinate 40,972, forward strand.
TCGGGAAACCTCTAAAGCCGTCATTACTATACATATAACCTGTTAATGTATAGCCTTGAGATGTTAATCCTGATGCTGCACTAGAATTAGGCAAATCTCCGATGAAAGCAAAAAGAGGGAAATTAGTATTGGAATTATAGAATTCCGGTTCAATTGTAATAAAAACATGTCCTGCTGTTCCGGCTAAATTAGGTACCGATGTAAGAGGAGCAGGGAGATTTAATAAAAAATCTTCTCCTGGGAATGGAGGTACCCGTGGAGGATTCTTAAAGTTTGTATCAACATGTGGATTTGCTTCATCAGGTAATGCGATATCATAAAACGTACCAGTACTTAGTAATCCACCTTCTATATCTGTCAAAATCGGTACAAAAACTGACCATGCCGGTTTTGTAATTGTTCCGACAGCATTTGTATCAATTGCATCAGAAATTATCCAACCGCGATATTTCCATCCAAATCTCTGCAGATTAGGTACGTCAAAATCATCTTGCGTAAATTGTTCTGCTGTGACTGTTCGAGAAATAGTGTCATAAACAATATTTAAGGAAGTCGGGTAATAATCAGAAGTATCTTCTGAAGATAATAAGTCAAACCTTACAACAGAACGATGAATAGTATCCAATCCTAAAACTGTAATTGTATCTATGTTTTCAACTAAAGTGGAAGAATCAATACCAATTACGTTTGTTCTCGGAATTATTAGAGAAGGCGGAACATAATCACCCGAATCCAAAGTCCAGCTGAGAATTGTAAAAGTATCTGTTATTGTTCGTTCACTTTGCTCAAAGCTACAAAACCAAATCGAACTACCGTCTGTTGAAGTTGTATCAATTCCATCGGATGTAGATTTCATGCTATATCGAGCAGTAGAACTCCAAAGGGAATCAATTAAAGGTAAAACTAATTTTATGGTCTGACTGGACGTGAAGTCAATTAACATGATTGAAGCAGGGGAATTTGGAGAAGCATCAATTACAGGTTCAATTGAAACTATAATAGTAGTATAGGAGCCGATAGCTTCATCTAAGAAAAATCTACCCTTATCAGGACGGTCAGAACCGTCTTCTGTTAAAAATTTTTGTAAGAAAAAGTCATATCCAAATTTACCCAAAGAAGTAGTATCTGTATTATTGGCAACCCATAATTCATATATAGTGCCTGAAGGGTTATTTGGCAATCCTGTAGGTTTCAAAGTAAGATATGCTTTGCCGTCAGGTGTAATTACATCCTCAGGCTGATCGCACCCAACCGCAATGATCAGGACACACAATGTTAAAGCACTTAGTAACAACATCTTAGAACGGTTAAACATCTATTTGTTCCTCCTCGGGAAACTTATATTATCTTCCAATTTTTTATAAATAGAAAACAAAATTATACTCATAAATACCATCCATTGTCAAGTCCTTATTGAAAAAGATTTTAACTCATTTTATTGACGTTTTGTTTGACCCGAACATCTAAAGAAAATGTTACAACTAGTCGATAATATTCTTAAATAATTATAACTAATTTAAAGGAGCTTTTTTGTGCAAAAATGCCCAAAGTGCTTAGCAGAACAAAATAATGTAAATTCAAGCACATGTTTCTATTGTGGAGCTGATATGAGTAAATCAAATGAAATTAGCTCTAAAGATTCAAACAACGATAATTCATTTGACAAAGATGAATATATACCTGAAAAACATATCTCTCTCCCCGATTCAGATGATTTAGGTGTTGAGACGACTGCGGATTTAATGGAGTCGGAAGCTCAACAACTGAGTGATAACGAATCTCTTGAAGATACTAATCCTCTAAATCAAAGTTCTTACAAAGATTTAGAGCAAACAGAAGTTCAGAAATCAATAAATAAACCTCTAGATATTAAAAAGCTTTCAGAAAATGAAATAAAAGAAATTGAGAAAAATCTTTATAAGTCAGATAATTATATCAATAATCGTGAAAAATCAGATATTATGAAAAAAATAGGTTCTATCTCTTCTGAAAAACCTGAACCTTTTGCCAATACTCCTATAGAACCTCACAAAATTGATGATAAAAACAGAATTAAATCAAAAAAAGCTGATACTGATAAAGTTAAAGCTGACTTACCTAAACCACAAATTGCCAAAAAAGGGCAAGGCTTAGCATATTTTTATAACAACTATATTCAACTTCAAGGCTCACAAAAACTACACTCTGAGGATATACTATCTATCAACAACCGGGAATACATTCTAAAGCCTAAAAAACTTAACAATAATGTCGCTTTATATTCTGTAGTAGGATTACTTGTTTTAGTCGTTACTATTTTAGGATCTTTCTTGGCAGGAAATTCAAACTTTTGTAACGGCAGGGTAATCGGTGTCATCTTGGATGAAAACAATACCCCATACTTAGAGGGTGCTACAGTTCTCTTCTCTGAACTAGGTATAAAATCTAATTCAGATGCACAAGGACTTTTTTCTGTCTCTGACATTCCAGCCGGTTCTCATAAAATTGAATATTTTATTAATGATGAAAAAATTGGAAGCGACTATATAACAATCGCTGACGACAACAATTCTTTTATTACACTAAAGCCGTCTGTAAAATCTTATACACAAAAAGACGAGCCAATAAAACTGTTAGCACAAACAGCAGCTGCGGTTGAAAAGAGTGAAATAGTACAGCCCAAAAAAGAAACTCCAAAAAAGAAAACAATTAAGAAACCTAAAAAAACATCAAAAAAGAAAACAATTGCTAAAAAATCTACTAAGAAAAAAGTATCTAGTGGATATGGAAAACTAGCTTTAAATGCAAATGTCGAAGGTGCTAAAATTAAAGTTGACGGGTCAGTTTTAGGAGCCGGAAATTTAACTTATTCAAAAATTAAGTCTGGTAAACATTCGTATACTGTCTCACTGGACGGTTATGAAGCAGTAAGTGGTACATTCATAATAAAAAAAGGTAAAACGAAAAAAATCTCTCCTACTTTAGTTCCGTTAACTCAAGCAAAAAAAGAAGAGACATATAAAGAAAGCGACTATTTCTACTCTGCTAAAAATGCATTCGGTCAGGGAGACTATGTTACCGCTGCTGCCGATTACAACAAAGCTATTGAAGTATCCCCTAACAATGTAAAAGCATATTTTGGTCTTGCCGAATCATATTCTAAACAGAAAAAATGGGAATTAGCTTACGACAACTACGTTCGTGCTGCTGAAATTCATCGGTTCAAAGGAAGAAACAACGATGCTATTTCCTGTTACAATAAAGCTATCAAAGTTAAAGAAAAAGATGTTATCGCATTTTTAGGTCGCGGAGATATCTATCTGGATGCCGGCGAATATAGAGCTGCATTCGGTGATTTTGATAAAGTTGTGAAAATCGATAAACGGAATTTTGCCGGATATTACGGATTAGGTGAAGCATCATTTAAGCTGTTACGTTTCTCAAAAGCTATCAAGTATTTTAAAGATGCCCGTTCGCTTAACTCTAACAACCCGTTAGTGCATCAATATCTTACATTGTCATATATGTTTGAACACGACCGCAAGAATACAAAAAAGAGTTTTGAAAAATTCAACGAATATGCATCAGAAAACGAGAAAAACAAGTTTAAGAAAAACAGTCAGTATTCTGCTGTCATAAAATATATTGATTAGGAGTAACATAGTATGTCCAAAAAATTAAACTGCTGGGAATATATGAATTGCGGCAGAGAAAAAAATGGTATCATGGTACCTATATTGGGCGAATGCAAAGTTTATTCCGATATGAAATATGACGGACTCAACAACGGAGTCGGTGCCGGAAGAGCGTGCTGGATGTCATCAAATAATAACTGTATTATGCGTCAACACTCACAATTGACTTGTTGCCATGAATGTGCTTTTTATAAACGTGTTATGTATGAAGAAGATGAACAGGTTGAATTCAGATTTGAACCGGTAAACGGTTAACATAAATATCCCTCTTATTATATAGAAGCGGCTTGCGAATCTTGCAATGTCGCTTTTTTATTTGCTTGCCATCAAAACTTTTCCGAGCTATTTTCGTCTAACTAATAGAATATAAATCTTTCATATACAGGAGTTTTGTTTATGCTGCGTAAAATCATGATTTCCACTTTAATTTTAACCTTTTGCATAACAGCAATTTCTTTTGCCGATAATACCGCAAAAGTAAAATCCCTTCTCGATGCGGGCAAATATGTCCCCGACATAGGGACATTCTTACAAATCGGAGCCAACTCCCCTGCCGGTATGAGCTGGGACGGTGACAAAGTATTTTTCCGCTCATCTGCTTCGGGTTCTTCACAAATATACCGTATTACCAACGAAGGTTGGCCGTACCAACTCACGACCTTTGAAGACGGCATCGACTACTTTGTCCTTTCCAATAATTCTCAAATGGCAATTGTTGGAGCCTCTGTCGGTGGTTCAGAACAATCTCAGCTCTACCTTATGGACACAGAAACAGGTCGAGTTCTTAAACTGACCGATTTTGCCGAAGTACAAATCGGCTCTGTTACCTGGGCAAAAAACGACAAATCAATTTACTATCGTTCCAATGAAGAAAATAAACGAGATTTTTTCCTCTACGAAATGGATATTGCCACCGGAGAGTCTAAAAAGATTTTAAATAATCCGGGATACAATGCAATTGCCGACTTATCGCAAGATGGTAACAGCATGATTATTGCCAACTATACATCTAATGTAAACAACGACTTACTTCTTTTAGATTTAACTACCGGTAAGTTTAAAAAAATAACCGAAGATGACGGTGATGTAATCTACGGTTCACCGACTCTTATGCCCGACAACAAAACTATCTGGCTGGTCAGCAACGACAACAAAGACGGTGTCAGTCGTGTTGCCAAAATGACCGTAGGCTCATCAAAAGTCGAGTATGTCAATGACGGATGGATTGACCCGAAATGGGAAGTTGAAGGTATCGGCTTTTCCCGTGACTTCAAGTATATGGGAGCTCAGGTAAACGAAGAGGGTTACGAACGTTTAAAACTTCGTGAAGTTGCCACCAAAAAAAACCTACCTTCTCCCCCGTTAAACGGAATGTTAGGATTTGCGGGAGCTGATAAAAATGGTAATTTGCTTCTCTCATTCTCCGGCCCTACGTATGCTCCTGAATGCTGGTTGTGGAATCCTCATACTGAAGAACTCAAGCAACTTACTTTTTCAATTTATGCGGGTATCGACCGTAAGATTTTTACCGAACCAAAACTGATTAAATATAAAACTTTTGACGGTCTCGAGATTCCAGCCTTTTTATATTTACCTGCCGACTATGACGGTAAACCGATTCCGTTTATAGTTTCTGCTCACGGTGGTCCTGAAAGTCAGTTCCAACCCGGGTTTATCCGTAATTTTCAATACCTGATGTTAAACGGTGTCGGAATTATCGCACCGAACCCCCGTGGTTCTTCGGGCTACGGTCGCGACTATATGAATCTCGACAACTATAAACTCCGTAAAAATTCCCTGAAAGATTACAAAGCTGCCGTTGAATACTTGATTGACAACAATTATTCCAAACAGGGACAGATTGCTATACGGGGCGGCTCCTATGGTGGTTATGTTGTTTTGGGTATGATTACCGAATATCCTGATTTGTTTAATGCTGCTATCGATGTTGTCGGTATTGCAAATTTTAAAACATTTTTACAAAATACAAAACCGTATCGTCGTGCTTTACGTGAATCAGAATACGGTCCATTGTCTGACCCTGAATTCTTAGACTCGGTCTCTCCTATTTATAAAGCACATCTGATTAAAACTCCGTTGATGGTTATCCATGGTGAAAATGATCCTCGTGTTCCTGTTGATGAAGCCCGTCAGATTATTAAGGCTGTTGCCGACAACGGCGGGATTGTTGATTCTCTGATTTTCCCTGATGAAGGTCACGGCACATCAAAACGGGTTAATGTTATTGAGTCTTACAGAAGACAAGTAGCGTTTTACAAAAAACATTTATTACCACTTGATATGAAAAAAGAATAACTTTTTGTACCGACAGAGCATTGTTCTGTCGTACGTAGGGGCATGACCTGCGTGTCTGCCCCAAATAAAAGGGTGAACACGCAGGTTCACCCCTACGATGTCACATCTGTAGCCAATTTTGTTAGCAGGTCTCTCTTTTGAGACCTGCCATAGAAGTAGAGGCAATTATGCAAAACAACATATCTATCTTTGTGCTTTCATGTATATTAGTAGTGTCCTTATCACTGGTATCTTGTTTTTCTCGAAATAACGCTACGAACGGAACTTGTCAAAATTTTAAGCAATACTTTCTCCTTATTATTTTATAAAAATAATCTCATAATATATAACTATAATTTGTGCGAAATGTTGTCAATTAAAATAAAGCTACGTAGGGAAGGCCTCGCTTTTGAGACGGTCCTTTTTTTTTACATTTTTGTAGATAGAAAACACTCCTGCCACCTGCCCATTTCTTTCAAAATCCCTACACATACTCCCTTGTTTCACATTTATCAACTTGAATGAGACACTAATGAAAACTACAATGTTGGATCCCAAATCAAGTTTGGGATGAGATGGAATTAAACATGAACAAAATCACTACAATTAATATTAGTAAAAATGGCTTTAAGCCATTTTTACAACAAAACCATTTCGCTATAACAAGTTAAGTCAGTATTACTTATAACGAAAAAGGGCATGAAAAAACGACTAAAAAAAGATGTTTTATATGCGACTGAACCCATTTTATTATAGTATAAAACAGTCAGGAATGAGGTCCTATAGACGTATATCAAATTTAATCACTAGAATCAAGTAACTGGAGAAGTAGATGTACTTTATGATCTATACTGTCAATAATAGGTAACATTGAAATGTAGATTAATTCACTAAGTAAAAATTTAATCTGATATTTATTGTTCTCCTTAAATACAACCTTGCCTATTTCTTTTATTAAATTAGTATCTATTTTATTTAAAATGAAAGTTGATTCTAATATAATACTGTCTCCATTAATAGAAAGTTCACCATTACTATAAATTATAAATGGATTAAAAGATATAGGGGCTTTTATTACGTTACTTGTCTGGCTGTATTTATAAGAGAAAGAAGTATCAGCTTTAGCTTTATTATTGATCTTTAAAGGAAGTAACTTATTTGGTTCATAGAAATAGAGATAAGTTTTATATATGAAATCATCCCTCCGTGCCAATATAAGTGAGACAGAAAGTTGAAACGTGTAAGTAGGGCGGTATGGAGAATATCAGATGTTATCAGAATCTGTACATGCAGAGAAAAAGAAAGAATCAGTTCTGTTCAAAAGTGTATCAAGCTCCGCA
>JAJRXM010000028.1 GCA_024276275.1 Candidatus Zixiibacteriota bacterium
GAAATTGAAACGGTTATCGAAAAAAGTCTGGATAAATAAACCGAGAGCTGCGTAAAAACAGAAAAAAATGTAATTTTGTAGAAAATTTCAAGAAGAAATAATTAAGAAATGTGTCTCATTTTTATTGACAAGTTCCGCGTTCAATATATAAATATATTCAACCTCATAATTTAATGGTGCAAACAATTTTTTATATTGTTTAATCTTAAAACCACATGTTTGAAGTTTTTCATCTACACTTCCTGCTACTTCTTGGTACTTAATCTCAAGAATAAAAACGGTATTTTCTTTAATTACATATATGGCATCGTCAGGTAAAAGTCTTTTTGAGAGGAAATCCTTCCAATCAACATCTCTACTTTGTAAAAATTTATACAATTCATACTTCTTATACGAAGTAGCAACTAATTTCTTTATAAAGTAAATACCTTGGCCAATATCTAAAGATTTAGTGCTATACCCATTTACTTCATCATTTAAAAATTCACATAAGTCGACTTTATTTTCAAAAACAATACCTGTTTGTGTATTTGCCCCACCTATACCATTTTTTTCAATATACTGTTCCTTCCCGTACTAATTAGTTATCAACAATTCTTTCAATAAGCCTCGCTTAGAAGCATTAGAATTAATACTTCTTTTAGCAAGAACTCTCTCAACTTGGTAACTTTTATATAATCTATCAAAAAAGTTATTCTCTTGATTTTTCGCTTTTACATCAGAATTACTCAAAATCCATTTGAATTTTAACATAACAAGGTTATCACAAAATTTCTTTAATCGTATTTGGTCATTATCATCAAAATTTTCTTTAGAATATGCCGTAAAGCTTGATGTAGCACTCAATGGCTTATAGGGGGGGTCTAAATAAAAGCAGGTTTTATTTTCACCATAATTAATTGTTCTTTCAAAATCACCGTTTAATATCGTTACTTTTTTTAGTATACGACTAACTGCTCTAAGGTTTTCGGCATCGCAGATTAGTGGTTTTTTATAACTTCCAACAGGCACATTAAACAAATTTCTTTTATTGACTCTATATAACCCATTAAAACATGTTCTGTTAAGAAAGATAAATAAAGCCGCTTGGATTATTGTATCAGAGATTCGCTTGTTAAACAATTCTCTCTTAAAATAGTAATATTCTTTCTTTTTTTCTTCACTTGAACTCAGATCGTAATATCTTTTTTCCCATCTTCTAAGCAGGGGAATAATTTTTTCTACTGAATTATAAATAACTTTATATGTATTTATTAAATCAGTATTTGAATCATTTATTACCGCCTTTTTTAAATTTGGGTAATTATTTAGAACCCAAAACAAAACAGCACCACTACCTACAAATGGTTCTATATAAATAAAGCTGTCACCCTGTTGAAATGGAAATTTGGATTTTATAGCACCTATAAGTTGTGTTTTTCCACCTGCCCACTTAAGAAATGGTTTAGCAATTTTATTTTTCATATTTATATATAATACCTACGATTAAAGAATTAAAGCAAAAAGTGAATTAAATTGAAATATGTGACTTTACCACTAAAATACTATTTTGATAAATGTTTTATTTTCTCTGCTGCCATACCTCTGAATTTATCATCTTCGGGAGCGTATTCTAAATACAACTTAAAAGCTTCTATTGCCTCGTCATTTCGATTAAGCTTTTCCAATGCAGCACCTTTGTTAAGATATGCTTCATAAATACGTTTACTTTCGTTCAGAGCATTATTGCAGTCTTTGACCGCAGCTTCATACTCCCCAGCTCCATAATAAATTTTAGCTCTATTAATATATCCCTGTGTATAGGTTGGGTCAATCTTCAAGGCTTCATTCATTGACTCAAGTGCCATAAAATAATCTTCTTGTTCGAAGTAAGTCATCCCAAGGTTGTTATGTACTTCTATTGAATTTGGATACAGCTCTATTGATTTTTTAAAATCTTCTATAGCTTTATCAAATTGATCAGCCTGATAGTACGACTCTCCCCTGTTGGCAAATAAATCTTTATCGGTAGAGTCAAAATCAATTGCTTTGGAGAAGTAATAAATAGCAGAATCGTATTCCTCCAACTGTGTAAATGTTAAGGCGTTATTATTATATACTTCGTAAAAAACAGCATTGAGTTGTAACGCTTTGGTATAATCTTTTAATGCTTTTTCGTATTCACCTATAGTATGATAGGCTAAACCACGGTTATTCAAAGCACGAGCATCGGATGAATCTAATGAAATTGCTTTAGTAAATTGAGCAATAGCTTGTTCATATTTACCGCGATGAAAACTGTCAATCCCATCTCTGTTAAATTTACCCGCTTCTGAGTTATCCCCGCCGCATCCTACAACAGACAAAGTCAGTAAAATTGATATAATTGTAATAAGTTTTGTATTTTTCATGCCCATATCCTCTTCCATATTTGTCTGATAAACCGCAGAGTTACTTTTACGGGATCTATATACGAAGTTGAACCGTCATAGATTGTCGCAATCGGTACCTCGACAATCTCGCATCCGACTACGCCTGATTTAAACAACATTTCAGATTCGAAATCATACCCGATAGTTTTTAATCTTAAAGATTTTAAAAGTTCTGTGGGGATAAGCCTATATCCCGATTGACTGTCCCGAACTCTTTGAGTAGAAAAAATTGAAATAATCAAAGACGTTACATTATTGGTGAGCCATCGTTGAAACGGCATATCAGTACCTATCGAAATATCCCTTGTACCCATAATAAGCCGTTTACCGTTATCTAATGCAAAGAATTTTGGAATATCTTCGGGAAGATGCTGTAAGTCAACATCGATAGTTAATACCGAGCGGTAGTTGTTTTCAATAGCATACTCAAAGGCAGCTTTTAAGGCGGCTCCTTTACCTTTATTCTGACTAAAACTGATATGATTTAGATTATGTTCTTTTAATAGTTCAAGGGTGTTGTCTTTTGAGCCGTCATTCACAAACAGTAAATTAGAGTCACAGACATACTGCCGTAAGCGTATCGCTAGCTCAGAAATATATTCGGCAGCATTGTATGACGGTACAACAACTAAGACGGCATGTCGGTTTAATTCAGCTTCCATATTTATATCATATCATTTCTTTAAAATTTAATCAACAATTATAAAATTGAATGTTTCAGTTGTTTCAATTATTTAATTGGATCAATTATTTAATTGTTCAAGATAATTTGATTTCTTGACTTCACACTCTTTGCTTACTTAGTTAAGCATATGTCAGCTAAAAGAATTGTTATTTTCGGTTACTCCGGTTCAATCCATATACAAAAATGGACGACAAGTCTATCAAAACGAGGATTTCATATTCTTGTTATCAGTTTAGATGGTGACGATATTCCCGGGATAGAGGTGGTTAAATTTCGACGGTTCGGAAAGTTATCTTATTTTCGACATGCCTCAAAAGCTGCCCGAACTGCTCTTGAATTTAAACCGGATATTATCCATGTACACTACGCCGGCGGGTACGGTATTTGGGGAGCGAAAACAAAGTTTCATCCTCTGGTTGTATCAGTATGGGGTTCTGATATTGAATCTTTACCAAAGTCGATATTTTATCGTCCGTTTATTAAATCGGCTTTATCTCAGGCTGACCAAATAACAGCAACTTCTGAATCGCTCAAGAAAACAACTATCTCTTTATTGGAAAAATCTCAAAATAAGATAGAAGTAGTTCCATTTGGCGTAACTGTGTTAGAATCAACTTCTAAGTTTCCTACTACCGATTATGTTTCAGCTATTTATCTGAAACATCTGAAGACAATATATGCTCCTGATATTTTAATCAAAGCTACCGCAACAGTAGTACAGAAGTTTTCAAATTTTCAATTAACAATATGCGGTGACGGTATATTAAAAGATAATCTTATACAGTTAGTTCAAGATTTAGAACTTGAAAACAATGTTCATTTCCAGGACATATTGATAACAGTAAAATTTATGATTTGATAAAACAACATCATTTTATGGTGATGCCGTCACTTAAAGAAGGGTTCGGTGTGGCAGCTGTTGAGGCGTTTGCCTGTTCCCGTCCGGTTGTAGCAACCAATGTCGGAGGTATCCCTGAAATTATAACAGACGGTAAAAACGGGTATTTAGTAAATCCAAACAACATGCAAGAGTTGGCCGATGCTATGATAAAAATGATATCTGATAAAAAACTAATGATACAAATGGGATTAAATGGGTATAAAGTAGCAAAAGAGAAGTTTGATTGGAGCAAATCTGTCAAGCAAATGATAGAAATTTACAAGGAGTTATAGCAATGATTTTTATTGCCCTAATTACTTTTATCTGTGTACTTTTTTTAGCTGTAATCCATATATATTGGGGTCTTGGAGGGAATTGGCCAGCAAAATCCCGAACAGAGCTACTTGATATAGTAGTTGGTAGTGGAGAGAGTTTTCCATCTGCTTTTGCCTGTTATGTTATCGCTCTTGCGTTAGTATCTGCCGGTATAATAGCTTTAATTTCTGTTCGGTTCATAAGTCTTCCTATGCTCGAGCCTTATATCTCATGGGGATTAGCAGTTATATCATTTGTTCTTGGTATGCGTGGAATTATCGGGTACCTGCCCTCTTTTGAAAAAATTGCTACTGATAGGTTTAATTATTATAACAAACGGTTTTATAATCCTCTTTGTATTATTCTGTCTATTTGTTATTTGATCCTTTATCTGAACAAGATACATTAAATAGTATTTCCAAAAGCGGAATGGGCAAGCATTTCCCTAAATAAATTTATGATATGTAGGTTTGAAAATATATAATGGTCGGAGCGAGCCGATTTGAACGGCCGACCTCTCCCACCCCAAGGGAGTGCGCTGCCTGACTGCGCCACGCTCCGAATTTCTAAAATCCTCAGATACGAACTGATGACGCTATTTAATAATTATTATCCTAATTAAAATCAAGAGAAATCTTTTAGTAAATCTTTAATATCTTTGCGAATCTGACCAATAAGTGTTTTAGACTTTGCGGTTGATTTAATAGTCGCTTTTTCTTCTTTATGTTTTTTCATAGTCAACTTCGCACGGGTTCCCTCAATGGTCAGTTTCTCTTTTTTTCTCAGATGACTAATTCTATTAACAATTTCTATATCTTTTTGAGTGTAGATACGATTACCGCCCCGATTTTTTTTAGGGTTTAGCTGATCAAATTCTTTTTCCCAAAATCTGAGTACATATTCCTTTAATCCTGTTATAACAGCTACTTCACTGATAGAATAATAAAGTTTTGCTCCTTGTGATAATTTAACCATACGTATTCCTTTCCAAACCTTTTCTACCAGATTTCTGCTTTTAATCCCCGTCTCATCAAATCAGACAAAGCAGCATCGGGAGGTTTATTGTTAAAAAGAACTTCATATACTTCAAAAGTAATCGGCATTTCTACCTTATATTTTTTTGCCAACTCGTAACCGGAGCGAGTTGTCTGGACACCCTCGGCAACCATCGACATTGAAGAGATAATATCATTGAGTTTTTCTCCCAGCCCAATATGCTCACCGACGTATCTGTTTCTACTATGTCTGGACATACAGGTGGTAATCAAATCGCCAACTCCCGAGAGACCTGCAAAGGTATCGGTTTTGGCACCCATAGCAATTCCTAATCTCGTAACCTCTGCCAATCCACGAGTGAGAAGAGCTCCCATCGTGTTGTCACCCATTTTGAGTCCAGCCGAAATTCCTGCACCGATTGCTATGATATTTTTTAATGACCCGCCCAGTTCAACACCGACGAGATCATCTGATTGGTAGACTCGCAATGTTTGAGTGCTGAAAGACTGTTGTATATTCTGAGTCAGGGTATCCGATTCCGATGCTGCTACGACTGCTGTAGGCATGTCTAAAGCTACTTCTTCAGCGTGTGACGGACCCGAAAGAGTTGCAATCTGACCTAAAGGGACTTGCAGAACATCGTGAATAACCTCTGACATCCGCTTTAGAGAACCTATCTCAATTCCTTTAGCGAGGTTTACAAAAGATGTTTTTGAGAAGTCAATCCCTTGCAGTTGCTCAAGGACTTTTCTCAAAAATTGAGAAGGTACCGCCAATACTACAAGTTCGGCATTTTCAAGAGAGTTGAATAAATCATGAGTTATCTCAATGGATGTATCGAGTCGTATCATTGATAGTTTTTTAGGGTGGCATCTTTGTGAGCGGATAATTTCACAGTCTTCCTTGTTGTATTCCCACATACTTACTTTAGCAGAATTACTTTGCAGAACCTTTGCAATTGCCATCCCCCATGAACCGGCACCGAGGATAGTTATATTATTATACATGATTTTCAACCTCGTTTTTTTTAGATGAAGTTGAAAACTTTGATTCGGTTCCGTTGATAATTCTTACTATATTTTTCCGATGTGATACTATGACAAAAAAGGCTAACAATAATCCTAAAACAATATAGACAGTCTCTATCGGTTTGTTAAAATAAAATTTTTCAATCAAAAGAAACAGAGAAAACGAGGTAGTTCCAATAATTGATGCTAAGGAAATCAACCGAGTCGGAATAGCTATAAGAAGAAAAATTAAAAACGCTCCAAGTGCTTCAAGCGGCATAAGAGTCAAAACTGAACCTAATGATGCGTTGACACCTTTCCCACCTTTAAATTTTAGAAAGAGCGGAAAGATAGAACCGAGTACACATATACCTGCTGTTATAACATAATAGAGGTCAGGGGCAAACAGAGTTATACTGAGTTCTCGGTATAAGAATTTTGCTAATAAAACCGATGCTGCTGCTTTGCTTATATCACCAGCATAAACCCAGAGAGCAGTTTTAAAACCACAGACACGGGCAACATTTGTAGCCCCGATATTACCGGAGCCGTAAGAGCGTATGTCTCCCTTACCGGCAAGACGGGTGACTATTATTCCAAATGGAATACCACCCAAAAGATAGGCAATGAGAAACGGTAGATAATCAGTCATATACTATAAAATCTATTTCCTATACTTACTCTGTCTGTAATGAATCTATAATTTCGGTATCCGGAATATCAGGAACAATATCAGGATATTTCGTAACTAACGACTTTAAAATTTTATTGGTTTCGTCTGAGTCTAACTTTTGATCCGTTATTGCACCTTGTGTGTATGTAAGTATATTTGACAGCTCAACAAATTTGATGCTATCCTCAACAGGAGTATTTACGATAGTATCGGCATATAATATTGTAAGAAAATCATCTACTGTTGTGTTATAATATACAGTATCGATTCCTTCGACATTACTTTCAAGTAATACCTGCTTCGAAGAATTCAAAACCAAAGAGAGACCAAAATTTAAAATATCACTCTTCTTTTTCGTCACCATGTATATTGTAATACCCACAATAACTAATAAAACCACACCAACAATAATTGCCACCAAACAGCCTTTTGACATTCCCTTTTTAGGAGCCGGTGCTCCCATACCTACATTGACTTCCTCTGTCATAAGAACCTCTCGGTTAATAAGTTTTATTTGATTTTATCTTTGTTATTGATGTATAACATGATAAGGGGTTGTTTGTCAAGTAGAGGTTTAAAAAATATCACATTTTAAGCATCGGCTTATAACAAATTATTGAATACTACCATATAATTAAACCAAAAAGATTTAAAACCGATATAAATCTATATGAAAGAAAAATATAATCCAATTTATACTATTGTATTATTAATAATTATTATAACTGTGTGTTGGGGAGCAAGTAAGTATAATGAAACCAGTTTTTGGGTTTACTTCATCCCTGCTATTTTAGCTATTATAGTTAATAATTTGATAATTAGTTACAAAGACAAAAAGGAATTAGGGGAAATAAAGACATATCAATGCGAGACTTGTAATAAAGAATATAGGTCATATTCAGAAATAACGTGTACATATTGTAAGAAAAAGTTATGTGATGATCATTTCGCAGAATACAGGATGCATCAATATTCTCGGAGTATTTGTAATGGTTGTTACAAGGAGAAAGAATTTCAAAAGCTAATCAATTCAAAATAATAGCTTTACAAGCTGTCAATAAAAAGATGAGATTGCCACACTCCCTTCGGTCGTTCGCAATGACTGCTCTTTAAGAATGTACCGGCTTGGTATAAAAAGTCAGGTCTCGGAGAGACCTGACCTACAAAGTATTCTATAAGATATTTATATTATCGGACAGGAGTGTCTGACCTATCGATAGTTTTCATGCAATATAAAAAGGGCGTTTCGCTAAACGCCCCTACAATATATTTATGATGTCGGAACATATCGGTTTCGACCTACAATTCTATTGTAAGGAAAGGCTCCTGACAACGCACATCAAGGATGACTTGTTGCAATAGAAAAAGGCAGAACCACTAAAGGATTCTGCCCTACAAAAATATTTGTTTTAAAACAAAGACTATTTGTTTTTAGTCGAAGGAGCTGAGCTGCCTTTACCGGCGGCTTTAGATTTTACAGCAGTTTTGACTGTATCTTTCTTAGACTGCTTCGGCTTTACTGCTGCTTTTTGTGGAACAGTATCTGTTGACTTAGCTTTTTTTGATTTTTTGCCTTTATCATCAGTCTCTTCTACCACTTTTTCAGTCAGTAATTCCACGACTGAAATAGGGGCACCATCACCACGTCTGACACCGAGTTTTACAACACGAGTAAATCCGGATGTACGGTCAGTAAACTGCGGGATGATTTCTGCGAACAGTTTTTTAAATACTTCTTTGTTATTGATCGTACGGGCGACCATTCTTTTAGCGTGAAGGGTATCTTCTTTACCGGTAGA
Organism: Candidatus Zixiibacteriota bacterium; assembly: GCA_024276275.1. Taxonomy (GTDB): domain Bacteria; phylum Zixibacteria; class MSB-5A5; order GN15; family FEB-12; genus QQUK01. The sequence goes on from JAJRXM010000028.1 coordinate 8,767, forward strand.
AATCAACCGGTCAACCAACGGTTTTAATGCTTTTGCTTTAGCATCGGTAGTTTTAATAACTCTGTGCGTAAACAAAGACATAGCCATGTTGGCAAGCATCGCTTCACGGTGCGGTTTGGTACGTCCTAATTTTTTAACTTTATCTCGGTGTCCCATGTTCTTCTCGTCTTATTTCTTTTGCGGTTCTATGTATTTAGAGATATCCATTCCCCAGGAAAGGTCCATCTCTTCTAATATAGCACCGATTTCATTTAAAGATTTACGTCCAAAATTTCTATATTTCAGCATTTCACTTTCTGTTTTCGTTACCATTTCTTCAATAGATTGAATATTGGCAGCTCTCAAACAGTTTGATGAGCGTACTGATAGTTCTAATTCATCAACACGCATTTTCAGCATATTGCGAACACGAACAATAGATTCATCTTCTTCCGGTTCTTCCTCAATAAGCACTTCTTCATCAAGATTGATAAAGATTTGGAGATGGTCTTTTAAGAGTTTGGCTCCAAAACTGAGTGCATCTTCCGGTGTCAAAGAACCGTCAGTTGTAATTTCAAAAACTAAGAGGTCAAAATCAGTTCTTTGTCCAACGCGAGTATTTTCAACAGAGTAAGAAACTTTTATAATCGGAGAGAATAAAGAGTCTATAAAGATAGTTCCTGCCGGAGCATCCGGGCGTTTATTGTACTCGGCAACAACATAGCTGCGACCGCTATTCACATCAATTTCCATTTCAAAATCGATATCATCGGTAAGTTCGCAAATATGTAAATCCGGGTTAAGAATTTCTACTTCTGTATCACTCTCAAACATTCCTGCAGTAATTTTTTGTTTGCCGGAAACTTTGAGACGAATAGTACGCATTTCGTCCGCATGCAAAAGTACACGAATTGCTTTAACATTCAATACTATATTGGCGACATCTTCATAGACTCCGTCTAATGTGGAGAACTCATGGAGACAACCATTAATACGCATCGAAACTACAGCAGATCCCTGTATAGACGAAAGCAATACACGTCTGAGAGAGTTTCCTAAAGTAGTACCGAACCCTCTTTCGAGTGGTTCAATAACAAAACGTGAATAGTTTTAAGTAGCCGAACTTTGGTCATTAACGACCTCTTTCGGCATTGCTAAAGGCTTCCATTTCATAATCTAACAAATCCTCCCAAGTATTACTTGGAGTATAGCTCGACAACTAATTGTTCATTTGCTGTAAGCGGGATTTCAGAGCGTTTTGGAACTTCCAAAAGCTCACCTTCAAGTGCGGCTTTGTTTAACCTAATCCATCCAAGATCTTCGCCGCGACCAACTTCTTTTAAAGCTGAGTGAACCAGTTCGAGATTCTTTGATTTATCTTTTATTTTAATAATCTGATTTGGTTTTAATTGATACGATGGAATATCAACAATTCTACCATCAATCAAAATATGACGATGTCGAATCAACTGACGAGCTGATTTCCGTGAAGGAGCAAATCCCAAACGGTATACAATATTGTCAAGTCTGATTTCAAGCATCTGAATCAGATTTTCACCGGTAATACCGGTTTTTCTGTCCGCATGTACATAGTAGTTATGGAATTGTTTTTCCAAAACACCGTAAGTACGACGAATTTTCTGTTTTTCTCTAAGCTGTACTCCATAAGCGGATACTTTACGACGCATATTCTGACCATGTTGTCCCGGGGCAAATTTACGCCTTTCGACACCACATTTGTCAGTATAACAGCGAGAACCCTTTAAGAAGAGTTTTTCACCTTCACGTCTGCAAAGTTTACAGTTAGCAGCAGTATAACGAGCCATTCAAAATCCTCAATTTATAACAACTATTTTTTACTTATACGCGACGACGTTTTGGTGGACGGCATCCATTATGTGGAATCGGAGTAACATCTTTAATAAGATTGATATCCAAACCGGCGGCAGATAAAGCTCTAACAGCAGCTTCACGACCTGACCCGGGACCTTTCACCCAAACTTCGACTTTTTTCAATCCCATGTCCATAGCTTCTTTGGCAGCAGCAGATGCTGCTAACTGAGCCGCGAACGGGGTTGATTTTTTAGAACCCTTGAAACCGACTTTACCGGCAGTACCCCATGAAATGGTTTTACCGATCATGTCAGTAATAGTAATATGTGTATTGTTGAAACTTGCTTTGATGTGAGCCACACCGTTTGCTTCAACTTTACGCGATTTTTTCTTACCGCGTTTTTTCTTAGGATCAGCCACTTATAAAATAACCTCAATAGTTAAAGTAGTTTACTTCTTGTTTAAACCGCCGATAGATTTCTTAGGTCCTTTGCGGGTGCGTGCATTCGTCTTGGTACGTTGTCCTCTGAGAGGAAGACCACGTCGATGACGCAAACCACGATAGGAGCCTATGTCCATCAAACGTTTGATATTCATTGAAATTTGGCCGCGTAAAGTACCTTCAACATCGTACTCGCTTTCAATTATCGCACGTAATCTGGCGACTTCTTCGTCAGTTAATTTATTTACCCGAGTGTTCGGGTCAATTTTAGTTTTAATCAGTATTTGGTTTGAACTGTGAGGTCCAATACCGTAGATATATCTTAAACCGATTTCAACTCTTTTTTCTCTTGGTAGATCAACACCGGCAATTCGAGCCAATTCTGAACTCCTTTATTTTAAAAATCAATTTTTGTTTTCAACCTTGACGTTGTTTATGAGACGGGTTTTTCGAGCAAATTACTCTTAAGATACCGTGTCTCTTAATAATTTTACAATACTCACAACGTTTTTTCAACGCAGATTTAACTTTCATTTCAATCCTGCTTTCAAATCTTATTTATATCTATATGTTATACGTCCGCGGGTCAAATCGTAAGGAGATAATTCCATAGTAACTTTGTCGCCGGGCAGTATTTTAATAAAGTGCATTCTCATTTTACCGGAAATATGAGCTAAGATAACATGTCCGTTATCCAGTTCAACTTTAAACATCGCATTCGGTAAGGTTTCAATAACTTTACCTTCAACAGTAATCGTTTCTTCTTTAGCCATATGCTCCTATAAAGCCGTTAAAATATCCGGACCGTTATCGGTAATTGCGATGGTATGCTCAAAATGAGCAGACGGTAACCCGTCGGCCGTTACAATAGTCCAACCATCCGGCAATGTTTTCACTTGATACGTACCACAATTAATCATCGGTTCAATGGCAATGACCATACCGCTTTTTAAAACGGGACCTTCACTTTCAGAACCGTAATTAGGTACTTGTGGGTCTTCATGCATATCTCGTCCAATTCCATGACCGACCAATTGCCTAACGACACCGTATCCATTATCTTCCGCAACTTTTTGAACAGCAGCGGAAATTTGTCCTAATTTATTACCATTTCTAGCTTTGTCAATACCTGCAAGCAAAGATTTTTCAGTTATTTGCATTAATTGCTGTTTTTCTTCCGAAATTTGGCCAATTGCGAAGGTTCTGGCCGAATCACCGTAAAATCCGTCAAGAATTGAGCCTACATCAACAGAAACTATATCACCTTCTTTGATTACTCTTTCTCCCGGAATTCCGTGAACTACTTCCTCATTTATAGAGATACAGGCAGAAGCGGGAAATCCATGGTATCCTTTAAATGCAGGAACAGAATCTTTTGAACGGATACACTCTTCAACTAATGTATCTAGTTGAGCAGTTGTCATCCCATCTTTGATTTCTTCTCCAACCATTGCTAATGCTTCGGCAACAATTCGTCCAGCGGATCGCATAATTTCGATTTCTTCTTTTGTTTTTAGCTTAATCACTTTGCTACTTGTATTTCATCTAATAAAGAATTAAAAACATCATCGGGATTTGTATCAGCATCAATTTCAACTAATAATGATTCCTGCTTATAAAAATCAACAATCGGTTTTGTTTGCGTATGATAAACGCTTAATCTGTGCGTAACAACTTCCTCTTTGTCATCATCTCTGATAGTCAAAGCGGCTCCATCGTTATCACATTTACCTTCAACTTTAGGCATGGCACCGGCAACATTTACGTTATATGTTGCTTGACAAGTCGGACACAAACGCCGTCCTGCCATGCGAGTGACAATAGCATTATCATCAACATTAAAACATATTGCTTTGTCCCAAGTTACACCTGATTCAACAAGCATTGATTTAAGTGATTCAGCTTGTGGAATCGTCCTCGGGAAACCGTCTAATATAAACCCTTTGGAAAGTTTACCTGAGTTTATCTTATCTTGTATCAATCCGACGATAAGTGCATCTGGGACAAGTTCACCTTTTTGCATAAATTCTTGGGCTTGTTTTCCAAGTTCAGTGCGGTCCTTTACTGCCTCGCGTAAGAGGTCTCCGGTTGATAGATGTATCAACCCGAGTTTATCGGAAAGTTTAGCAGCTTGGGTTCCTTTACCTGATCCCGGAGGGCCTAAGAAAATCAAGTTCATTACTACATTGATCTCCCACGAATTTTACCTTTTTTCATAAATCCGTCATAGTGACGCATCATAAGATGAGATTCAATTTGCTGCAAAGTATCCAAGGCAACACCGACTATAATGAGCAGTCCGGTACCACCAAAGAAGAAGTTTACATTTAATCTTGAAATCAACACCCAAGGTAGAACCGCAATAGCGGCAAAGAATATCGCACCCGGTAAAGTAATCCGAGTCAGAATTTTTTCAATATAGTCAGAGGTGTTTTTACCCGGACGAATACCCGGAATATATCCACCGTTTTTACGCATATTATCAGCGATTTCCATCGGATTAAACACAATCGCCGTATAGAAATATCCAAAGAATATAATAATCATAGCATAAATTATCGAGTACCAAGCACCACCGGGAGCAAGCCAAACAGAAACAAGATTTTGAATCCAATCTGTTTCAGGGAAAAGCTGAGCGACAGTTGACGGTAAGAACATAATAGACTGAGCAAAGATAATCGGAATAACACCTGCCGAGTTTACCGAAAGAGGTAAATGGGTCTGTTGTCCTCCGTAAACTTTACGTCCGACAACTTTTCTCGGGTATTGGACCGGTATTTTTCTTTGAGCCCGTGTTATTAAAATAACTGCTGCTATTACCGCTATCATTGTACTAACCATGAGCAGTTCCAGTAAAAGTCCACGAGAACCGTACCACAGCATTTGTACTTCCTGAATTACTGCTTCAGGGAATCTTGCAATAATACCTATAAAAATAATTAAAGAAATACCGTTACCGATACCTTTTTCAGTTATCTGTTCACCAAGATACATGATAAAAATACAGCCTGAAGTAAAAGTAATAATCGTAAGAGGAATAAACCAAGCGGTGTCCATATGAACCGCTGAAACACCATTGAGGTTAATAGTAGTTAAGAAACCGGCAGTACCCCATGCTTGTAAAGAGGCAATCAAAACGGTAAGATACCGTGTATACTGGGTAATTTTACGACGACCTTCTTCACCCTCACGTTGTAATCTTTGTAAGAATGGAATCACAGCACCTAATAATTGTAACATAATAGATGCGGAGATATACGGCATAATTCCTAATGCAAAAATAGTTGCTTTAGCAAAAGCCCCACCGGCAAATAGATCAAGAAGACCAAAAATCGAATTACCAGATAAAGCCGCAGATAATACAGAACCGTCTACACCCGGTGTCGGTACATGACCACCGATACGATAAACGACTAAAAGAGCTAAAGTAAAGAAAATCCTTTTTCTGAGCTCTTCGACTTTAAAAATCGATTTAAAAGTTTCTAGCACTAAACCACCTCGGCTTTTCCGCCGGCGGCATTTATTTTTTCAATCGCCGACTTGGAGAAAGCGTTTGCCTTAACAGTATATGCTTTATCAATAGCACCGTTACCTAAAATCTTAACGGGTACATTCGGTTTGCGGACAAGTCCGCATTTCAAAAGAGTTTCATGTGTAATTTCACCCGGTTCGCATCGAAGCAAATCAGTTACATTTACAATTTGAAATTCTTTTTTAAATATATTTGTAAATCCGTGTTTCGGTACACGACGTTGGAGAGGCATTTGCCCACCCTCAAAACCAATTTTACGGCTAAAGCCGGATCTTGATTTTTGACCACCGTGTCCACGTCCGGAAGTTTTACCTTTACCGCTACCTGAACCTCGACCGACGCGTTTGCGGTTTTTGGTAGATCCTTCAGCCGGTTGTAATGTATGTAGTTCCATAATAATCCTCTATTCGATTTCTTCAACAGTAATTAGATGTGATACAGCATTTATCATACCACGAATCTGCGGAGTATCATTATGTACAACAGATTTTCTTATTTTCCCCAAACCTAAAGCAGTGATGGTTCTTTTTTGAGGTTCTTTTCTATCAATTGTACTTTTTACCTGTGTAATTTTTAATTTTGTCATAATACTAACCTTTCCGCCTTAAGCGTTTACTCTTCGCGGAATTGCATTTGTTGTTCATGGGTTTGCAGTTCTATGAGACCTTGAAGAGTTGCTTTAACAACATTATTCGGGTTTCTGCTCCCAATCACTTTAGTTAAAATATCCTGTACACCTAATGATTCTAAAATTACACGTACAGCACCACCGGCAATCACTCCGGTACCCGGAGAAGCCGGACGCATCATGACAGTAGTTGCGGAGAACTTACCGTCGATACGATGTGGAATAGTACCTCTGACCAAAGAAACAGATTTCATTGTTTTTTTGGCAGAATCGGTTGCTTTTCGAATAGCTTCTGAAACTTCAGGAGCTTTTCCGTGTCCGATTCCAATTTTTCCTCTTTTATCGCCGACAGCAACAAGAGCGGTAAAACTAAACCGTCGTCCACCTTTAACAACTTTGGCAACACGGTTGATGTGTACTACTCGTTCTTCAAATTCGCTTTTTTCAGCTTCGTACTTAGCCACCAAGACCTCTTATTTTTTTAATAGTTTCATTATAGTTTTAGACCACCTTCTCGGGCGCCGTCGGCAACTGCTTTGACCCGACCGTGGTAACGAGAAACATTTTTATCAAACACTACTTGCTCAATTCCTTTTTCCAAGACAACTTTTGCGATTACTTTTCCAAGAGCAAAAGCTTGTTTTGTTTTGTTCATATCATCTGAAATTTCAGATGCTGCATTTTTAGAATTGGTTGCCGCTGCCGCTAATGTAACTCTGTTAATATCATCAATAACTTGTACATAGATATTTTTGAGCGATTTAGCAACAGTCAGACGCGGTCTTGCAGGAGTACCGGAGATTTTCCCCCGAACCCGCATACGACGTCTTTTAGCTTTGACACCTTTGACAACATTTTTATCAGCCATAATTTTTTACACCAATATCTTTTCTTATTAACCTGCTGTTTTACCGGCTTTTGAACGTACATATTCGCCAACATAGCGGATACCTTTGCCTTTATACGGTTCCGGTTTACGGAAGCCACGTATTTTGGCAGAAACTTGTCCAACTAATTCTTTATCTGTACCGGTAATAATTATTTTATTCTCTTTTGGAAGCACTTCTAAATTAATACCTTCAGGCGTACGCATCACAATCTGATGAGAATAGCCTAAATGAAGTATAAGCACTTTACCTTTTAATTCAGAACGATACCCGACACCCCGGAGTTCTAATTCTTTTTTGTAACCTTCAGAAACACCAACGACCATGTTATTTAACAACGCTCTGGTGAGTCCGTGCAAGGCACGATGTTTTTTCTGGTCAGACAGACGAGTAACAAGCACTTGATTATCTTCAATAGCTGCAGTCATGTCAGGATGAATTTCTCTTGTTAAAGTTCCTTTAGGACCTGTAACAGTAACCAGTTTTTCCTTGATATCAACTTTTGTTTTGTCCGGGATCGGAATCGGCATTTTACCTACTCTTGACATAGTCCAATCCTTTCCTTACCAGCAACGGCAAAGCATTTCGCCGCCGACACCTTTTTTAGCAGCCTCATAATTAGTAATGACACCGCTAGAAGTTGATACAATCATCAACCCACGCATATTGTGAGTTGTATTTACAATTTTTTCAGAATCATAATACTGTCTCAAACCTGGTTTAGAGATTCTTACTAAACCTCTGATAACCGGTTCATCTTGACGGTTATATCTTAGATATACACGAAGGATCCCCTGTTTGTTATCAGGTAGTTCAACCATATCATTGATATATTTATGTTCTTGTAAAATACGTACAATTTCCTTTTTCAAACCGGAAGCAGGAACATCGACCGCATTTTTCTTTGCTTTTGATCCGTTACGAATTCTCGTAAGCAGATCAGCAATAGGATCAGTCATCATAATACTGTTATTCTCCTAAACCTTTACCAGCTAGCTTTCACTACACCGGGTAGATCGCCAGCAAGAGCCATTTCTCTGAAACATATACGGCAAAGCCCAAAGCGACGCATAAATGCTCTTGGACGTCCGCATTTCCGACAACGGTTATAACCACGAACAGCGAATTTCGGTTTACGTTTTTGTTTTTCAATTAAACATGTTTTAGCCATATTTCTTCCTATTTACGGAACGGCATGCCAAACTCTTCCAACAGTTGCCGGGCTTCAGCATCGGTACCGGCTGTTGTTGCAAAAGTAATGTTCATACCTCTTATTTTATCAATTTTATCGTAATCAATTTCCGGAAAAATCAATTGTTCTTTTAAACCCATATTATAATTTCCACGACCGTCAAACGACTTAGGATTGATACCTTGAAAATCTCTAATACGTGGAATCGCGATGTTCACTAAACGATCCAGAAATTCATACATAGCATCACGACGTAATGTTACAGAACAACCGATACCAACACCTTCACGAAGCTTAAAATTAGAAATCGATTTTTTCGCTTTATTAATTGAAGGTTTTCTACCGGTAATTTTGGTTAAATCGTCAACGGCTGCATCGAGTAATTTAGAATTCTGGGTTGATTCACCAACACCGATATTAACTACAATTTTAGTTAATTTTGGGATTTGCATAACTGAAGAATACTTATTTTCTTTCATCAGTTTGGGCATAATCTCTTTTTCATATTTGCTATGAAGTCTCGACATATTACACAACCTCTAAATCTGCTCGCCGGTTTTCCGACAAATTCTAATTTTTTGTTTTTTCCCGCCATCATCAATCACTTTACTTGAAAGTTTTGTAGGACCATTCAAAGTGTTTGAATAGAGAGCGACATTACTAATATGAACCGGTGCCTCAATAGTTATGATACCACCTTTTGGACTTTTTTGAGTCGGTTTTTGATGGCGTTTAATCATGTTAATGCCTTCAATCAAAACAGAATCTTTTTTCAAATCAACGTAGAGAACCTTACCGGTTTGTCCAGCTGATTTTCCGGTTCTAATAAAAACGGTATCACCTTTTCTAATCTTCATAATTCAATCTCCCTCGTTAGAGGACCTCCGGAGCAAGTGAGACAATTTTCATAAATTGTTTATCACGAAGCTCACGGGCAACAGGCCCGAAAATACGAGTTCCACGAGGTTCTTTCGCTTCATTTATAATTACTGCCGCATTATCGGAAAAACGGATTACAGACCCATCTTTACGTTTGAGTCCTGTTTTCGTACGGACTACAACTGCTCGGCATACTTCTGATTTTTTCACAGTTCCACCGGGGATAGCTTCTTTGACAGTGACAACAATAATATCACCGACCGTAGCAACTTTTTTACGTCCACCGATAATACGGAAACACATAACTTTTTTGCACCGGAATTGTCAGCGACAGAAAGTACAGTAAATTCTTGAACCATTTTCTACATTTCCTTTCTGTGCGGCTATTTAGCCCGCTCAACAATTTCGACTAAACGCCAGCGTTTCTGTTTCGACATTGGGCGAGTTTCCATAACTTTGACAACATCACCAACACCGGCTTCATTTTTTTCATCGTGTACCATCAATTTAGATGATGTACGGAACGTTTTTTCATAACGTGGATGTTTCATAACTCTTTCAACTAAAAGAGTAAAACTTTTATCCATTTTTGAAGAAACAACTTTCCCAACACGGACTTTTCTTAAACTTGTTCTATTTTCAGCCATCTATAACTCCGCTATTCCTCTTTACCTTTTTTAGCAGCTTTGGAATCCGGTAAAATAGCTGAACCGCTTTCAGCAAGCTTTTGAATACCGAGTTTGTCTTCGTTTAAGGTAGTCATAACCAAGGCGATTTCTCGTCTGATTTGTCTTAATCGAAGTGGATTGTCCAGAGCTTTTAAGGAACGTCTCATATTTAGATTAAAACGTTCATCCAAAAGATCATTTTTCTTTAGCAGGAGTTCATCGCGGGTCATTTCACGTAGGTCACGGACTTTCAGCACGGTTATACTCCTTCCATCTCATTACGAGATATAAACTTCGTTTTCATCGGTAATTTATTGGCACCGAGACGCATCGCTTCTCTTGCCATTTCCTCAGAAACACCTTCTATTTCAAATAAGATTCTACCCGGTTTCACAACAGCGACCCATGACTCCGGTGCACCTTTACCTTTACCCATACGGGTTTCAGCAGGTTTACGGGTAATAGGTTTATCGGGAAACACACGAATCCATATTTTACCACCACGTTTCACATAACGTGTCATCGCAACACGAGCAGCTTCAATTTGACGACTGGTCATCCAGCAAGCCTCTAAAGACTTAAGACCAAATTCACCAAAATCAACCATAAAACCGCCTTTAGCTTTCCCGGTTCTACGACCGCGATGTGTTTTACGGTGCTTTACTTTTTTGGGCATTAACATTTAATAAATCTCCCAATAACCATATTAACCTTCTGACTTTTTCGGGTCAGATTTGTTTTCAGTTTTAGCTTCAACTTTTTTTGTTTCAGGCTTTGCAGCTCTTTCAGGACGGCGACCTTTTTGCGGCGGAGGAGCTCCACCCGGTCTGCCTTCACCTTTACGTCTAATTTTACCGCGAGGACGTTTTTGACCACCCTTGTCAGACGCACCGCGAGGTCGTTTATGATGACCTCCGCCTTGTGCAGTATCAGCATCTTTCTTTTCTTTATCTGCGTAGAAGTTACCTTTTTCAAGAATTTCACCGTTACAGATCCATACTTTCACTCCGATACAACCATAAGTAGTGTGTGCGGTAGAAGTAGCATAATCAATGTCAGCACGCAAAGTATGCAGTGGAGTCCGGCCTTCTTTATATTTTTCATCGCGAGCAATTTCAGCCCCACCTAAACGTCCACTACATCGGATTTTGATACCTTTGGCACCCATCTTCATAGTAGAAGCGATAGTTTTTTTCATTGCACGACGAAACGATACACGCCCAACCAGTTGTCGAGAAATAGAGTCGGCAACGATTTGAGCGTTTAATTCAGGTTTTCTAACTTCAACGATATTAAGTAAAATATCTTTCTTGGTCAGCAATTGTAATTCGCTCCGAAGTTTATCTACTTCGGACCCCTTACGGCCAATAACGATACCGGGACGTGACGTATGAATATCCACGGTGACTTTTTTGGGTGCTCGGGAGATGCTCACTTTAGCGATACCTGCATTTTCCAAACGACGTAAGATATACCGTTTGATTTGCAAGTCTTCATGCACTAAGTCAGCAAATTTGTTATCGGGGGCGTACCACCGACTGTTCCAAGTTTTTATAACACCAAGTCGAAAACCTATGGGATGTGTCTTTTGTCCCAAAGTATACTCCTTAAAAGATCAATTAACTTTCGTTTTTATCTGCTGCTTTTGTTGCTTTTTTAGCGGCAGTTTTCTTAGCTGCTTTTTTATTTGGAGCAGCTGTTTTTTTATCAGAAGAATCAGCAGTTTTGGCATCTTTCTTTACTACTTTTTTCTTCGTTTTAGTAGCTGCTAATTGCTCAGCTTCCACATTGGTTTGCCCTTCAATAAGAACAGTCAAATGGCAGAACCTTTTATGATAGCGAAACACCCTTCCCATAGAACGAAAGCGAATTCGTTTTTGAGTCGGGGCAGCATCAACAATAATATTTTTAATCATTAAATCTTCAGGATGTAAATGGTCTGTCCCTTCCTGAGAGAGAGCATTTGCAGCAGCAGATTTAACAGTTTTAGCCAAATGGAACGCAGCGATTTTAGGTGTAAAATTAAGAGCCGCTAGTGCTTTTTCCACCGGCATACCTTTCACGTTATCCGCAACCAAACGCATCTTACGTGGTGGAATTGAAAGGTATTTCAGACTTGCTTTTGAAGAAACCAACATTTCTATTTACCTTTCAACGCCGAGAAGCGATCCGTTATTTTACCGCCATGACCACGGTAAGTTCTCGTGGGTGCGAATTCACCCAATTTATGACCAACCATATTTTCAGTTACATAAATCGGAACAAATTTATTACCTGTATGAACCGCAAACGTATGACCAATAAATTCAGGAAGAACAGTTGACCGACGAGACCAAGTTTTAATAACTTTTTTCTGTCCGGATTAATTCAACTTCTCAACCTTTTTCATCAGATGGTCATCTACGAAAGGTCCTTTTTTTAGTGAACGAGGCATCTAGTTAATCTCCGCCTTTAAATTTTCACTCTGCGATCTTGTACTAAATGATCGCTAGATTTACGTTTACTTCTTGTCTTATACCCTTTAGTAGGTTTACCCCACGGAGTACAAGGGTGACGTCCCCCGGAGGAACGGCCTTCACCACCACCCATAGGATGGTCAACCGGGTTCATTGCTACACCACGAACATTTGGACGAATACCGCGCCATCTAGAGGCACCGGCTTTTCCCCAAATAACATTCTTATGATCAACATTTGAGACCTGACCAATAGTAGCAAAACATACAGCAGGGAAAGTACGTACCTCACCGGAAGGCATTTTCAGAGTAACTTTTTTACCTTCTTTGGCAACAACCTGACAGAAGGATCCCGCAGAGCGAGACATTTGAGCACCCTTACCCGGTCTCATTTCTATATTATGAATGTTTGTACCTAGAAGAATTTCTCCCATAGGTAACGAACAACCAATATTCTGTTCAATTTTTTCACCGGACATAACAACATCGTTTACATTCAAACCGACCGGTGCAATAATATATCTTTTTTCACCGTCAGCATAATGTAAAAGAGCAATACGTGCTGAACGGTTTGGATCGTATTCAATCGATGCAACACGAGCCGGGATATTATGTTTATTTCTTTTAAAGTCAATCAATCGATACATCCGTTTGTGACCGCCACCACGTTGGTACGCAGTAATACGACCTTTATTATTACGACCGCCAGATTTCTTGAGTGGTCTTAATAAAGATTTTTCCGGTACGGTAGATGTAATTTCATCAAATGCCGGCACCGTCCGAAAACGGAGCGATGGAGTAACCGGACGAAATTTCTTAATAGCCATTTCTACACCTATCCTTCACTACAGATTATCAAACATTGTTATAGATTCACCTTTTTTAAGCCTGACAATAGCTTTTTTCCAAGTCGGTGTTTTTCCCTGATTACGACCCATCCGGCGAATTTTCCCCGGCATGATCATAGTGCGGACATCTACCACTTTCACTTTAAACAAATCCTCTACAGCGGACTTAATCATAAGTTTATTTGCTGCTTTGTCAACCTCAAAAACATATTCATTATTCAACTCACGGAGTAAAGATGCTCTTTCGGTGACTTTATTGAGCTTAATCATGTTTCTATATTCTGCCTTCACCCGAACACCTCGACAATCTTTTCTAGACCTGCTTTTGTCATTAAAACATAATCGGCATTAAGCAAATCATAACCGTTTGTAGTTGCTGCTCTGCTATATTTCACAGACTGCAAGTTACGACACGATAGAGCACAATTATCATTACGCCCTTCATCAAGAATAATACATTTTTTACCTGATAAATCAAATTTACCAAGTAAAGAAACGATTGATTTTGTTTTAATTTCATCAATTTGAATCTGGTCTAAAACTTTAATACGATCAGAATTTGCTTTATCAGAAAAGACTGAACGTAGTGCAATTTTCTTCCTTTTCTTTGGCATCTCGTACCCATATAAACGAGTTTGAGGTCCAAAGACAGTTCCGCCGCCTCTCCAAAGAGGAGAACTACTTGTTCCTGCACGAGCCCGACCGGTACCTTTTTGACGCCATGGTTTTCTACCGCCACCACGAACATCTTTTCTTGTCTTAGTATGTGCATTCCCTTGTCTTCTACGAGCAAGGAGATTAACGATATACTGATGGACAAGAGCTTCGTTAGGTTCTACTCCAAATACGGAAGCGTCTAATTCGACTGTTCCGACTTCGGCACCTTCTTGATTATATAATTTCACACTCATCTCTTCTTACCCCCTGTTCGTCGAACGAATTTTAACAAGTGATCCTTTAAAGCCGGGGACTGAACCTTTAATCAACATAAGGTTTTCGCTTTCAATAACTTTAATCACTTCAAGGTTTAAAATAGTCTTTTTGTCTTTACCCATACGACCGGCCATCTTCATTCCCTTAACAACTCTTGAGGGTGTAGAAGCCTGACCGATAGAACCCGGAGCTCTCCAACGATCTTTTTGACCGTGCGTAGCTTGAGCACCGGAGAAATTATGACGCTTCATAGTACCGGCAAAACCGAGTCCACGTGAGATGCCAGAGACATCAACACGTTCACCGACATTAAACATGTCGACTTTAAACTCTGCTCCAACCTCAAGAGGTTCCCCATCATTACGTAGCTCACGTAGATAGCGAGTTGGTGTAACACCTGCCTTGGCAAATTGCCCGGCATAAGGTTTGTTCACCAATTTGGAACGAATTTCACCGAAGCCTACTTGATAAGCGACATAGCCATCTCGCTCGGTAGTCTTAACATCGATAATCGGGCATGGGCCGGCTTCAATCACAGTAACTGTGACCGCATCGCCAGTCTCAACAAAGACCCTTGTCATACCGAGTTTTTTACCTAAAATTTCTTTCATCTTCGACCTTATCAGGTTTTAATTTCAACATCCACGCCGGCAGGTAAATCAAGCTTCATTAAAGCATCTACTGTTTGTGGGGTTGAATCATATATTTCAATTAAACGTTTATGTACTCTTGTTTCAAACTGTTCACGAGATTTTTTATCTACGTGAGGAGAACGAAGTACGGTGTATACAGTACGTTTTGTCGGAAGCGGAACAGGTCCGACTAAACGAGCACCTGAACGCTGTACTGTTCGAGATATTTCTTTAGTAGATTTATCCAAAGCATAATGATCATATGCTTTTAATCTAATTCTTATTTTTTGTATATCCATTATTCATACACCTTTATTCGATGATATCAGCAATAACGCCGGCACCAACTGTACGGCCACCTTCACGAATAGCAAAACGAAGCTCTTTCTCCATTGCTATTGGCATTATCAACTCGACTTCCATTTGGATATTATCTCCGGGCATAAC
>JAJRXM010000029.1 GCA_024276275.1 Candidatus Zixiibacteriota bacterium
GTAATCCGGGATTTCCTGCCAACACATGTCAGGAAGATAACTGTCCGACAACTTCGAATGCTGACCAGTTAGATACTGATGGGGACGGTATAGGAGACGTTTGTGATACATGCCCGAACGACCCCGACAATGATATTGACGGTGACGGTGTTTGCGGTGATGTTGACAACTGTCAGACTACTTCAAATACAAATCAAGCAGATGCTGACAATGACGGCATCGGTGATGTTTGCGATACTTGTACAGATACCGATGGTGACGGGTTCGGTGATCCGGGATTTCCTGCCAACACCTGTCAGGTAGATAACTGTCCTACAACTTCTAATACTGACCAGTTAGATGCTGACAACGACGGTATCGGTGATATTTGCGACAGTTGCCCGAATGACCCTGACAATGATATAGACGGTGACGGTATTTGTGGCGATGTTGATAATTGTCCAACGGTAGACAATACCGACCAGTTGAATACTGATAATGATACTTTCGGTGATGCTTGTGATAATTGTCCCGATTCCACAAATCAGGATCAGTTAGATGTTGACCTTGACGGTGTCGGAGATGTCTGCGACAATTGTGTAACTGTACCAAATCCTGATCAAGCAGATTCTGACAGCAACGGTGTCGGAGATGCTTGTGACGGCTGTTGTAAGAATTTAAGAGGTAACGTAGATAATGATCCGGAGGATAAAATAGATATTAGTGATTTAGTTGTCATGGTTGAGTATTTCTTTAACGGATATCCTGAAGAGTTAATTTGTGTCGAGGAAGCTGATATTGACGGTTCCGGTCTGGTTGATATATCAGATATAGTTCTGTTAGTTCAATATATGTTCGGTGTAGGATTTACTCCCGCATCTTGTCCTTGGTAAAAACACTAAAAAAAAAGCCCGCAAATAGCGGGCTTTTTTTATATCATATTTCACTTATTCAGGTTTGTCGAAAGTACCTGCAGGTATATCACCATTAACAGAAAATGCAGACCAGTCAATCTGTCCAAATTTACTTCCATCCATATTACGAATAGATTTCATCGGAAATTTAACACCGCCATGTTCTGCAAAATCAGAATAAACTTCTTGAATGGTACCTTCAGAACCAGTCATACTAGGTCCCCAATACTCTTTAGTAAGTAACATTCCTTCTGAGGTAATTCCTAAACGACAAATTGATTTTCCATCTGAGTCAAGCAGGTTTACAAATTCAACAGAAGTACCGTTTACTTCACCTTTACCATCGAATACTGCTTGTAATTCAGGGTCATCAGAATTCTGATAAATAATAATTGTCGCCCGTTTACTATCTTTATCATCTGAAATAATATCTTCCTCAGTCATAGCAACTAAGCCGGTCATTCCTGTTTTCCAACCGCTGTTGCCGTTTCTTACGGAATACATTTTCTGACCCATGATAGAGGCAACTTCATACGATTGGTTCGGCAGAACCTGTATAGTTTCCATTTGAAGAGGCATTTCACCTTGAGGAGTGACGATAGTGGCTGTTCCTTTTCGAGAAATAGATTTAATCGCTTTTACCGCATCTAAACCACCGGCAAATGCAACTGCTTTATCAAGCAATGCTTTACCTTTTTTAAGGTTTTCAGGAGTAACAGCAAGTTCTTTTTCTTCTTCACCGGAAGGTATAGTAATGTCAATTTCAACGACATCACCGAGACCCATTTGGTCTAACGGAGACTCAAAATCTTCACCTTTTCCAACAATAACTACATGCATTTTATCAAGTCTGAGATTGTCATTTGCTGCTTTAATTACAGATTCAGGTGTTACTTTTTCAACATCATCTTTTACTTTAAAAAGATGATCCTCAGAAAGTCCGTAAAAATCATATCGCATTAACCGATTAACAACCTCTGCTTTAGAATCAAAATTAAATACAAAAGAATTGAGATATCCGTCTTTACCCATTTTCATTTCATCTACTGTGGGAGGATCGGTTTGGATACGTTTCATTTCTTTGATAATTTCTTTTACCGTCTTTACCGTAGTTTCAGATTTTGTAGAAGCAAATCCTACAAAAATACCGGGGTATTTAATATTGGCAGTATAACTACCAAAGACAGCATAGGCGAGACCTTCACGTGACCGCACAGCATTAAATAATCTACTGCCGAAACCGCCACCTAAAATATTGTTCATGACAATTAAATCGCCGTAGTCATCATCGGTAATATATCCACCGATATGTCCAATGAGAATATTCGTTTGAGTAACGTCGTTTTTCTTTACGTAATGAACTTTATTTTCAAATTTATAATCAATTTTAGGAAGTGCCGGAACGGGGTCACCTTCTTGTTTCCAGTCACCAAAATATGTATTTAACTTCTTAAGGATTTCTTTTTTATTGAAATCACCCCAGATAGCGATTTGCATATTTTGCGGTTTATACCATTTGTCGTGAAACGCTACCAGGTCATCACGGGAGATTGCATTAATAGTAGCATATTCAGTATTACGGGCATACGGAGAATCAGCACCATAAATTACTTTTTTGAATTCACGGAATGCAATTGACTGTGGGTCATCATTTCGTCGAGATATTTCTGAACGTGCCTGAACTTTTGCCAGTTCAATTTTATCTTCTTCAAATTTAGGATTACGCAGAACTTCTGCTAAAACTTCAAGCCCTAAATCAGTATATTCACTAAGTACATTTACAGATGCACCACCGGATTCCAGCCCAATAAAAGTTTCTACCGAACCACCGATAGCCTCAAGTTTTTCATCAATTTCATCGCCCGACCATTTTGAGGTTCCACCGGTTCGCATTACATCTCCACATATGGATGCCAAACCAATTTTTTCGGCAGGTTCTAAGAAAGAACCGGCATTCATCCTGACAGAGGCTCTAAATACAGGAAGAGATTTATCTTTTAATAAGTAAACCCGAATACCGTTATCTAAAGTTAGTTTTTCTACATCAGGTATTTGTAGCTTATTTAATTTCGGATATTTGATATTATCAACATCCTGTGCTTGTACAGAGGCTGCCGCAGCAAGCATAACGAGGGCAGCAATGAGCAAAAAGAAAATATGAAATTTTTTCATTTTAGATAATCCTCATTATTCTTCAGTTGTGACAACCATGCCGACAACACGATTCTTTTTAGTTAAGTATTTTTTAGCAACACGTTGAATATCTTCGGGAGAGACAGCATTGATTCTTTCTAATTCACGAAATAATTCTCTCCAGTCACCCCATAAGTTTTGATAGCTTGCTAACTGCATTGCTATACCGTTGTTACTGTTAATGCCGTTTATGAATGATGCTTTTGCTCGAGCTTTAATTTTTTCTACTTCTTCGACAGGAATTAGCTCATCACGCATTTTTTCTACTTCTTTAAAAATCTCTTCTTCAATGACAGCGTTGTCATTACCTGCTGATGACATTGCAAAGACAGCCATCAAGGTCGGATATTTATTACCGGGGAAACCGGCAAACGCTCCAACATTCATAGCAATTTTTTTCTCTTTAACTAGGTTCTTATATAATAGAGATGTACGGCCTTGTCCAAGATAATCACATAGAGCATCAAGGGCCGGTCGATCCGGGTTGGTGCCTTCCGGTACATGCCAGCCTGCTAAGTAAACAGGTTGTGATTGATGCTCAACTTCAACACGTCTTTCACCGGTTTGTTCAGGTTCAGTTGTTGCAATTCTTTCAGGAGCGGGTCGATAAGAAATACGGCTCCAGTATTTTTCTGCAAGTTTGATGACATCTTTAGTGTTTACATCACCTACAACTGCAATTGTCAAATTTGAGGGACCGTAGTATTTTTCAAAAAATGTTTCAGCTTCCGCACGAGAATAATACTGAATATCCGACATGTGTCCGACTCCGGCAATTCCATACGGATGAGCCTTAAAAGCTACTCCCAGAAATTCTTCTACTAATTTACCTATCGGGTTTGATTCCGTTCTCATTCTGCGTTCTTCAGCGATTACATCACGTTCTTTATACATTTCGCGAAGCACAGGATTTAAAAATCGTTCTGATTCTAACGCCATCCAAAGTTCAACTTTGTTAGAAGGTAGAGAGAAAAAGTAAACGGTTTCATCAGAAGATGTAAAGGCATTGAGTCCTACTCCACCTTCGCGTTCGATAACATTACCGAATTTGTTTGGTTCAACAAGTTCGTAAGATGCTTCACGGGCAGCTTCATACGCGGCAGTTAGCTCCTCTACTTTAGCAGAGTCTGTAAAACGCCCTTTGTTACTTTCTGCTCTTAATTGCATAAAGATAGAATCTTCTACTTTAATAAGTTCTAGTTCTTTGTCGATATCTTTTGTGCCGAGAGTTTTAGAGCCTTTAAAAGCCATATGTTCAAACATATGAGCCATACCGGTATACCCTTTAGAGTCATCAACAGACCCGACATTAGCCCAGGTAACAAACGAAGCGACCGGTGCGTCATGACGTTCTAAAATCAAGACTGTTAAGCCGTTTTCCAGCCGATGTTCTGTTACAGCATTTTCCAACTCTGAAAAATCAAAAGAAAAAACTGTCGGAACAAGGAATAGAACTAAAAGAACTGACAATAATGTCAGCTGAACTTTTTTGAAAGACATACTTCCTCCATGAAAGTTATAGGTTTATTATATTTATATGCGAATAAAACAGACGAGATTTCTCTTGTCAAGCAGTTCTGATTGATAAAGTTATATGATATGAATAATTGCAATACTTTCCCTTACATCTTGAACCCACACATCTCAATACAAATATTAAGACGTAGGCAAAATTAAAAAGTTGCAATTATTTTACTGTGCGAACGGTGATAAATTCAAAATTTAAATTATTTTACCACCATTGAATTAGCTTTGGTTTAAAAGTATGGGGGAGATGTTCGTTTTTTGGGATAATACGAACAGTAATACCAAATCTTCCCGACTCAAGGCAAGTTACTTCACCTGAGAAAACCGCATTCCCATTTTGATGTGATAGTTCGGCAAGAACAGGTTTATAGTTGTCTATCTGCTCTAGTGAGTCTAACTTACCTGATATAATCTCAACTGATACATCACTAGGGTTTATCTCACCTAAGTTAATAGATATAGTAATCGGGAATTTCTGACCTACATATAGAGTGCTGTCCATTTCAGGTATATGCACATCGGTTATACGAATAGAATCCCAACTCTGTTTCATCTTATCAACCCAATTTGTGACCGATTTGGCAAGTTCCATATCGTTTTTTTGAAATTCAATTGAGGCTTTTATAGCAGGGATGTAAAACTTTTCTGTATAATCTATCAGCATGCGATGTGATGAGAAGTCTTTTCCTGCCATACTGATAGTAGCTTTCATCTTTGAAACCCAGTAGCTTGGAAGATTATTTTTATCTCGTTTATAGAAAAGTGGAACAATTTCTTTTTCGATAGTATTATACAGCATCTCTGCTTCCAGATGGTCCTGAATTTCGTTGCTGTCATATTCTTCGCCGTTACCGATTTTAAATCCGGTCTCATCTGCATACCCTTCGCACCACCAACCGTCTAAAACTGATAAGTTTAAAACACCGTTTAAGGCGGCTTTCATGCCGGATGTACCTGATGCCTCCAAAGGTCTTCTCGGATTATTAAGCCATACATCTACACCTTGTACTAAGTATTTGGCGACATTAATGTCATAATCTTCTAAAAAGATAACTCTATTGTGAAATTGTTCATCTTTGGTGTAATGATAAATTTCTTTAATTATTTCTTTTCCGGGGTTGTCAAGCGGATGTGCTTTACCTGAAAGAATTATCTGTATAGGTGTGTCAGTATTGTGTATTAGTTTTAAAAGTCTTTCTATGTCAGAAAATATTAGGTTACCTCGTTTATAAGTAGAAAAACGTCTGGCAAAACCGATAGTTAAAATCTGTGGGTCCAATATCTGGTCTGCTTTTTGTATCTCGATTTGAGAGGCACCGCTTCTGAGTAACTGTTTTTTTAGGCGTTTCCTGGCAAAGAAGACTAATCTTTCACGTCGTTTATTATGAATTCGCCAAAGTTCAGCTTTAGGGATTTTATCAATATTTTCCCATGCAGTTAGAGTATCCGGCTTATTCCTGTAATCAGCACCGAAATATGATTCATACAATTCATCCATATCGTGTGAAACCCATGAACGGGGATGAACTCCATTAGTAATTGATTTTATCGGAACCTCGGGAATAGGCAGTTCCGGCCAAATATGATGCCACATCTCGCGTGAGATTTTCCCATGCAGTTTAGAAACACCGTTGGCAAAGGCTGAATTTCTTAACGCCGCAACAGTCATACAAAACGGCTCATTCTCATCATCGGCAAAGACTTTACCGATACTGATAAACTGCTCCCAGCTAATTCCGAGATCAGAGATATAGTTTTCCAAATATCTTTTCACTAAAACAGGGTCAAACTTTTCGTTACCCGCCGGAACAGGAGTATGTGTTGTAAATACTGTTGTAGACCAAATAAACTGTGATGCTTCATTAAAAGTAAGCCCTTTATCATGCATCAAAGAACGAATACGTTCTAATGTAAGAAACCAAGAGTGTCCTTCGTTCATATGATAAATTGACGGCTCAATTCCTACCGCACGTAATGCTTTAACTCCGCCGATACCGAGAATTATTTCCTGGCGAATCCGCATCTCTTTATCTCCGCCGTACAATACAGAAGTAATCTCTCTAAATTTTGACGGGTTTTCAGAAATGTTTGTGTCTAAAAGATATAGCGGAACATTGCCGACTGATACTTTCCAAATTTGTATATGAACCGGAGTGCCTAAGAAATCGACAATAACCTTAAGAGGATGTCCATTCTCATCTTTAACAGGTTGAACCGGCATATGATACCAGTCATTTTCGACATATTTTTCCTGCTGCCATCCGTCAGAAGAAAGATACTGCCTGAAATATCCGTATCGATACAACAGACCGACCGCAACCATCGGAATTCCTAAATCAGATGCGGATTTTAAAGTATCTCCTGATAAAACACCGAGCCCACCTGAATAGACAGGAAGTCCGGTGTCTAAGCCGTATTCCAACGAAAAATAAGCAATCTTGTTTTCCGTTTTATCGGGATATTGATACGTAAACCAATTTTTACGTGATATATAATCTTGATATTTCTGATACACCCGGTCAATAGATGCTATGAAACCGTCATCGGCAGCAGCTTTTTCCAGAGTTTCCTGTGATAATTGAGAGAGCATTTTGACTGGATTTTGATCGCAATCTTCCCATGTTTAGGCATCAAGACGAATAAATAGTTTTGTGATTTCCCAATTCCAGGAATACCAGATATTTTGGGACATTTCTTGTAAAGGCCGGATTTTCTCCGGTAATTTCGGAAATACTAAAAATTGTTTAACTCGCATTTATATCCTATCAATGTATTTTTCATTATGTTAGTGTTGTTATTATTATCGCCTAAATCAACAATAATTTTATATGATTTACACGAAGAATACCGATATATATAAAATGATAGAAGTTTATAACATATAAAATGTTTTTAATTGATTCCAGGTATAGAAAGTTGATATAATTAGATATGGCTATTTCAAGAAAAAGAATAGGAATTTTGACCGGTGGCGGTGATTGCCCCGGACTAAATGCCGTAATCAGAGCTGTTGTAAAAACAGCACATCATGATTATGGAATGGATGTTATAGGATTTAAAGACGGTTATGAAGGTATTATCGAAAACAGATATATGCATATTGACCCTAAATCGGTATCGGGGTTACTTTCCAAAGGTGGTACAATTTTAGGTACTTCAAACCGTGCTGATCCATTTAATTTTCCGGTATTACAGGGAGATGAATATGTCTATCTCGACCGTTCTTCACAAGCTGTCCTTAATTTTGAATCTTTAGGGTTAGATGCTCTGATTTGTATCGGCGGTGACGGCACAATGAATGCAACCGCAGGGATGGAAGATAAAGGTCTTCCGGTTATCGGAGTACCTAAAACTATAGACAATGATTTAGTAGGCACCGATGTTACTTTCGGGTTTGACTCAGCTGTAGTTACCGCTACAGATGCTATAGATAAAATTCATACAACCGCCCAGTCGCATCATCGGGTTATGATTATCGAAGTGATGGGACGGTATGCCGGTTGGATTGCCCTGCACTCGGGTATGGCCGGAGGCGGTGATATTATTTTAATTCCGGAAATCCCCTATGATATAAATTGTGTCTGTGAAAAAATAAGAGATAGAACTGCTCAGGGGAAAAACTTTTCAATTGTCGTCGTAGGTGAAGGTGCAAAACCAATCGGGGGAGATATGGTCGTGGCAAAGGTCATCGAAAACTCACCTGATAAAATCCGACTTGGCGGTATATCTCATCAGTTAGCTGCACAAATAGAAGGTATAACAAATATAGAATGCAGGGTTACAATTTTAGGGCATCTTCTAAGAGGCGGGGCTCCGTCAGCCTTTGATAGAATTTTAGCAACCCGTTTTGGAGTTGAAGCTGTACACATGGTGGCCCGTGAAGATTTTGGTCAATTAGTAGTCTTAAAAAACAACCAGTTGTCTCAAGTTGCTATTCAATCCGTTTCAGGAAAACAAAGACTTGTTGACTATGATCACCCAATTGTAAAAACAGCTCTTTCATTGGGGATTTGTTTAGGACATCCTGAAGATATTTCTCTTGAAGAATATTGTAACGCAATTGTCCCCTCCAATAAAATCAAATTTGAATAAGAAAGTATACAACTTGTAATGATAAAAAAAATTAACAAAAAGAAGATGAAAGACAATTTACTCAAATCTCCTGCTTATAAAATTGCATACCACGATGATGATTTCATGGATGAAGAATACTGCCGACCTGTCCGTTTACAACTAGAACTTCTAAAACCCGAAAAACTTTTTCAAAAAGAAAATATTAAATCGACTATAGTTGTTTTTGGCGGAACACGCATAATAGAAAAAAAAGATGCACTGGCTAATATAGAAAAGATACAACGAAAAATCATAAAAAAACCGGATGCTAAAAATCTTAAACGAAAACTGAAAATTGCCAAGTCAGTATTAGCGAAATCCCATTATTATGATGAAGCAAAAGAATTTGCCCGACTTGTCTCAGCTGAATGTCAAATAAATGAAGGGCACGAATATGTTATTGTAACCGGGGGCGGACCGGGTATCATGGAAGCTGCCAACAGGGGAGCTTATGAAATCGGGGCAAAATCAATCGGACTAAATATAACACTACCGATGGAACAAGACCCAAATCCATATATCACACCGGAATTATGCCTGCAATTTCATTACTTTGCTATAAGGAAAATGCATTTCCTTATGCGCGCCAAAGCACTCTTAGCATTTCCGGGCGGGTATGGTACTCTTGATGAATTGTTTGAAGCACTTACTTTAATTCAAACGCATAAAGTGAAACCGTTACCTATTATTCTATTCGGTGAAAAGTTTTGGAATAAAGTTGTAAACTTTAAAGCCCTCGTAGATGAGGGTACTATTTCAGAAGAAGACTTAGACCTATTTGTTTACGCCGACAATGCCAAAGATGCATGGCAGTACATAAAGTACTTCAACGAAACGAACAATGAATAATTTTCAACTATTGTTTCATAAATCCTTTGCTTTCTAAATAACTTTTCATATGTGGGCGAACTATTTCCGCATGCCGTCTGGCGGTATGCTCAGACCAAGAATACAATCCGTTAAAGTTCGGATATTTTTCTACTAATTGTTCACGTCCTTTTAAATATCCGACTTCATTGATAACAGCATCATATTCAGCAATATGTTTTTCATATCCTAAATCCGAATATTCTTCTTTATGGTAGATAGCATTGATGTTTAGTCGAGGTTTCAGTTTTGACGGTTCTAATGGAAATCCTAGAGACATTCCCATCACAGGATAAACAAGTTTTGGAAGTTTTATCAGTTTATCCACTTCATCAGGGTTATTTCGAATACCTCCGACCATCACACCACCCATACCTAACGCCTGAGCTGTAATCATTGCTCGTTCAGCTACTAAGGCAGCATCTACAGTCGCAATAATAAACAGTTCCGCATAATCAGAATGCGTGGCATATTTCTTTTTGAGGAAACTTCCGAACTGATACATGAGTTTGCAGAAGTTTTAAATTTTCTTCCATCTTGTTCCTATCTTTAGTTGTAGTTTGCGTTCATATAAAATGCTAAAAAAAAGGCGAAACAACAAAGTTTCGCCTTTTTAAAATTAAACTATATAATTATCTGGTAATACGAGAGTAACTGCGTTTTGACCCCTTAGCGACATCAATTTGACGAATTACTTCTTTAAAATGAGCTTTTGTCATCGCATTTATAGCAGATGAATTGATTGCTTTTTTAGCAGCGGCTTTTAGAATATCAAGATCATTTCCGGCCAATGTTAACGCATCGTGAGGGAAAACAGTCGTGTTATTCAAATAGATAGCAATAATTCTATTGAGATGGCTCAACTGTAGCTGACGACGGAAAGAATTTACATTACTAGGTTTTCTTACTTCAGTCCAAATAGTACGGCGGATATCTCTGAACATATCATACATAGAATATCGTTCGACACCGTCGGCAATTCTTTGTTCATTATTTAATAAACGACCTAAAATATAAGGACCGTAAAGATTCATCAATGATCTGTTTTGGATATTTAGAGCAATTGCGTGAATCGGATAGTCTACTGTCGGAACAGAATAAACTGAGAAGAAAAAGTCAGGGAGACGTTCCGGTTGTAGTTTGTTCCAAATTTCCTCAGAGACATTAAACGCATCCGGAGCGAAAATATTATCACTCAAAAACTTTATCGCACGACGTTGTTCTGCCGCAGAAATAGGTGTAAACGGTACCGTACCGTTAGGGTCACCGACATGAGCTCTACTATGACTGATACCGCCTATGAAGTTGGTCGCATAGGTAGTAGCTTCAAAATAGGAACGCCATCCGTTTTGGCAGACATTATACATCTTGCGATAACTTTCACCGTCAACTTCAAATTTGTTGATAGAGTTAGACCAAAGTTCTTTTGTCAAAGCAACTCTGTGTTCACAATAGGCAATCGGGTCGTCACCTAAATCAAACATTGAAACATAAGGATCAATTGATTTTGAAGAGTTACCAAAGACATCTTCATCGGTTGCATACTGCAGTCCGGGGGTTGCTGTCCTAGATGCGATTGCTTCTAGTTTGGCATTTACATCTTCTTCAGATGCATCACCAAAGTCAGTATAACCGTATTCAATAACCCAGTCATCATAAGGTCCCGGGGCAGACATATAGAACTCACCCTGAGGTTGACCGACCGGAGCAATATTAGGTGGAGTATAATCCATTACAGTTCCGGTAATACCGTTTTTGGTAGTAAATGAACGGTCTTGGATTTGTTCAAGCGAATAAATTGTAGAGGCTTTAAAGTTATGTCTAAATCCTAATGTATGACCTACTTCATGAGCAACAAGTTCAGTTAAATAAGAATTCACATATTCTTTTGTCAGCTCATCCTTGTCAGCTAGGGTATTCATAGTGGTTAATGCATAAGATAAACCGTTAGCTGCTTCAAGAGCAGATTTTTCACCGTATTCACACAAGTATTGTTGATTTAATTCTTTAAACTCTTGTAACGGATCTTCATCTTCTTCGACACCGCTAAATGAAAGAGGGCCGATAAAGTTTTCCATTGTATTAAACATAAAACGAACAAAATCAGATGATATTCTAATATCGGCATCATATAATTCGCCTGTAAACGGGTTTGCTCTGCTCGGTCCTACCGCATAGCCGCCACCTGGAATAACAATCCATCTGACCGTATTATACCGCACATCGGCAGGATCCCAATCGGCAGTATCCGGTTGGATTTTTGCTATAATAGCATTTCTAAATCCAATTTTTTCAAATGATTGATTCCAGAATTCAATACCTGCACCGATAGCAGCACGATATTCAACCGGAGTTGTATGTTCAATCCAGAAAACAATAGGTTTCACAGGTTCTGACATTGCCAATTCAGGATATTTTTTCTTTAAATTCCATCGATTGATATAACGAACATAAGGGGACTCGGTATCTAAGTTTGTATAATCCTGATAAAGTGTTTGGAAGTATCCGACACGGTCATCAGACAAACGAGATACAAATCCTTCCGAACTAGGAATGTTTGAAAGAGAATAATGATAGACATGAAATAAGCTATATGGGTTCTGCATTGATGCTGCCTGTAGAGGACGAGAGGTTACAAAATGCAGATGGACATCTATCTCGGTATTTTCAGGGAAAGATTTTAATTCACCAAAATATGAATTCTTTTTATCAAAACGAATTCCCAGTTTAGCTCTTTGTCCTAAGAAATAGCCGATATTTTGAGCGTCATGTATAAACAAATCAGCAGGATTAATGATAATAGCCTTTGATGAGTCATCTTTAGGTTTTGATAAAATAGCTGTTGATGCGTACAATCCATCGGAAATTCCGTTTTCTACAGCTTTATGCATTGGAGAGCTATCATCAGCACGTAGTCTCAGATTCTTTTCCATCATCATAATCTTTTTACCGACTCTTTTAAAATAGAACGGGAATGAACCGGACATAGAACCGTTATCAAAAAATGCACCTTCTGCCTTTGAGCGGGTTTCATTACAGAGATACAAAGGGCCGATTTGGTCAGCATTAATAGACATGAGAACTTTGTTAGTCACAGTATCACGGAATAATGTGAACAGCCCTTCGACCTTGACCATATCTTTTACTAACTTTTCATACGGTTTTTCTTTGCCTTTAGACGGTTTTCCGGTAGGTGAAACGGAAGGTTTGGCTTTTTGCCCATAAGTTCTTCGTTTAGCGGAAGCATCACCTGCGGAGCCTAAAAGAAAAGCTGCCAGCAATAGAGTAATTCCGATTGATTTGATTTGCATAAAATCTCCTTCTGAATTATTAGAAAACTCTGGATTAAATTCTTTCTTAACTTATTCAATACGACAATAATCTATGTTTGTTCCCTTAGTGACGGAAAAAACTTCGCATTATACAAAATTATTCATTATTTCGCATTCTTCTTATATATTTTTAAATACTCTTTTCCTTTTTCGGTTAAATCATAATACGTATGGTTTCTATGTTTTATCCATTTATTAGGGACAATTCCTTTTCGGTATTGTACTATCTTAGGTTCAACCCGTTCAATTAAAAGCATATCGCGAAGTTTTTGATGTAAATCAAAACCTTCCTGCTTTGATATATGTAGTTTTCGTGCCAGTACGTGGGAGTAATCTATGCCGTACTTTTCATGATGTAAAAGAACTTTGAAGTCAATTTCGTTCAAGGAATCATAATCTTCACCGACCTGAAACTCTTCTTCTGAAGAGAGTATATCAATCCATGATAGAGAAATCAACCGTTCGGGATCAATATTTTTCAAATTAGCACAATTTAGCCGATGTATTTTAATGAAATTATCATGTGAATAGTATCCGGTTATCGCATTCTCAGGAGTAGGGGAGCAACAATTTGAAAGACGATAGTCTTCTTTGATTTTATATCCTGACATAGACAAAGAATATAGGTAAAATCTTTTTGATTGTCATTTGATAATTCAGGTAATATGTTCATAAACAAATATCCAACCAATAAGGAAATATATGGCAGACATTCTCATTTCATCACCGTCAGGTATTATAGCAGTCCTTGGGGCAGTAGCATCACTTTTTTTCTTTCTTGAAAAGAAAACAGCCTGGAAAGGATTTAACTATTTTCCACCACTTATTTTTATTTATTTACTCCCAGTCCTGCTTTCTAATGGAGGTATAATTCCGACAAAAGCACCTGTCTATGACTTCATGGGGGCTAATCTACTGCCTATGTTCTTAACAATCATGCTTTTAGAAGTGAATATCTTAGCTACTATCAGAATTATGGGAAAAGGGATATTTGTCATGCTTATGGGAACTGTCGGAGTAGTAATTGGTGCTCCTATAGCATTGCTGATTGTCAAATCCGGTTTAGAACCCGAAGTTTGGAAAGGTTTCGCAGCCTTAGCAGGCAGTTGGATCGGTGGAACAGGTAATATGCTTTCTGTAGCGTATGCCTTTGATCTTGATGAAAGTTCTTTGAATTACGGCTATGCTGTTATTGCTAATAATGCTGTGTATTTAGTGTGGCTTCCTATAATGCTCGGTTCAAAATCGCTGGCATCAAAGTTTAATAAATTTACCGGAGCAGACTCTGACCGAGTTGAAAAGATGGATAAGGCAGCTAAAGAATTAACAACCGATAAAGGTCCGGTTGAAATGCGACACTTTTTGTACCTTATTATGATCGGTTTTGGAGTAACTGCTATATCTACTTTGGCAGCAGGTTTTATAGAACCGTATTCTACAGATGACGGACAGGTTTTGTTTTCTTTAAACACATATAAAGTTCTTATTGTGACACTTATTTCTATAGGATTATCATTCACTAAAGCATCAAAAATCCCGGCATCACATGCTTTTTCTATGGCAATGGTATATTTGTTTGTTGCCCGCATGGGAGCAAAAGCAGACCTCTCAAATATATCAGGAGAAGTAATCTGGTTTGTTCTCGGTGCTTTTATATGGATATTTATACACGGCACTTTTTTAGTCGGTGCCGCAAAACTTTTCAAAGTAGATGTACATACTGCCGCGATAGCATCGGCTGCCAATATCGGCGGGGCTGCCTCGGCACCTATTGTGGCAGCATTTCATAAACCGTCTTTAGTACCGGTTTCTATACTGATGGCACTACTGGGTTATGCGATAGGAAACCCGATGGCAATCCTAACAGGGATATTATGTAAATGGGTCATGTGATTTTGTTCTCTGAAAAACAACAAGCGAACTTTTTCAGATAATATCTGTTATGACTACGTATATATGAATTTTAAAAAAGGAATACTATGGCAAAAAGATACTGGCTCTTTAAATCAGAACCGACATGTTATTCATTAGATAACTTACGTGCGAAACCAAATAAAACAGACCATTGGGATGGTGTCCGTAATTACCAAGCCCGAAATTTACTTCGTGATGAAATCAAAAAAGGTGATGAGTTTTTTTTCTACCACAGCAATGCCAAACCGATGGGAATAGCGGGGATATGCACCGTTGTTAAATCAGGTTACCCTGACCATACTGCCATGGACCCAAATAGTGAACATCCCGACCCAAAACATACAAAAGAAAATCCGATTTGGTATATGGTTGATGTGAAGTTCAAAAAAGAATTCAAAGAAATTATCACTTTAAAAGAAATGAAAGAAACTGTCGGACTTGAAAATATGGTACTTACTCAAAGAGGAAGCAGACTTTCTGTGCAGCCTGTAACCGCAGAAGAATGGAAAATCATCAACTTAATGGTCAAAAAATAAGAGCTATTACTGTTTAATTGAAACAAAAACATGGAAGAACCGTATATTTTACTGAATACAAGACAATTTGAAGAGTAGATAGATAAACAAGAGGATGGTCGAATGAAAACATTATTAGTTATATTTCTCATAGCTTTTCTTCTCGTTGCGGGCGGATTAGGGATTCTTGATTTAGCCTTTACTCTTATCGGTGGTCTTTTCGGGCTTATTGTCGGATTGATAGGTATGGTAGTATGATTAATAGGCGGAATTATCGGCGGTTTGGTCGGTTTGTTGGCAGGCGGAATTGCAATACTGGTTACCGTAATTATACCCGTTGTAATAATAGTCTATATCGTAGGTGCTGTTTTTAAAGCAGTCTTTTAATTTACTAACTTATATAACTTATCTGTATTCCCAGCGAGTTTCTTCGTTTTTTATTACTTGACATATATTGAAAAATCTGTAATTTGGACAGACAAAATGATAAAGGCTTGTAGGTTAATGACATAAAAGCTATCTTTTGTAATCTAATTTTTTAAATGCTGATGTAGCTCAGTTGGTTAGAGCGCCTGATTGTGGATCAGGAGGTCGGTGGTTCAATTCCTCCCATCAGTATTATTTTTACATAATACATTGTGGAATAATCACTTATAATACACAACAACCAAACGAGGGAGAGTAAACTAAGCGAAAAGAGCATCTGATTATGGAATGTCAATTAAAGAAACTGGTCTTGTCTGTCGATGATAAGATAATGAAAACCGCTCTGAAAGATTTTGAGTTTCATGTAAGAGCTAAAAATCTTTCTCCTAAAACAATATCAGTATACGGGGAGAGACTTAGCTATTTCTATAAATATATCAAATCTAATTCTATAGATTTTAAAGATGTAGATAGACATACAATTCAAGATTACATTCTATTCCAAAAGGAGCGAGGTCTCAAAGATATTTCTATCAATGGACAAATTTTAGTTCTCAGGATATTTTTCAAATATCTATTTGAAGAAGAAATGATAGAAATCAATCCTGCAGAAAAAATACCGCTCTTGAAAACCGAAAAAAGAATAAAACCAATTATTTCCGAAGAAAATATGCAAAAACTTTTATCTGTTCCTGATAAAAGAACTTTTACAGGAATGAGAAATTTTTGTATGCTAATGGTTTTTTATGATACTTTGATACGTCTTGGTGAGTTAACAAATATAAGACTAAACAGTATTGATTTAGAAAGCGGTACAATCTGTATCTTTGGTAAAGGTAGAAAAGAAAGAATAGTTCCATTTGGAGCATCAACAGCTAAATATCTTTATAGATTTATAAGAAAATATAGGAAAGATATTCCAGGGGATGTTTTATTCAGTACCAAAGATGGTCGTATTTTAGATCATCGAAATGTATCTAGAATATTAGAGAGAATCGGTAAACATATAGGCGTTCATGTCAACCCACATCTTATACGTCATAGTGCAGCATCACACAGAGCAATGTCAGGTATGCCAGCATTTTTACTTCAAAGATTATTGGGTCATACTACTATTCAAATGACTCAGAGATATGTACATTTGGTTGATGATGAAAAGTTAAAGGAAGCTTTCAAGCAATACAGCCCTCCCTCCGTGCCAATATAAGTGAGACAGAAAGTTGAAACGTGTAAGTAGGGCGGTATGGAGAATATCAGATGTTATCAGAATCTGTACATGCAGAGAAAAAGAAAGAATCAGTTCTGTTCAAAAGTGTATCAAGCTCCGCA
>JAJRXM010000030.1 GCA_024276275.1 Candidatus Zixiibacteriota bacterium
GAAGTCATCGGGTAAAGTCCGAAAAGGCTCGTCGAAGAAGTCATCCGGTAAAGTACGAAAAGGCTCATCCAAGAAGTCATCGGGTAAAGTCCGAAAAGGCTCGTCGAAGAAGTCATCCGGTAAAGTACGAAAAGGCTCATCGAAAAAGTCATCCGGTAAAGTACGAAAAGGCTCGTCGAGGAAATCATCCGGTTCTGTCCGTAAAGGCTCATCCAGGAAATCATCCGGGTCTGTCGGTAGAAGCGGGTCATCACGGAAATCTTCAGGTGGGTCGAGCAGGGGCGGGTCATCTTCTAAAGGCTCTCGCGGCGGTAAAAGTAAGAGGTAGAAATTAAACCTTGCGTCATATTGATTGAAATGATATTTTTGAATTGAGGACATTATGAAAAAAATAATAACCTATATACTGTGTCTTTCTTTCTTGATTTTTTCATCAGGTAATTTGTTAGCTGTTGAGAAAAAAGTGAAGAAAAACAATAAAAAAACAGAGCAGAAAAAAACTGCTTCCAAGAAGTCATCAAGCAAAAAGTCAGCTTCGAAAAAATCATCAAAGAAGTCATCCAAGAAGGTCAAATCTAAAAAATATGACAAGATGATTGACAAAAACAACAACGGTATCGATGACCGCAAAGAAAAAGCAGCTATGAAAAAGAAAGCAACCAAGAAAAAGAAAGTTGCTAAAAAGAAAAAATAGAAATTTAGTTGAAATTTGATATTAATAGTGTTTTTTTGTATTAAGTGATATAACTATTAATAAGAAATGAATATACTAAAGTATGAATTTTAGATTAGGTGAATTGTTTTGTGGCCCCGGCGGCATTGGTCTGGCAGCTAAGAATGCTGTCGTTGTCAAAGGTGATTTGGATTTTACAATTGATCATGCTTGGGCTACAGATTATGATAAAGATACTTGTTTAACTTTTAGTGAAAATATCTGTCCGAAAAATACAAAATCGGTTTTATGTAAAGATATTCGTAAGCTAAAATTTTCTACTTTAAAAAAAATATCTGAAGTTGACGCTCTGGCTTTTGGCTTCCCGTGTAATGATTTTAGTGGAGTTGGAGAGCAAAAAGGTATAGATGGCACCTATGGACCATTATATTCTTACTGTGTAGAAGCTTTAAAGTACTTCAAACCAAAGTGGTTTTTAGCTGAAAATGTTGGAGGGTTAAGGAACGCAAATGAAGGTAATACTTTTAAGATTATTTTAGAAGATCTGTCTAAATACGGTTATAAGATAGTTCCTCATTTATATAAATTTGATCAGTATGGGGTTCCTCAAACAAGACATCGAATTATTATAATCGGTATAAGACATGATATTGATGTTGATTATAAAGTGCCATCAACAGAGCCGTTTTCGAATTTAGATATAACTTGTAAAAATGCAATAGAAAATCCTCCAATCTTAGAAGATTTTCCTAATCATGTTTATACTAATCAGTCAAAAACTGTAATTGAGCGGCTAAAACATATAAAGCCCGGTGAAAATGCTTTTAATGCTAACTTGCCCGATAATTTAAAGTTGAATATCAATGGAGCTAAAATTAGCCAAATCTATAAAAGGTTAGATCCTAATAAGCCTGCATACACAATTACTGGGAGTGGTGGAGGTGGTACTCATGTTTACCATTGGAGTGAAAATCGTGCATTGACCAACAGAGAAAGAGCACGATTACAAACTTTTCCTGATGATTTTATTTTTAAAGGTTCCAAGGAAAGTATCAGAAAGCAAATTGGAATGGCAGTTCCCCCTAAAGGAGTTCAAGTTGTTTTGGAATCCCTTCTAAAATCATTTGCGAATATAGAGTATCCAAGTATACTTTCGAATATGTCGGAATATCTTGATAGTGAAGTATCTGTATGATAGATACTAATCTATTTGATTCGGTATTAATAGATCCATTTAAAGATGGGGTGGATAATTTATTCATAGTTTCAGGTTATGCTACTTCGGCTATGGCTTTTTCTCACATGAATCAATTGCTGAACTTGTCAGATAAAGTAAAAATAAATCTAATAGTAGGGATGTGTTCCTCTGCGGGATTATCGATAAGTAATCATGAGGGATTTAAAAAGCTTGTGGAATTTGATTTTGTTAATAAATTTCGGTGCAGTTATTTAATAAATAATCCACCTGTTCATTCAAAATTATATGTTTGGTGTAAGGGGATAGAACCAATAATTGGATTTACTGGCTCAGCTAATTATTCACAAAGAGCATTTTCTGCTTCTCACCGTCAGAGAGAAGTATTAACTCAATGCGATCCTATAAAAGCTTTACAGTATTTTAATGCTATTGCAGGTGATACTCTTTATTGTGAGCATGATGATGCTGAAAACTTTGTTACCATTTTCAACGATAAAAAGTCTCAAGCAGCAAAAAAACAAATAAAAGACGCTCATGATAATCAAG
Source organism: Candidatus Zixiibacteriota bacterium (assembly GCA_024276275.1). GTDB lineage: Bacteria > Zixibacteria > MSB-5A5 > GN15 > FEB-12 > QQUK01. The sequence continues at coordinate 2,418 of JAJRXM010000030.1, forward strand.
GATTAATACCCTCAAAGTATGTTGGTTTAATGTCTGTTAAAATTTCTTTTTTAGATAACAAAGGAATTTTACCTCAAAGATCTGGACTAAATTGGGGACAAAGACCAGAAGAAAAAAGAGAACCAAATCAAGCATATATTCGACTTCCTGCTGAAATTTATAAAACAGATTTTTTCCCAGAAAAAGCAATTCATTTTACGGTTTTAACTGATGATAATAAAGTGTTGATTTGTTCGAGAGCTCAAGAAAATGGTAAAGCAATTCATACCCCTCATAATAATAGTTTGATTGGGGAGTATTTTAGAAATAGATTAGGTCTTGGGTCAGGCACACTAATAGATAATGTGCATTTAGAAAAGTATGGCAGATCGGATGTTGATTTTTATAAAATTGATGATGAAACGTATTATTTGGATTTTTCTGTTAGATAATTATGGACAATTTGTCGAAAGATCAACGACATAAAAACATGGTCGCAATTAAATCAAAAGATACTAAACCGGAATTGATTGTAAGGACTATTTGTCATAAACTTGGGTTTAGATTTAGATTACATCGCAAAGATATATTGGGGAAACCTGACTTAGTATTTGTTCGTTTAAAAAAGATAATCTTTGTGCATGGTTGCTTTTGGCATCGTCATAGTTGTCGACGAGGTCAGGTATTTCCTAAAACAAATAAAGTGTATTGGAATGAAAAAATATCAAGAAATGTGAAAAGAGATGAACATAATCTCAAAAGACTGAGAAATCAGAAGTGGAAAATCTTAGTTATTTGGGAGTGTCAAACAAAGAATTTAGAAAAGCTTAGGGGTAGAATTGGTAAATTCTTATCAAAATAAAATTATAAATATTCTGCCATTTTAACAGTAAGTTATGCTCTGACAATTTTCTAAATTTCTTACAAATATTGAATATTTCTATAATTTATCTGAATTTTTGCAAAAAACTCATAAAATCTGCATATTTTCAAAAAATATCATATTAAAACTAAACCTTTTTTCTTGACATCCGTTACAATAATTGTTACTTACGTGTGTACTGCCACAACGAATGACAAAATGGCATGAGTTGTAATAATGACCGTTAAAGGTGAAATAAAATGGCTTTTGAGAATTTATCTGATCGTGAAAAAATGATTCTGTCGAATCTTATCAATTTCTATATTTCCTCTGCGGATGCTGATCCGGTGGGGTCGAGAGTTATTGCAAATAAGTTCGATATGGGTATTTCTCCTGCTACTATTCGGAACACTTTGCAGGATTTAGAAGAGCTCGGATTAGTGCAGCAGCCTCATACTTCGGCAGGTAGAATTCCGACAGACATAGGCTATCGCTTTTATGTGGATTATTTATTAAAACCCGAGGATTTGACTGAGATTGAAAAAGAACATATTAAAAATACTTTATTGCAGCAAGGTAGAGGAATAAATGAAATCCTCGGTCAAACCTGCAAAGTGCTTTCATCAATTTCAAATCAATTAGGTGTTTCAATAGCACCGCAGTTTCGTTCCGGTATTCTAAAGAGAATGAATCTCATTCCGGTTACATCAGAACGTGTAATGGTCGTCATAGTTCTTAAGTCGGGTTTGGCGCGTTCTATGGTGATCGAGGTGGAAGCATCGTTTAATGAAAAAGAACTGCAAGAGGTCGAAGCACTTCTTAATGAACGCTTAGGCGGATTGACCTTAGGTGAAATTAGCGAGACGATTTCTCAGCGTTTAGCAGATATTACCGGAAACGGAAAACTGGTAAAACTGTTTATAGATTCAAAAGATAAGATATGGATTGAATCTAAAGCGGAAGACATTTTTGTCTCAGGTGCTGAAAATTTAGTTATTAAGCCTGAATTTTCTGATTTGCTACGAGTATCTGATTTGATGAAACTTATTGAAGACGGTTCGGTTTTATCAGAATTTATCGCAAATGCCGAAGATGAAGGGTTGATTATTACAATCGGTGCTGAAAATAAATTTAAAGAAGTTATTAATTGTTCTATGGTTACCTCGCAGTATAAAGTCGGAAAAGTAACCGGAACAATAGGAATAGTAGGACCTACTAGAATGGCATATAGTAAACTTGTATCGATAGTCGATTATACCGCTCGAACTATTACTGATATGCTTTCAGGTTTAAAACAATAAAGGAATAGTATCGTGTCAGAAAATAAAGAAAAAGAAACTCTTTCTACAGAGCAGCCCTCAGAAGTAGAAGATTCAAAAGTAGAGGTCGAAGTTAAAGCTGACGAATTCTCTGAAATTGATAAAATTGAAGAAACAGCTGCTGTAGAACTTACTGAAGAAGAGAAACTAAAAAAACGTGTTGCTGAATTAGAAGATAAATTGGCTCGAAAAGCAGCAGAGTTTGAGAACTATAAAAAGAGAACTGCTCGTGAATATGTTGATATGATTAAATCAGCTAACGAAAAAACATTAGGTGATATTTTAGATGTTGTAGATAATTTTGACCGAGCTTTATCTCAAAAGGATAAAAATATCACATTGGAGTCTTTTTCGGAAGGTATCAAGATGATATATAACCAACTGCATTCTATTATAGATAAATATGATGTTAAGCCTATTGAGGCAATTGGGAAACAGTTTGACCCGAATTTCCATGAAGCTCTGATGCATGTTGAGTCCGATGAGTTCGAAGAGGGTGTCGTAGCTCTTGAAATGAACAAAGGGTATATGATTGCGGATAAAGTTATTCGGCATAGTAAAGTAGGTGTAGCAAAACCAAAAGAAAAAAATGAAGATGAAAATAAGAAATAAAGATAACAATGAATTATTGGCACAAAATAATAATATATACTATATAAAGGAAATTTGTTATGAGTAAAATTATCGGTATCGACTTAGGTACTACTAACTCATGTGTTTCTGTCTTAGAAGGACAGGAACCTGTTGTAATTCCAAACTTAGAAGGTGCCAGAACGACCCCTTCTGTTGTTGGATTTACCAAAGAAGGTGAACGGTTAGTTGGAGCAGCAGCCAAAAGACAGGCTGTTACAAATCCTGAAAACACAATTTTTTCTGTGAAACGTTTTATGGGACGTATGCACAACGAAGTGAGTTCAGAAGAAAAAACTGTTCCATATAAAATAACAGAAAACGAAAAAGGTGCTGTTATAATTGAAGCGGCAGGAAACAAATATACACCACCTTAAATTTCTGCCATGATTCTTCAATCGCTTAAAGCAGCCGCAGAAAATTATCTCGGTGAAACGGTTACTCAAGCTGTTATCACAGTTCCGGCATACTTTAATGATGCTCAGCGTCAAGCTACCAAAGATGCTGGTAAAATTGCAGGTCTTGAGGTTTTGCGTATTATCAATGAACCGACTGCCGCATCGCTTGCTTATGGTCTCCAAAAAGACTTATCACAAAAAATTGCGGTCTATGATTTAGGCGGCGGTACATTTGATGTTTCTATTTTGGAAATCGGTGACGGTGTTTTTGAAGTTCGCTCTACAAACGGCGACACACACCTAGGTGGTGATGATTTTGATGAAGCTATTATCAACTGGATGGCTGAAGAATTTCTAAAATCCAACGGTATTGATTTACGTAAAGATAATATGGCTTTGCAGCGTCTTAAAGAAGGTGCCGAGAAAGCTAAAATCGAATTATCATCCACCATGCAGACTAATATAAACTTGCCGTTTATTACAGCTGATTCATCAGGTCCGAAGCATCTTGATTTAACTCTCTCAAGAGCAAAGTTTGAACAGTTGACAGATGCTCTTATTCAAAGAACAGTTGAACCTTGTAAAGCAGCTATTCGCGATGCAAAATTATCTCTTTCCGAGATTGATGAAGTTGTTTCAGTCGGCGGTATGACTCGTATGCCGAAAGTAATTGAGATTGTAAAAGATTTATTCGGAAAAGAACCTCACAAGGGTGTCAACCCTGATGAAGTCGTAGCTATCGGTGCCGCTGTACAGGCAGGAGTTCTTTCGGGCGATATGAAAGATATCGTACTTCTCGATGTTTCTCCACTTACATTAGGCATTGAAACTTTAGGCGGTGTATTGACACCTCTTATTGAACGCAATACAACAATTCCGACTAAGAAATCTCAGATTTTCTCAACTGCCGAAGACAATCAGCCGGCTGTGTCCATCCATGTTTTGCAGGGTGAACGTAAAATGGCAGTTGATAACAGAACCCTTGGGAAATTTGATTTAACTGACATTCCACCGGCTCCAAGAGGTATGCCGCAAATCGAAGTGACATTTGATATTGATGCCAACGGTATTGTACATGTTTCTGCCAAAGATAAAGCTACCAATAAAGAACAGTCAATTCGAATCGAAGTCTCATCGGGACTTTCAGATGCCGAAATTGAAAGCATGGTAAAAGATGCCGAAAAACATGCTGATGACGATAAGCAAAAAGCAGATCTCATCCAAGCACGTAATGAAGCTGACCAGTTAATCTATGCGACCGAAAAAACGGTTAAAGAGCAAGGTGATAAAATCGACGCTGATGAAAAAGCAAAAGTTGAAGAAGCTATTACCAAACTCAAAGATGTTCTATCCAGTGAGTCTTTAGAGACAATTAATACCGCCAAAGAAGAGCTTATGAAAGCATCGCATAAAATAGCTGAAGAGATGTACAAAAAAGCTCAGGAAGAACAAGCTGCTACAGGCGGTGAGCAGGCAGGGCCGGATGTAAATACTGAGGATCAGCCTAACCAAGAAGCACAAGGCGATGCTCAACCGGGCGATAATGCTGTTGATGCGGACTTTGAAGTTGTAGACGAAGAAAAGAAATAAATCGTATATGTCAAAAAGAGACTACTACGAAATTCTCGGTGTTGAACGATGTTCCGATGAAGATACGATAAAATCTGCCTATCGTAAAAAGGCGATGCAGTATCATCCTGATCGTAATCCCGGTGATCAATTAGCTGAGGATAAATTTAAAGAAGCTGCCGAAGCATACGAGGTTCTCAAAGACCAACAAAAAAGACAGGCGTATGACCAGTATGGTCATGCAGGTCTCGGTCAAAGTGGAGCCGGAGGTTTTGGCGGATTCGGCGGTGGACAAGGTTTTGAGGGCTTCGATTTAAGCGATGCCCTCAGAGCATTTATGCGTGCTTCCGGCGGTGGCAGTGGAGGCGGAGGTATCTTTGAGGAGATGTTTGGAATGGGCGGCGGCGGATCTCGTCAACGCCGAAATAGAGGTGAAGATCTCCGTATCCGAGTAAAACTGACACTTGAAGAAATTGCCGAAGGTGTTGAGAAGAAAGTTAAAGTAAATAGATTTGTCGGTTGTAACACATGCGGAAGTTCAGGTGTTGCCGCAGGTTCGTCTAAAACGACATGTCCCCAATGTAAAGGTCACGGACAGGTTCGCACTCTTTCCAGAACATTTTTAGGAACAGTTCAGCAAGTTTCAACTTGTAATTCTTGTCGGGGTACCGGTGAAATAATAGCTGATGCGTGCAAAACTTGTCGCGGTGAAGGACGTGTAAAAGGGTCTTCAGAAGTATCTATAAATATCCCCGCAGGTGTTGCCAGCGGAAACTATATGACTATCGACGGTATGGGAAATGCTGCTCCGAACGGTGGTGAAAGTGGTGATTTGATTGCTGTTTTCGAAGAGATTGAACATGAACATTTTGAAAGACACGGTGATCACATAATTTGTGACTTACCGATTTCATTTACTGTTGCTGCATTGGGAGGTTCGGTTAATGTACCTATTTTAGGTGGTACAGCAAACCTGAAAATCCCTGCCGGTTCGCAACCGGGTAAGACATTAAAGATGCGTGGCAAAGGGATTCCGCATTTACATCGAAACGGTCACGGTGACCAATTGGTTCGACTAGTTGTTTGGGTTCCGACAAAGCTTTCGTCGACTGATAAAAAACTCTTAGAACAGTTAGAGCAATCAGAGTCTTTTATTCCGCCGAAAGCAACAAAATCATTTTTTGATAAACTCCGTGACTCTTTAGGAGTGTAATCAAATAGTGTCTAATCAATTGTTTGTAGAAGTTTCTGTACAGGTTCCGCATCAATTTGTTGATGCGGTCTCTTATTTTATCTCTGAAAATATTACTTTAGGGTTAGTCTTTGAAGAGGTAGGAGAAAACACAACAATCATGTTTTATCTCCCTGTTGATAATAAAGAAAATTATTCAGAAAAACTAAACTATTATTTTCAAAACTTGATAGAACTACATCAGGATTTTAATCATATTCCACCTTTCAAAGAGAGGGAAGTGGAAGACGTTGAATGGGAAGAAGCATACAAGGAGTCTGTAAAAGCAATTTTGATAGCCGGAGATATTTCGGTACGACCTCCTTGGGATGAAAAACCGTCTGAGGCTGTTTATGATATTGTCATTGAGCCAAAGATGGCTTTTGGTACAGGTTCACATGAAACGACCAGAAGTTGTTTAGAGATTCTTAAAAACATGTTAAAACCTGATATGACATTTTTAGATATGGGGTGCGGGTCGGGAATTCTTTCTATACTGGCAGATCAACTAAAAGTAAAATCTATTAAAGCGATTGACTACGATGAAATTTCTGCTGAAAATACTCGTGAAAATTTCAAAATCAATAATGTCACAACTCCATTCCAAGTATTGCACGGTTCTATAGAACAATGTGAAAGTGATGCACCGTATGATTTGGTCTGTGCCAATATGATTAAAAATGCTATTCTTTCAATGCTTGATAAACTTTCTCAGTTGACCAAACCGGGAGGAATTTTAATTCTCTCAGGACTACTAGAGGAAGACTTGGATGAAATAGAAGAAATTTTATTCCGCTGTAATATGTCAAACTATGAGATTATCGAAGATAACGAATGGCGGTCTTTTATTGTACGGAAACAATCAGAATGAACCATCCGATTTTTTTTGTAGAACCGAACAGTCTAACCGGTGACATAGCAGAATTAAATAAGACAGAAAGTCACCATGCATTGTCGGTCATGCGTTTATCAGTCGGGGATATGATAATAGCTGTTGACGGTTTCGGTACTGCCTATCGAGGAGAGATTGTTCAGGCAAAAAAGAATAAACTAGTTCAAATAAAAATTCACTCTACTGTCCGTAACTTTGGTGAAGCTGATACAATAGTCACTTTAGCTGCCGGACTTTCGACAAATTCTAAATTTGATACTGTCGTTGAAAAATCTACCGAATTAGGTGTGAAAAGAATAATTCCTCTTATTTGTCAAAAGGGAAAAATAAAACTTGATGACCCGAAACGGATAAAATCAAAACAGACTCGGTATAAAAAAATAGCCTTAGCGTCTATGAAACAATGTCGTAGATCTTATCTGCCGGAAATTGTCGCCCCGACAACTTTCGAAAACCTCTTAAACCAAATTGACGATGAATCTCTTAATCTTATTTTTCATCCATCTCAAAAATCAAAAAAACTGACAGAAATTGATTTCTCTCAAAACCCAAAACGGGTAACAATTATTGTCGGACCGGAATCAGGATTTTCAGATAACGAATTAGATTCTGCTTTAGAAAAAAATATAATCCCGGTCTCATTAGGTGAAAGAGTTTTACGTACCGAAACAGCCTCACCCTCTATACTTGCTATTATCATGAATTTACTCGGAGAAATGTAGTTATTTCATAATCTGCCGATAGAGTTACAATAATGGAAACAATAATGCTTACACTCATTATTATGCTCTTCGGACTTCTTATAGGCTCTTTTCTAAATGTAGTCATTCATAGGGTTCCGTCTAAAACGATGTTTAAGAACTCTCGTTCTGAATGTCCGAAATGTTCTTCTCAATTAAAATGGTATCATAATATCCCGGTTTTAAGTTATCTCTTTTTGGGTGGAAAATGCTCTTTTTGTAAAGAGAAAATATCAATTAGGTACCCTTTGGTAGAGTTACTCAATTCATTATTTTACGGATTGTTCTTTTGGAAATTTTCACTAACTGCGGAATTTGCAGTTTTTGCTCTTATAATCTCAGCATTGATAGCCATATTTTTCATCGACTTGGATCATCAAATAATACCCGATGTTATCACTTTGCCGGGTATTGTTTTAGGGATGGCAGTATCATTTTTACCAAACGGTATAGGCATATTTTCAGCATTTATAGGGTTCTTAGTAGGTGGAGGAGCTCTTTATCTAATCGCTTTACTTGGAGACTTTCTCTTTAAAAAGGATTCTATGGGTGGAGGAGATATTAAGATGGCGGCTATGCTCGGTGCCTTTTTAGGATGGCAAAAGGTGCTGTTGATATTTATGCTTTCTTCAGTTGTCGGGTTAGTCGTTTCAATAGCAATGATGACTGTTTCTGAAAAACTGAGAAAAGAGCGGGTTATACCTTTTGGACCGTTTATTGCGATAGCAGCAGTAGTAGCTATAACCTACGGTGATCAAATTATAAACTTTTATCTGCAAAACTTCTTCTATAACAACTAAATCTCTTAACAAGTTCTTTCTCTGTCCGATATGCATAAGATAAAGCTATGCATAAAAAAAAGAAAACATACGAGTTAGAAATCCATTTTGGGCTATTGTTCCTGGTTGTAATTATGTTCTGCCTGAACATCATTTCAAACCTTGTTATATATAATGCCCGAAACTCCCTCAAAGAAGATATCACCGGTGAGCTATATAAATCTTCACTGGCAATAGGTAAATTTATTCAAAATAATCGGATAACATCTATTTCCGAAAAAGATAAAAATCGATTGCTCTATAAGTATGAATTAGATAATATCACGCTGGTCCAGTCTATACCGAACGATCTAAGCAGGTCAGCTAAACTAAACTGGCTGACACAGATATTACAGGAAGTACCACAAGAACAAATACCGAATATCTCTAAAATAATGCTGATGTCGGACTATTATACTCTTACACGGGCAAATAATAACAGATACTTTATAGCAGCACCTATTTGGTCGGATGACCATAAGGATATTTTAATACTTTTTAAAAATTCCCCTAAACTTGCTTATTTAGATAATGCATCGGAAAAACTTCTGCTCATTTCATTGATATCTATATTTGCAATTATACTTACATATATTTTACTGTATCGTTTTATCTTATCACCTTTTCGAAAGCTTAGAGAAGAGGCTGTACTGGCGGGGCGTTCCATTCCTACCGGTAATGACGAAGTTTCGTCTGTGATTGATGAATACAAAATTATAATCAAAGAGCTAAAAGAAAAAGAGGCCGAACTATTGGAGATGCACCAAGAGGCTACCGATAGGGCTGATTCATTTGAACAGTTTAATGATTATCTGCTGGGTTCTATTCAAGCGGGAATAATTACTGTTGATAAGTCTGGTAAAGTATTAACCATAAATAATTCAGCAGTTAATATCTGCTCTATTGATTCGACATTGTATTTAGGTGCGGACTATGTTCAATTACCGTTTTTAACAAATAAGTTAAAAGACAGAATAGATGAAACCTTGATGTATAATATCTATCATACATACGAAGAATATGAACTTATAAATCCTACTCTCAGAGTCGGTTTAACAATATCACCGGTTTGTGATAGCGAAACGCATCAGATAGGTGCATCAATTCTTATCAATGATATTTCTGAAATTAAAAAGCTTCAGTCTGAACTTGAAAAAAACAGGCAGATGTCAGCACTAGGGGAGATGTCAGCAGGATTGGCTCATCAATTACGAAACTCTTTAGGGGCAATTGTCGGATATAATCATCTTGTGAAAAAAAGGTTATCTCATTCCAATCTTGATACTTCTATAGTAGACTCTATGGCTATCGAATTAAAAGAATCGGAAAGTCTTATCAGGCGTTTCTTGAATTTTACCCGACCGTTTGATTATGCTCCGGAAAGTGAAAATATAGTCTCGTTTATTTCCGATATTCTTGATACATTATCTGTTCGTAACGACTTTAAGCAAATCACTATTAACTATGAAAATAAACTTACCGAGAACAATCAGATCATAATCGATCAACTACTTTTAAAACAGGCTTTGACCAATATTATTGAAAACAGTAAAAATGCATATGACGGGAAAGAAGGTGTCATTGATATCCTGATAACAGAAAATGAAAACAACTGTTATAAAATTAGGATTCAAGACTATGCCTGTGGAATTGATATAGATAATTTGGAAAAGATATTCACGCCGTTCTATTCTACCAATCCATCCGGCACCGGACTCGGGTTGCCGTTGGCACAAAAAATAATCGTTCTGCATGACGGAATACTAGAGGTCGATTCAACAGTTGGTGAGGGAACTACATTTTCTATTCTGTTACCTTCTGAAAATAATACAATCAGAGAAAAATCAGAATTATTCAATTAATATTCTAATAAAATCCTTTTGTTCTAGATAATTTTTACTATATTTGGGGGATTTTATAAAGGAGATTTTATGTATTCACCATCAGATTTTAGAAAAGGTTTACGTATTTTAGTAGACGACCAACCTTATTATGTAATTGAATATCAGCATTTTAAGATGGGTCGCGGTAAAGCGAATATCCGTACGAAATTAAAACATATTAAGACCGGCGGTGTTGTAGAAAAAGTGTTTTCATCAAATGATTCATTTAAACTGCCTGATATGCAGGATATTAAAATGCAGTACCTTTACGAGAACACGGGTAGTTTTGCATTTATGGATATTCAAACTTTTGAACAGGTTGAAATTGATATAGAATCGCTTGGAGACGCAAAATGGTATTTAATCGAAAATGATGAATACAAAGTTCTCTTTTTGGACGGTGAAGCTATTTCAGTAGATCTACCTACATCAGTTGTATTGGAAGTTGTAGAAACAGAACCGTCAGCCAAAGGCGATACGGTCAGCAATGTAACTAAACCTGCCAAATTAAATACCGGTCTTACTGTTAAAGTTCCACCTTTTATTAAAGAGGGTGACCGTGTCAAAGTAGATACAAGAACCGGAGACTATCTAGAGCGTTATAATAAATAATGCAGGTTTCAAATAGAATTGTAGGCGTTGATGAGTCCGGTAAAGGAGACTTTTTTGGCTCATTGGTTATAGCATCTTTTTTGGCGGATGTAAAAGATGAGTCCCTTCTAAAAACTCTAGGGGTGAGGGACGGGAAACTAATTTCAAATAAAAAAATACTTGAAATTGATGATGCCTTAAGAAGTGATTTCCCCTATAAAATAGTAGTTTTTGAACCGTTAAAATATAATACCATGTATAAAAAAATTAAGAACCTCAATGTCCTTTTAGCAGAAGGTCATGCCGAGGCTATTGATTCTATATGCCAAGAAAATTCTGTTGATTTGGCTATCAGCGATAAATTTGGTAAAACAGAACTGATAGAAACTGCTTTGAAAAAACGAAGTTGTTCGGTTGTTCTCAAACAAATGGTTCGCGGGGAATCTGTTATTCAAGTTGCGGCAGCATCTATTTTAGCACGGGCCGAGTTTTTACGTGAGATGGATAGGCTTTCTGAAATGTCCAGTTTCTGTTACCGAGAGGAGCTGCTCCTCAAGTTGATTCTGCCGGCAGAGAACTAATTGCCGAACATGGTGTCGAAGTTCTCGAGGAAGTTGCTAAACTTCATTTCAAAAATTATCACCGTATTGTAAATCCGACTTTATTTTAAATACAAAAAAACCCGCTTCGAGCGGGTTTTTTCTTAGAAGTGTTGTCCCCGGGCATTAGATACCGTAATTTACTATTTCTCCGACGATATCACCGTTTGGATAACTTGTAGTAGACGCTCCGATTACATAACTAACTAAACCGATTCCCTGTGCATACCAGTAATAATTCATACGACTGCCATTAGGTGTCGAAAGACGTACTGTTTGACTAAAGTATGTTCCTGTATTTAGTTCAAGAGCTTCAGTAGACTCAACAGTAAAACTGACTGCTGAAATTGTTGGAAAATCTTTTGCATTTATATAGGGATTTCCGGTTGTATCCGGCAACGTACCTGTGATAATGTCTGTGAAACCATTTGAGTTGATATTATTTGTTGCCCAGCTGGTGCCATTATTTAATGTAAGTTGAAGGAGCTTTTCAGGCTGTGCATTTGTAGCATCATAATAATACAAAGCATTTCCCGTTGGATAAAAATATCCGGTATCAATTGAATTCGCACCTCTTCCAATCCATTCGACAGCATTAATACCTTGGAAACTTACTGTTCGTCCGGCGGTAAATGTAACCTGTTCGCTGTTACCGATACTGTATGTTACATTGTAAATTGTAGTATACCCTTCATCCAACGGAAAATATAATTCCACCGGTTCAGCTTGTCCGGTTGCTCCCGGACTATCTACATAAGTAACTATGGTACCGTCTGAACAACCTATCCAACTGAATGCCATAAGTCCTAAAAATGTTAAAATCAAAGTTGTTTTCTTAAGTATAGGCATAAACTGCCTCCCTGTAGTTAGAGTCACGTTTCATTATTTCTTACCAAACTATTTAGCAATCGCGATGCCGATTTTAAGGTTACTTCTAAGTCCTAGTAAGACAGTGATATACAAGGCTAGGTCGGCTAAGGTTATATGATTAGATTTTCTGAATTATTGGGATAAACCTATACTGCATAGAACTTTCTCCGATATAGGCAGATTACTAATAAAAAGGATTCTATTGCCGATATATATAATGTTGATATAGAGTTACTTAAGCCGGAGGTTCAATTGAATTATATGAGTTTGGATTTTGTTTCTGCTGTTTTATTTTTAGGCGGTTTAATAGTACTATCGAATTTAAAGGTCGTTTTTGAATCAAATATGGAAAGTTTTAGAAATATAACTGTCGGATTAACGGTCATGGCACTTTTTTCCGTAATATCTGTGTTGTCGCAACATAATGTCTTTACTCAGATTCCATTTTTAAATGAAGCTATGTTTTTTCAATTACTTTATTGGATCGGTATGATTACAGGTATGATTTTACTGTTAAGCGGTCTTTCTAATTGGTTGCCGGTATATAGAAAACATCTGATGTACAATTCTCATGAACTAAGTAAAAATAAACTGTTTAAAAAAATTGAACAATTGATTCGTTTTGAAAATCGTAACAATGTGATATTACTGCAAACGCTTGAATTAACAGTTAAACACTACGGCTTAACTGAAGCAAGTTGTTTCCTCTATTCACAACATGAGAAAAAATTAAGTTTTTTAGGTGCAGCAGATTCGGAAGATAATGAAATAATCAGATCACAATTGATACATTTCGATAATTCAGCTATTACTGAGTCAATTAGTAACAACAACCTTAAACTTAGTTATACTACTGAACATCATACTTCCACTCCTGACTTAATGCTCCCGATGCTAGTTAATGATAAATTGATCGGCCTGTTCTGTTTTTATTCCGATCAGGTCGTTGATGAAAAATCAGTTACAAATTTAAAACTTGTAGTTGATATAATTACTTCAAAAATACATAGAGATTCAAAACAACTGCAAATTGAAGAACTCAAAAATCAGGAAGTCTGGTCTTCTGTTATTGAAAAGGCTCTTGATACGACAAAAACGTTAAAAGAAAATATGACAACTCTTAGAGAAATTCTTCAATTAAAAATAAATGTTGATTTTATATCTATAACTTATAATTATCAAGGTAAAAATCCAAAGTTGACAGTAGGTGATAATAATCAGGTATTTGAAGATTTAACATCGCTACTAAATGACAAAAATGAATTAGAGCAGTATGTTCTAAACACAAACACTCCTATGATAATAAGTAATTTAGATGCGGAAACTGATTTTATAGTAGACCTGACAGCATTACAAAACAACATGAAATCTATTGTAGGCCTTCCAATATCTAACAAGCAAGGACAAGTCGGCGTAATTGTTGTCGGTTCAAAAAAATATTCAGCATATTCAAAAAAAGATATCTGTTATATAAGTCAATTAAATAGCAGTTTAGAAAGACTCATTACTAATTCACAAAACAGTTTACAGGAAAAGACAAAACTTTCTCGCAGGCAATCTTTGAATAAAATACTTCGGTCGCTTCCGACTACGCCAAATCCAACTTTGCTTTACAAAAAAGTTACAAGTGTTATATCAACAGAATTGAATGCATCGGTTGTGCGTATTTCATTTTTTGATGATGATAATAGGTTTTTGAATTCTCAAGTTGTTTCTGCATCGGAGGAGTTTCCATTTTTAACACCAGAAGACGCTACTATGATGTTATCTCTGATGCCCAATCATCGCAAAGTATTAAGCCAAAGAAGAACTGTCAGAGCAGATGATAAGCTAGATACTAGTGATGAGTATTCGACGGAACAACGGCAGATGTTTGGTGATCGCTTGTCGCAGTATTTTATTACACCATTGTTTGAAGGAAGTTTAATTGTAGGAGTTATAACGGTGGGGTATACTGATGATGAAGTTACTTTACATAATGAAGATATTTCATTTGTAGAAGATATGGCAACAACACTTTCTGTTCACAAATATATAGATAAGCAATATATAAAAAATAAAAGTTTAATAAATCAATTACAAAATATACAAATCAAAGAATCGATAGAAAAGAATCCACGAATAGCTTTAATGACATCACATCAAATGACTCAAACAATGCAAGGCGAACTCGTAGAAAATAACTAATGAGAATACTATCTGAAAATGAAACTGCCCTTCTGATAGGTGATATGAGTAAAATCAATTTACCTGACGGAGTGGAACTATATCTATCATTAGGTATTTCTCAAATGTTTAAACGAATTTCAAATTCTAATACAACAGAAATTGAAAGAGACTGGTTGTATATACCTCTTGAGACATTAGATATCTTAATGCAAAAGATCAATAATGTGCCGAGTAGTTCTGTTGATTATTTTGATCGTATAGATCCGATTGCCTGTGATGACCAATATCTTTTTCCAATATACGCTAATCAGGAAATTGATCTGATACTAGTAAGTGGTACAAGTAAAATTGAGACAATAGACAGAGCAACATTAAAATGTCTTGTAAATACCTATGTCGTTTATCAAGAAAAAAATAAGAAATATGGCGATAGCCATGATTTGTTTTTAGAAAACTTTGCTGAAAATAATGACTCAATTCTTCATTTTATAAAATCAATTTTAAATCTGTTAGTCAAAGAAATACCGCGAAGTTGTGCCGGATACTATTCTGATGAAGAAAACGGTCTCTATCGCCGTATGATAGTAGGAGATTTAGGAAAGTTTGATTTAATCCCTCCATCTCACACAAATGAAGTTAAGTCTAAGTGGAATAAAGTAATTACAAGAAATGCTTTCTTTATGCCTGCTACATCAGTTGAAAATGAAGTACAATTTCTTGTAGATCCGCCTGATTTTATTTTTGTTCACAACGGATTAAAATCTAGCTGTTCTGAAAACTTCATTTCAGTTCTTCTACCTGGTAATTCAGATTTTCTTGCAATTCACTTTCTAAAAACAATTGCTGCGATGACAGGCAAACTTTCAGAAACTCAATTTTTAAAATCAGTATCAATATTAGACTATGTTAATGAAAATCTACATGATATTGATACCGAAAAAAGCACGTTTAATCTTTTAGAAAAACTATTTACCCTTTTAAACAAACAATTACGGGTTACAAGATTATTATTTGTAGAAGATGATACAGCTGCTGAAATATCGTTCTCAAAAGACGGTGCCTATAAGACGAATGAAAGTATTTCTCTAAAACTTAAAGATGAATTAATTAATAAATTAGATGATTCAAACAAGTATATCATAAAAGATATATCTGAAGAGAATAGCTATGAAGTGATAACCGGACAAGGCCAAGCAGATGTGCAGTCAGAAATTTTTTGTAGTATAGTCCTACCGGACGGTTCTAATGGGTATCTTATAATAGGTTCACCAAAAAACAAAGAAGTACTTACTTTTTTCTTGCAGTTTATATTAGATGCAATAAATGCTTTTGTTAAATGTTTTTCGTGTAAAATCCTATTGACAGAGCTTGATGAAACAAGATTTAACCAAAAAATTCTTAATTCTAGATTTCAACTTGTAGGCAAATTAAGCACCGGGTATTTTCACCAAATATTTTCAAAAATGACAGTTCTTCTAGGTAAAACAGAACATTTGAAAAAAAATATAAAATTGAATAAAAACTTTGGTGACTTTACTGAAGTATTAAAATACATATCGGCGATTGAAGAAAATACGGATCAAATAGGTGAGATTGTTTCTTCATTACATACCTTAATACCTAATCTTGACGGTTATTATCATAGGAAAATAGAATCTGCGGAGATGATGAAAAAAATACCTCGTTATTTAAACGGCTATTTACATTACACAAGTATTACAAGAAATATCTCTATACGTATTGATAATTTAACCCGAGTGAAATCAGGATTTTTAATTTCAGGTTCCGATATAGATGATGTTGTCATTCCAATAATTATATCAATCGTAGAAGAATCTGTCAAAAACGGTTCGATTACCGTTGAAGCTAATAAAGAATTTGGAAATGAATTTATTAATATATCATTCCATCAATCATTAGTTGATGAAAAAGATATAACAAGTATTATCCTAACACCTTTTAAACAATATGATATTCAAATAAATGATAGTGAAGGATTTAAGTTTGGCAGTTATATTATTTCAAATTCAATAAAAGGTGATTCAATGGTCATTGTAAAATTTCGATTTATGCAAGAATCATTGTTAAGCACAAATAATAACAAAGGTAGTAAAAAAGGGGTATTAGAGCGTGTCTGAATCTACACGACTTATTAAAAGGTATTACCATTCTATTAAGAGCGTAAATCTCAGGTCTTTAGTAGATCAAGTGGATAGTATTTCTGTCCTATTAGGTGATTTATTTGATGCTGATTTTATAGCGGTATATTTTAAAAAACAGGGAAATGATAATCTTATTCCGGTTGGGTACCATAACAACGGGAATTTACCGTCTCCCGATATTCAAAAAATTGAGAAAGAGTATTGTACCGAAAAAGATAGGACTGCTCATATTGTTCCCGGTTTGTTATGTCTCAGTGAAGCACAGGAAAATTCTAAAGATTTATTCGCCGATGAAAACAACTTAAACTACTTATACCAATTTCCGTTCTACAAGAATAATGATATTGCCGTTCTGGTTTTAGCATACTGGCATGAATATCCTGATTATGATGAAAAGAAAATTAAAAAAGTAATACCGACAGTTTATAATCTTCTACAAAACACTTTGAATTCAATTGATGAGCATAAGAAAGCAAACGATTATACAATTAGATTGTCTGATCTTATAGCACTATTTGAAATCGATATTTCAGAATTTAGATATGTCGAATTAGTAGATAAGTTGGTGCATAGCTTAAAAAATATAATCCCCGGCGGTTATCTAATTTTTTCAACAGATAGAACAAATAACTGTGAGTTTACAAATCATGTAAATATTGACAAACCTCATGAACAGTTTGTTAAAAAGCTTGAAATTGAACTTGGAAGTTTTTCAAAAGAGCTGGATGAAATAAGTATTCAGAACGGTATATGGGTCGAATTTGCCGGCCAAATAGAAACTAATTATAATACGATTCTGGTCTCACCGATTTGTAAAGATAGTAAAAGAAAGACGTTTTTGGTTTATGTGTCCGATCAGATAAATCCGTTAAAAGACAACGACAAACAATTGTTATCATTGTTTTCACTTTTATCATCGTTAATATTAAAAGCATCATTATTGCTTGAGACTGAGAAAAAAGTAAACAAACTACTCAAGAAAACAAGTTCACAAATGGCAGATATTGAAACTCTTGCGGCTCTAACAGATTTAACATCCGGGGTAGCCCATGAATTCAATAATATGATAGGCGGTATTGTCGGGCGAGTACAGTTATTAAAATTAAAAGTTGAAGAAGATGACGTGCTGCAAAAATTAGATAAAATTGAAATGATAGCCCAAGATGGTGCCGAAACTGTACGGAGAATTCAAGAGTTCTCATCGGGTGCTAAATATACAAAGACAAAGCAGTTTGACCTAGCAAGTCTTCTGAGAGCATTTGCGGATAATCAAGAATATAAATGGTACTCTGATGCTCAAGTTAAAAATGTTAACGTAATAACAAATGTCGAGATACCTACAGCCTTTATAACAGGAATCTATGATGATATTTTACTGGCATTAAATAATATTGTCGAAAACGGTGTTGAGCATGCCAAAGAAAATTCAACAGTTCTTATCGAAATTACAGAAAATACAAATTGTTTTGTAATTTCTGTTCATAACGAGGGTTCCGAAATAAATCAAACTGAACTAAAACGGATATTCTACCCGTTCTTTACAAAAAAAGAGACGTACGGTGCAGGTATGGGGCTGTCGATAGTCCATGGAATTGTTACCAGGCATGGTGGTAAAATTTCGGTTACATCATCTGATGCTGACGGTACCACATTTAAAATCGAACTACTCAAATTAGATGCTGTCGAAGATGTTTCTGATGTTTCCAGAAGAATTAAAACAGTTAGACAGTTAAAGATATTAGTAGTTGATGATGATGACCAGATAAGAGAAGTGCTGACTGATATGCTTTCAATTGACGGGTACGACACTGTTGCCTGTGAAGATGGATACAAAGCATTAGAGGCATTTAATGTCGAAGAGTTTGACTTAGTTATTACTGATTTAGGTATGCCAGGAATGTCAGGTTTAGAACTGGCAGGTGAAATTCATGCGAAAAACCCCGAACTGCCGATTGCTATGATTACAGGGTGGGGAACTCAGTTAAACCACGATGAAGTTGCTTTAAACGGGATAAAGACTGTTTTGTCGAAACCTTTCCACTTAAAAGATATCAAGGCTATGATTAGTGAACTTGTCTAAGTTAGTTCACAAAAAATGATTTGCTTTTTCTACCTTTTAATCTATATTCACTTTGAAAATATAATCTTCGGGGCGAGGCGCAATTCCTCGACCGGCGGTGACAGCCCGCGAACCTTTATAGCTATTGGTTGAATCTGTGAAATTCAGATGCCGACGGTATAGTCCGGATGATAGAAGAAACTATTGTACATGCTGATACAGTTGTATCATGTTGTCATGCCCCGAAATACGTTTGTTTGGGGGTTTTTTTATGACTGCGAAAGCAGAAGCAATATATATGGCAAGAGCTTTAGAACTGGCTGAAAAAGGTAGAGGTAAAACTTCGCCTAATCCTTTAGTCGGTGCTGTTATAGTTAAGAATAACAACGTTATTGCTGAAGGGTATCATAAAGCAGCAGGAAAAGATCACGCCGAAATCATGGCTATCAAAAATGCTCAGCTTTCTGTTGCCGGTGCTACATTGTTTGTTAATTTAGAGCCTTGTTGTCATACCGGTCGTACAGGACCCTGCACAGAAGCTATTATTAAAAGCAAAATTAAAAAAGTTGTCATAGGTATCAAAGACCCGAACAAACTTGTAAGCGGTAAAGGGGTCAGGCAGTTACGAAAAGCCGGTATTGAAGTTAAAGTAAATGTCTTATCGAATGAGTCATTTTATATTAACGATGCCTATCTGTTTGCTCATCAAAACAAAAAACCGTTTGTTATATTAAAACTTGCTCAAACATTAGACGGTAAAATAGCAACAACATCATTTGAATCAAAATATCTATCTTCAGAACAATCTCTGAAGTATGTCCATAAACTTCGTTCTGAAGTTGATGCTGTTGTCATCGGTTCTCAGACGGTAAAATATGATAACCCAAACTTAACTGTTCGTCTTGTCAAAGGTGAAAATCCGTATCGAATTATTTTATCACGTTCTTTAGATATACCTAACTCATTAAATCTCATTAAAAATAATAAAGACTATAAAACTATTATTGCCTCAACAGAGAAATCTCTGAAAGCCTTTTCATTAAAAAACAGAAAAGTGATAACATGGTCACTTAAATCACGTAAGAATAAAATTGATTTACATGATTTTTTAGAAAAAGCGGAACAGTTTAATATTCGTTCTATTTTGTGTGAGGGGGGAAGTAAACTGGCTTCGGCATTTCTCGCAGAACAACTGGTTGATAAAATAATTTTAGTGACTGTACCGAAAATAATGGGCAAAGGTATTGACAGTTTCACCTCGTTTCGTTCCGAAAAATTGGCTGACATGGTAAGTTTTTATAAACATTATACGGTAGCTTCCGGTACGGATAATATCTTTGTCGGTTATCCTAAGTGGGGGGTGGCATAATGTTTACAGGGCTTATTGAAACTATTGGTTCACTTGAGAAAATTACTGACAATAATGATTATAAAGTAATGCAAATCAAATCTGATTTACCGTTTTCAGAATTACAATTGGGCGAATCTATCTCTTGTGACGGTGCCTGTCTGACCGTGGTTCAATTTGATAAAAATTCATTTACTGTTGAAGCGTCGAAGGAAACGGCTGAGCGTACTATTATTTCTCATTATAAAATCGGACAAAAAATAAATTTGGAACGAGCTATGCAGCTAGGCGGACGCATGGGGGGACATATAGTTTCAGGTCATATTGATTGTCGTGGAAAAGTGGAATCAATTTCCCCGGTCGGAAATTCTATTGAATTATTTATATCCTATGAAAATAAGTTCGATAATTTAGTTATTGAAAAAGGTTCGATAGCAATAAACGGTATATCTTTGACAATCAACAAAGTTTCAAACGGAAAATTTTCGGTCAATATAATTCCACATACTGAACAAAAAACTACTTTATCGAAAATGCAACAATCTGATTTAGTCAATCTTGAATTTGATATGATTGGGAAATATATTGCAAAGTCAATACATAAAAATGAAAATAAATCTTTAACTATAGATAAACTTTTAGAAAGCGGTTGGTAACAACTATGGAACAGAAAAATAGATTATTTAACAGTATCCCGGAAGCTATCGAGGCTATCAAAGCTGGAGAGTTTATTGTTGTTGTTGATGATGAAGATCGTGAAAACGAAGGCGATCTTATTATGGCATCGGAAAAAGTAACTCCCGAAGCAGTCAATTTTTTCGCTACACACGGGCGGGGATTGATTTGTGTATCTCTTACTGAAGAACGAATCAAAGAGCTTAAGTTATATCCGATGGTAGATGATAATACTGCCCGTTTAGGAACCAGATTTACTGTCTCTGTTGATGCTCTAAAAGATACAACTACCGGTATCTCAGCATCTGACAGGTCGATTACAATCCAAACTATTGTATCAGATGAAACCGTCCCTGAAGACCTCGCCCGTCCCGGACATATTTTCCCGATCAAAGCACTTTCAGGTGGAGTCTTGACGAGAGCCGGACATACCGAAGCATCTTCTGATCTTCCCAGACTCGCAGGACTCAAGCCAAGCGGAGTGATGTGCGAAATTATGGATGATGACGGTTCTATGAAACGTGTACCTCGTTTGCTTGAATTTGCCGAACAACATAATTTAAAAATTATTACCATAAAAGATTTGATAGAATTCAGACATGAAACTGAATGTCTTATCAAAAAAATTACAGATGTTGACATGCCTACCGATGACGGTAATTTTCAACTGCATCTTTATAAATCTGAAATAGATGACCATCATCATTTAGCTTTGGTAAAAGGTGATATATCAGGGAAAAAAAATGTGCTTGTTCGAGTGCATTCGATGTGTTTAACCGGTGATGTATTTGGTTCCTGCCGTTGTGACTGCGGGAAACAATTGGCGAAATCAATGCAGATGGTAGAAGAAGCAGGCGAAGGTGTAATTTTATATATGCGTCAGGAAGGACGAGGTATAGGACTTGCCAATAAACTTCTTGCTTATAAACTGCAGGAACAAGGACGCGATACGGTCGAGGCAAACGAAGAACTTGGTTTTGAGGCTGACTTACGAGACTACGGTATCGGAGCTCAAATCCTTTCTGATTTAGGTTTGTCTTCTATTCGATTGATAACGAACAATCCCAAAAAAATTATCGGTCTCAAAGGATACGGACTTGAAGTGTCCGAAAGAGTACCGCTTGAAATCAGTCCTAACGAATCTAACTATGCTTATTTGGAAACTAAACGGGATAAACTTGGTCATTTACTTAATTTGAAATAGATTGGAGTTATATATGTCATTTACAAAATTCGAAGGGCATCTTGATGCCAAAGGAAAAAGGTTTGCCATAGTCGTAAGCCGTTTTAATAATTTTCTCACAGACAAATTACTTGAAGGAGCTATTGACTGTCTGAAGCGTCACGGTGCCGATGAAAAACAAATCTCCGTTGCCTATGTACCGGGAGCATTTGAAATACCGTACATTGCTTCGAGATTAGCAGCTAAAAAAGATAACGATGCTGTTATCTGCTTGGGTGCTATTATCCGTGGTGCGACTCCTCATTTTGATTTTATCTCTGCCGAATCTGCCAAAGGAATTGCTAAAATCGGAATGGATTCAGGGAAGCCTGTTATCTATGGTGTCGTGACTACTGATACAATTGAACAGGCAATTGAACGTGCCGGTACAAAAGCAGGGAACAAAGGCTGGGATGCTGCTGTTTCTGCAATTGAAATGATTAACCTCTCAGAATCGATAGGTGCGTGATGTCAGAAGCTCCAAGACATTTAGCCCGTATAGTTGTGCTGCAGACTTTATATGCTACCGAACATGCCGAGCAGGAATTAGATGATGCCTTTGATGCTATCGCTAATAAAGAAGGACTCAAAGAACAGCATAGAAAATTTGCCATTGACCTCTTGCATGAAGTCGTAGGTAAAACTCAATGGGCAGATGAACATATTTCGACTCTTGCCGAAAATTGGGAATTGAATCGCATTGCTTTTATTGATAAAGTTATTATGCGGATGGCTATGACTGAGCTGACTGTGTTTATTGATGTGCCTGTCAAAGTAGTTTTAAATGAATCTATCGAACTTGCCAAAGAATTCTCGACAATGAAATCATCAAAATTTATCAACGGCATTGTGGATAACTTTGTAAAAAAACAGAACCAACCAACACAAGAATAAAAATTTTCACACACCCCTTAATCCAAAGGGGAAACAATTATAGATTTCCTTTTTGTATGCTGTGGCATACTCACCTATTATGATTTGTAGGTCAGGTCTCTCCGAGACCTGACTTTTTAATACCATCTATATACTCCTTATAAAAATTCTGTCATTGCGAGTCGAGTCCACAATAAGTGGTCAAGACGTGGCAATCTCATGTTTCAAAATGGGTTCGTTTCACATATAAAGGGAACCTACTTCCGTGTTTTTTCTGCTTTTTTCCGTGATAATAATCAGCCCCGCAGACGGTTACGGCGAAATGGCTTTGCTGAAAAAAATGGCTTAACCCATTTTCGATAATATTCTTTGTAGCGATTTTGTGCATCTTCTTTTCTTTCGTTTATCATTAATAAAACAAATTGTGGATTAGCATAATAATTGTAGTGAATCTGGAGATTTTAATAGGTAATAGTGTCTCTTTTTTCAACATTTCTCTTGTGTGAACAATTTCGTATAAGTATTTTAAGTTAGAAACCAAATCAAAGAGGGATATAAATGTTTTTACGATTTAATAAGGCGGGATGGTATTCTATTATATGTATACTTTTTTTTCTTACAAATAATATTTATTCTCGTAACCCTTATATTTCTAGCTCCAATTCAAATGTACCAATAATAGGTGTTGATTGTATTCCTGCCCATGATATAAATAAGATAGTTCTGACAGTAGCAGGTGGAGGTTCAATCGGAGGTGCCAGTAGAGCAGAAATAAGGACATGTATTTCAAATTTATTTACACCGCCGGGGTCTGAATATCCTAAAGGTTCTGTTATTTCTTACATCAGTAGTACAGATTTTTGGATTGGAGGAATTGTCAAAGGTGATACTTTAGTTTCAGAGGGTCATACCGGAGAAATTAAAAATTTAACCAATGCTGTTTTTCAATCTAACTTATTTGAATCAAGTTACTATGATGACAAAGCAATTTCGGAACAGGATTTTACTCTTGTTGCTACTGACACATCAACTAAGGGACCTTTTATTTGGCCACTTGGTTGGCGTGATAACCGTCCACACAAACCTATGAATATTAAACTAACAAGAAGTTCTTATGCCTGGTCGTACGGATATGCCGAAGATTTTATTTTGTTTGATATGTCAGTAAAAAATATCGGAACTGAAAAAATTAAAGAGATGTATTTTGCTATACTGTTTACTCCTTTTGTCGGCTACTACGGAAATTCTTATCCTGTCGGTAATGATGACATTGCCGGCTTTTTAAAAGATTATACATTTGAAGGCAGATGCCAACCGACTGAAAACCTTAATCTAGTTTGGGGGGCTGATAGTGACGGAGAGCCTGTAAACGGTGCTTTCACAGATAATCTTTCATTTGCTAACGG
This sequence comes from Candidatus Zixiibacteriota bacterium, assembly GCA_024276275.1. Classification (GTDB taxonomy): domain Bacteria; phylum Zixibacteria; class MSB-5A5; order GN15; family FEB-12; genus QQUK01. The sequence goes on from JAJRXM010000030.1 coordinate 26,713, forward strand.
AAGAGCTATGAAATCGGCAACAGGTGTATCAGGATATATATACTTAAACAAAAACGACGGATTATACTATGATTCAAAAAAGATTTCATATAATTGGTACATAGGCAGTCATTTCGGTGAGATTGGGTTTGCCCCTATGTCACGAAATAAGCAGAGAGATTTTAACTCAAGCTTTATCGGTTATCCGTTCGGTGATAATGGAAAACACTTTGTTATGTCCAATGGTGAAATTGATTATGATCAGATCTATACTGCATCAATTTTCCCTTTTGATTCTGTTTGGCTATATCCCAGTCAAAAATATGCTAAAGAAATTTCCAAAGGAGTTTCGTATGGAGGCCATCTTCTTTCAGTCGGACCGTTTGATTTACCTCCCGGGGCAGTTCTGAAAATTCCGTTTGCTTATGTTGCCGGAGAAAACTTTCATACAGACCCAAACAACGGCGACAATCTGCCCGATTTCCCTGAAGCATACTATAACAACCTTGATTTTTCTGACCTTGCCAAAAATGCTCAATGGGCTAGATGGATTTATGATAACCCCGGTGTTGATACCGACGGTGACGGTGATTCCGGTCAGTATACTATCTGCGTTTTAGATTCACAACTGATAGACAACGAATGGGTCGTTTCTGCTGCCGATACTTTTTGGTATCGCGGCGATGGTGTTCCCGACTGGAAAGCAGCCGGACCTCCTCCTGCCCCGTATGTTTGGCTGGAACCGACTCTCAACGGAATTCGAGTTCGGTTCAACGGTTCCCGTTCAGAAACTGAAAAAGATATTTTCACACAGATAGTCGATTTTGAGGGATACAATATTTATTTCGGAAGAGACGAAAGAGAAGCATCACTTTCGCTGGTCGCATCGTATGACTATGAAAACTATGATAAATATGTTTGGAACTCTGTTGTTGAAAGATATATCGTCGAAGATATTCCGATGACTCTTTCTGATATTCGCTGTTCTTACGCTGATAGTTGTACTGATGAAACATTTGACCCGTTAAGTTATAGTCGTTCATATCCATATTATAATATCGATTCTATTTTTTATTTTGTCAAACATTCTTTCAATGTTGTCGGTGATGCTATTGAAAAAGTTTATCCGAACGCACGAGACCCAAGGTTGGTTCATGTTGATTCATTAGTTGATGACGACTACACCGAAGAAGGTTATTTAAAATTTTTTGAGTACTCTTACACTATTGAAAATTTGTTACCGACAATCGGTTACTGGGTCAATGTAACCGCCTTTGATTTCGGTTCTCCTAAGTCCGGTTTGCAGGCATTGGAATCGTCTAAAGTTCTAAGTATTCAGAATGCATATCCCTTGATAGATGCCGATGAATTATCAGGTGAACGGAAACAGGTGTATGTATTTCCGAACCCATATCGCATTGATGCAGGCTATCGTGCATCGGGTTACGAAGGTCGTACCGAAGAAGACCGCCCTGACTACCGTGTGCGTGAATTGAACTTTGCCAATTTACCTCCGAGATGCGACATAAAGATATTCTCATTGGACGGTGATTTGGTTCGACATCTTTTACATGACAAAGATATTTCCGACCCGACTTATAGCCGCGACAGTTGGAACTTGATA
>JAJRXM010000031.1 GCA_024276275.1 Candidatus Zixiibacteriota bacterium
AAATTTTCCCTTCAAAATAATTTTCAACCGATGCGACCGGGGGAACCATCAAAACAGGGATTATAGAATTTTCTTTGGCAACTCTTACAATAGTTTTTAAATTATCCTTAAATTCTGAAACAGAAACTCTTTTTTTGCCGCTTTGTTTATCGAGCGGGACTATTTCAGTTTTTTCAGTTGATGACAAAATAATTTTTCTAAAAAGTTGATAAAATTTTGATTTAGACAAGATATTTTGTAAACCTAAAATAAGTATATTTGGCATCTGTTGTTTTGCGTCTGAGATATTTTTACCGGCTGCCCATTGATCGTTCCAACCAAACATCACCAGAACAATATCCGGTTTTACTTTTTCTACTAGTTCATTTTTAAAATAATTCATTCCTTGAAATGATGAATATCCTGGAACACCACCGTTTATAACATCAATATTTTTACCGGTGAAAGCTTCCTGTAGTTTTTTTTCAAGTATAGTTGTCCATATATATTCTTGAGGAACTCCCCAACCGAATGTACAGGAATTACCTAAAGCAAGAATTCTGATTCCTTTTTTATCGGAGAGCTCTTTTCCTCGCATACCGTCTGAGTTTATTCTGTATATGATATTGCTGAATGATTTTGAATTTATGGTTTGATCAGGACGGAATTTCCAGAATAAATCCTGATCTTTTTCATATACTTCAGGAAAATCAATATCTCTGTTGATAGGGAAAAATTGGTTTTTTTGATATAAATCTAAATTGGCAAAGGTCAACACAGTCTCAATTGTTCCAATAAAAACAACTAGGACAAAAAGAGAAAAAATTAATTTCATGTACAAAGGTTGGTAATGTGTATCTTTCGTCATAATAACTTATAATTAAAACAACGCGTAGATAAACGGAGCTAATACCGATGATTCTGTAAATACTACCAACAAAGATAATACTATGAACAGCAATAGAATCGGGGCTAGCCACCACTTCTTTGATGATGACAAGAAATAAAATAATTCACTAAATATACGTAATCTTCTAAACATGGCGGTACCACATATATATTGATTTATGCAGTTAACAAAACTGCGTTTTTAATCAAGTCTGAGATAAATAATTTTAGTCTAATTTTTTCCCGAACAAAAAATTCTCTTGGATTTCTTTCGGTATTTTTTTCTTATCTAGAATATAACTCTGAAGCAGCAAATTGTCAATACCTCCTGAGCAAAATGTAGCAAACGCCTCTTCAGGTAGATTTACAATCGGATGTCCACGCAAATTAAATGAAGTATTTAACAAAACTGATATACCCGTTATTTCTTTAAAAGCAGTGATTATATCATAGAGATATGGATTATCGTTTTTATCGACTGTTTGAATGCGAGATGAACCGTCAACATGAGTTACTGCCGGAATAACATCTCTTTTATCTTCATGGACATAAAAGTTAAAAAGCATATATGGTGAGTCTGTTTGACAATCAAAATATTCGTGAACATCTTCTTTTAGGACAACCGGTGCAAAAGGACGGAAAGGTTCGCGATATTTTACGGCAGCATTTATCTTTTCTTTCATATTGTTATTGCGTGGATCGGCAAGGATTGAGCGAAAACCTAAAGCTCTCGGTCCGAACTCCATAGCCCCTTGATAGATAGCAACAATATTACCGTTGGCAATTTTTTCAGCAACTATTCTGGCGGCATCTTTTTGATTTTTTTGCTCATAAGGGATTGTGTTATAATCTAAAAATGTTTTACAATCATTATCAGTATATTTTGGTCCGATTCCCCAGAACGGTTGTTGTTTTTTTGGTTCATCGGTTAGTTTATAATAAGCATACATTGCTGCTCCAACCGCTCCACCGGCATCACCCGATGACGGCTGAACATAAATATCATCAAAGATGTTTTGTTTGAGTAATAATCCATTTGCTTTACAGTTTAAAGCGACACCGCCCGACACGCACAACTTCGTTTTTTTTGTTTCTTCTCTTACATGTTTAGCCATTCTTAAAACTATTTTTTCAGTTACTGTTTGAATCGAGGCTGCGATATTCTCGGCAAATGAATCAGTTTCAGACTCTGCATCACGTCTGGGATGGTCAAATAGGTCAGCGAATTTGTCATTTGTCATAGTTAGGCCGTGGTGGAAATTAAAGTAATCAAGATTCAGATGAATCGACCCGTCGTCGTGAATTTTGACAATCTTTTCTTCAATACGTCCAGCGTAGATTGGTTTGCCGTATGGTGTCAGTCCCATGACTTTATATTCAGCGGAATTTACCTGAAAACCTAAGTAGTAAGTAAACGCAGAATATAGTAAACCGACTGAATGAGGGTAATGCATTTCCTGTAATAGTCGAACTCTGTTTTGTTCTCCGACTCCATACGATGCTGTTGCCCATTCCCCGACACCGTCGATTGTAAGTATAGCGGCATCATCAAAAGGAGAAGAAAAATAAGTTCCTGCGGCGTGTGAAAGATGGTGTGGGAGAAAGAGTACTTCACCTTCGTATTTTAATTCATCTTCAATAACAGAGTCTGTCCAGAGTTTTTTACTCAACCAAATCGGCAAAGCTTTTAAAAAGGCTTTGTATGATAAAAACGGAGTTGCCATATAACCTGTTAAAATACGATCAAATTTTGTAAACGGCTTGTCATAGAATACTATATAGTCGATATTTTCTATTGTTAAGTTTGCTCTTTCAAGACAATATGCGACAGCATTTTTAGGAAGGTTCGGGTCTTGTTTTATACGAGTAAACCGTTCTTCAGAACAAGCAGCAACTAGCTTACCGTCTTTAATTAATGCCGCCGCCGCATCATGATAAAAGCATGAAATACCGATTATATTCATCTTTAGCTCTGTCTCGACATTGATTGTTTATCCGGTTCACTATCTCTAACCGTTGTCCAATTACTTGTTTCCGGTTTTGATTTGTTGAGCTTACCGAGTGGGTTCCATCCGAACAGACGGAAAGTGGCACCAATAGGAGATATTATGAGGAAATAGGTAATCGTGATTATAACTTTGGTATTAAATCTCCCTATTATAAGGGCGATTTTTTTCCATTTTTCCCAAATATTTTTAAAAAACTGTTTCAACTGTTATTTTACCATAATTAAATAATTATCGATTTGCTTGTTTACTCTATTATTTTGTCATAATATACTACAAGTATCGGCATTTACGAAAAAAATAATTATGAAAATCGAACTTTCAGAAAAGAAAATACTAGTGACCGGAGCTTCCGGCTCTTTGGGTAGTCAGTTATTGTTTGTGCTGCATAAGCAAGGTATTAAACCGATTGCTCATATTCGTGAATCGTCAGACACAACATATATTGATTCAATCGGGCTTGAAAAAAGAGAAGTTGATTTACGCCGTCGGGATAAGATGTCTGACTTAATGGATGGTGTCGATTTAGTTATACATTCAGCTGCTTATGTCGATTTTCGACAGGACAGATTAACCCGATTTACCGGTACTAATACAATTGCAGCGGTTGATCTGTTTAATGCCGCCTCAAAAGCAGGTGTCAGGAGGTTTTTGCATATTTCAACTATTGCTGCTGTCGGAGCAATAAAACGCAAAGATAATCTTTCGGAACTGGAAGATTTATATACTAACGAAAAATCTGAATTTAATTTAGACAAATTGCATATCCCATATATTATGACTAAACGAGCTGCCGAAGTCGAGCTGTACAAAGCGGCAAAAGATTCCAAAACAGAGCTGGTAATTGTTAATCCGTCTATAATTTTAGCACCGTCGCAAACTCAGTCTGACCGAGAGAGAGCATTACAATTGTTTGGACGGTTTATTTTCCCACAGATTCCTATTCGTTTAAATATGGTAGACCTTCGTGATGTTGCACCCGGAGTGATTTCAGCTTTAAGTAGGGGAGAAAACGGTGAACGATATATTTTGGGCGGGGATAATATCTCAGTTAAAGAATTTGCTTTAGCAGCATCGGCAGAGCTTGGAAAAATTCCGCATTTGGTTCGGATTCCGAGAAAATTCTATGATGTTACATCACGTTTTTCAGAAATCAGCGGGAAGATGTTTGGCAAGAGCAAGATTTCGTACTATCCTGATTTAGTAAAGATGCTCGACTATGATTGGGCGTTTTCATCAAAGAAAGCACACGAAGCCTTTGGATATAATTGGCGGTCGATACATATTTCTCTGAAAGATTTTGTCAATGGCGACATGGTCGGAACATATCTAAAACCTGAAGCGTAGAAGTCATTATTATCTAAATTCAATTTCAACAGTTTCCAATGCTTCTCTTATTTCAGCAATCTTCTTATCCGAGTTTGAAGATATCCAAAAATGTAAATCTATTTTAATATGTTTGTAATTGGGTCTAAATGATGTTAAAGTCGAAGAATAATAATTATTGTCATTATATGAAGTATACCATTTTACATATTTCCCTAATAATTGGCTGTGTTCTATAGTTTGATAATTATCATGATCAATATCTGGGTGTAATCCGAAATAAAGTCCGACTTGTGTTAGGCTATCTATATTGTTATACCCACTATAAACATAAAAATCTGGTCCTTCTCGGTATATCCATTCATAATTTTGTGGAAGACCCCCAACAGGTTTTAATTCAGGAAATGTTCTATAATTTCTTTCAAGATATTCGTTGAATATGAAAATACCAATAATCGATATTACTATAGTTATTTTATCAAGAAGTTTCAAACAATTTTACACAATCTTTACCGGTTTTTTGTTTTCATCAACAGCGACCATCGTAAACAGACCTTCAATCGCAAGTTCTCTCTGCTCGGAATACATCTGTTCAATATATATCTCAACCTTTACCTGTACCGATGTTGTCCCTACTTTTACAACAGTACCTATTAGTTCTGCAAGAGTTCCCGACGGTATCGGTTTGTTAAAATCAGTACGGTCGATTGATACGGTCACCATCCTCTGTCTCGAATATCGTGTAGCTGCTATAAAGGCGACCTCATCCATCCATTGCAAAGCTGTACCGCCGAAGAGTGTGTCGTAATGGTTAGTTGTATTGGGAAAGACAGCTTTGACAATGTGAGTAGTAGCTCTTTTGATTTTTTCTTCTTGTGTCATAATTATTTCTTAAACAGTTTAAAGTCAACAGAATATCTTCCCGAGCCGGAAAACAAAAGTGTGAGATATGGAATAATATAAAGGAAGGCTATTTCTTTTTTGTTCCAAGGGTTATCACCGTGGATAATTAGAATTGCAACTAACATTGTAATAATTAGAGGGATAGTGGCATACCGAGTGAAAAATCCAAATAGAATAGCTATGGAACAGAAAAATTCAGCGAAGACTGTTAAAGCCAAACTGATCGACGAACCGAATCCAAGAGGGTCAGGAAAGTTTGGAGAAATATTTGAAAAATTGACTAATTTATCAAAACCGTGTCCAAAAAGCATGAGTGATGCGATACCTATTCGGAGAACAAGCAGACCGCTAGCTATCAGTTTTTGTTGTTTTGCTATGTCGGCACTGTCGTCGTGCCAGTTTATATTAAACTTTGTCATTTTACACCGTTTGTTAAATTATCATTTAAAGTATATCGAATTATAAGCTATTATTAATAAAGGGATAATAAGGTTGAGGTACAAGAAAAAAAGCAAAGGGAGTATTATGAAAGTATTTGAAACCGTCTGAGTAAAAATTCGTTATAAATGATGTATGGTTGATTATTTCAACCGATGTAGTATATTATAATAGAGTTCTCTGTAAAAAGAATTCTATCCGTCACCAATCGCGGTGTCGAGCTTGACCCAATTTGCAAATTGGGGGTGACCTGGCTTCGACGGGTATAGTGATAGGTTATCGGCGTGTCGGAGATGCTTAGATCTTCGTTATCAAAACCTGAGCAAACTTTTTTAATTGGCGAAAATAATTACGCCCTCGCTGCCTAAATTTATTTAGGATAAAAAGCGCGCTGTCGCTCACTCTACTGTCTCCAGGGTGATTGTTTCAGCGTCGATAAAGGAGACTCGACTGATTGACGCCTTTAATATCAGTTTAAACGAAAGGCTGGTGATTCATGTAGCTTGTCTGTCTGCAGCATGGATTACGAGAAACTAATGACACGACTACACACGTAGAAGATGACAAGTTGTTGTATTCGGACGGGGGTTCGATTCCCCCCACCTCCATTTTTATTTAGTTATTTCCCATAAGATAATACTTGACAACGAATTAGAAGTTCGTATATTCCTCTTTGAAAGGGTAGTGCCTAATTTGTGCCAAGCATTTTTGGTTGAGATTATTATGAAAAAAGTAAACACAGACAATGGATCAACTTTAGGAATCGGTGAATTCGTGTATTCTGCTATTTTGCTGAGAGATAAATATAATAGACAAAATGCAGGATTGTCTTTGATATGTTCAGCATTAGATGCATCAGCAAAGAACGCCTTTCCAAAAATTACCAAAAACAACGAAAAAATTAAGAAATTCATTCAAGTATATTTTCCGATTATTTCAGTTTTTGGTTTTCCAGGGATCAGTGCTGGAGGAATTCGAATTAAGTGTAGTAACATTCCTGATATAAAAACGGATAGCCGTGGTTTTGTTGGGATAGAGGATATTATCTACTACACTATCAGATGCTGTTTAATACATGGATGTGAAGTAGATAGTAGAATCAAATTTACCAATGAGACTTTAATAGGTGATTTCGATAAGTCGGGTTTCAGTATTCCAAAGGATATATTTTGGGGGCTTACAATGGCAGTAGTGCTGTGTGAAAATAATGCAAATCAAAGAGAAGTTATTTTAAACAGCATCAAAATTGGTGGTAAAACTTATCAACTTTCTGAGTTATGGGGCAAAGAAAGAGAATTTCTAAAATAATTTATGTTAGACCAAGATTCCAAAAGACAACCAGATTCAAATCAACAATTACTTGTGTACAAAGTAAAGGTTTATGGATGGCAAGGATATATCAAAGAGGAAAAATCTGGTATCTAGACCTGACATATAAAGGTCGAAGAGTTCGAAAAAAAGTCGGTACATCAAAACGAATGGCTGAGCTTGCCTTGAAAGATGCTGAGATAAAAATAATCAAAGATGAATACGGATTTTCCAAAACCGATATTTCTATCGAATCCCTTATCGAAAAGTTTTTAGAGTATAATCGGACTAATCATCGAGTCTCTACATTAAAACGTTATAAGGCTGTCACTGATCACTTAAGAAGATATCTTACTGAAAAGCGATCGGATATAATTTTACTATCACAACTGACCCCAGAAATTATCGAAGGTTACAAAACATTCCGTCGTGATGAGTGGATCAATCCCAATGGTAAGTCTATCGATTCTGATAATGCCAGAAAGGGAGCAAGAGGACGAACAGTAAATCTTGAGCTGGAGGGCATAAAGACAATGCTCAATCTTGCTATAAGATGGGATTACTTAAGAGAGAATCCAATGAAGCAAGTTAAGCCTCTTAAGGTTGATGATAAGAAAGCACTCAGGTTTTTGACAGCCGAAGAATGTAATCGATTTCTTGAGGCATGTCCAAAAGTGTTGTATCCAGTTTACTTCACATTCATAGCAACTGGAATGAGAAAGTCAGAACTTGAATATCTACTATGGAAGGACATCGATTTAGCAAGACGGAAAATTTATATCTGTCAGAAACCGAACTGGCAACCGAAAACAGGGGAGCGTGAAATCCCTATCAGCGATGATCTCTTAGAGATATTATCTAAACACAAAAAGAGAAACCGTAAAGCGACTAAAGACGATTATGTTTTTCACATTGTCGAAAACGACAGATCACATAATATGCTCCGCAATGAATTGATAAAGATTGCCGAAAAAGCAGAGATTGAAGATTTTACCAAAGTCCACACCCTCCGCCACACATTCGCCAGCCATCTTGTAATGGCTGGAGTTGATTTGCCCACAGTCCAAAAACTAATGGGTCATTCAGACATCGAAACTACCATGATATACTCTCACTTAAGCCCTGAACATCTATCAAGTGCTGTTAATAAACTACCAATTAATGTTATTAAAAGGAATAAGTAACAGTTATAGTATGGAAATTTTTATAGATGAATCGATTCATGATCAATATGGTTTTATGTTGTTAGGTTTTGTTATTTGTACAAGTGATCCTTGTGAGCATATTGGAGCTCTTCTAAAATTTTACAATGCTGAAGAATACCATGCTAGTTCTAAGATGGATAATGATTCTGATATGCGTGATTTAAGATCAAAACTTCGAAATTATATTAACTCCAATTGTTCTTGGGGAATAGTAGTGGCACCTATCAGCAACCGATATGCTTTATCAGAAATTGTTCATGATGTATTAAAAAAATTGACTGAGCCATTAAGTGGTGATATTTCTACATATATAGATGAAGGAATTATTACAATGGACGAATCAGAAAAAATTAAACAAATTCTTAGTTTGAAAAAGTTAAGTATTTGTGATTCAAAAAAATATGAAGGTATTCAGTTAGCGGATTTAGTTGTAGCATTATGTGGAGTTAGATTAAGAGAAGAAATATCTGGTCAACCCAAAATGTTAACTTATGGCAAAGAAGCTGGCTTTGATCCACCTATTCAAGCAGAACTTGGTTATGAACTATGGGCATCTTTGAGATACTCTATGAGAAGATCAAGTATAGCTAAAGGGGAGGATATGCCTGACATGGCTTGTTTTGACACAATCAATACAGGTCTTTTTATTGCAGATTACTGTTCGGATAAACTCAGTAAATCTGCTCAAAAAACATTTGGAGAAATTTACTTAGGCTGTATTCATTAGAAAGTAAAATATAAAAATCTATATTTTACTTTTTGCTCTTTACATAAAATAAGAAATATTGTATTATACTTTTGTATGATAATAGATATTAAGAATTTCAACGCAGGAAAATGGTTAAAAGGTAATAAATATAAGTACTTTTTGCCTGAAGAAATTAATCATAAATGGTCAATTTCTGATTCAAAGTTACACAATAAACTAGAAACAGTTTCTCTCCGATTAGGAGAACTTAATTCGTTTGCGAAATTTGTCCCCAATATCGATCTGTTTATTCAATCTTATGTAATGAAAGAAATTGTGACTTCAAGTCGAATTGAAGGAACAAATACAAATATTGAACAAGCGTTTTCAGATGAAATTGATATAATTCCAGAGTTGAGAGATGATTGGATTGAAACTGCAAAGTATAGAGAAGCAATGAACTTTGCTTTAGAGGAACTTAAAAAGATTCCTCTTTCTAATCGACTCATTAAGAAAGCTCATAAAATCCTATTGTCACATGTTCGAGGTAAAACTAAAAATCCAGGTGAATTTCGTAAAAGTCAGAATTGGATAGGCGGAGCTACTATCAATGATGCAATGTTTGTTCCACCTTCGGCTGAAAATGTTGATAATCTCATGTCAGATTTAGAAAAATTTTTACATAATGACAATGTAGGTATTCCAAATCTAGTTAAAATTGCTATTGCTCATTATCAATTCGAGACAATCCACCCATTTTTTGATGGTAATGGTAGGATTGGAAGATTAATGATAACTTTGTATCTGGTAAATGCTGGGATGCTTGATAAACCATTGTTATATACATCAGATTTTATAGAGAAAAATAAAAGTCTTTATTATGATAAACTTACTTTTGCCAGAGAAAAAAACGATCTTATCGGTTGGATAAATTTCTTTTTACAGGCGATAGAATCAATCGCTATTGATGCAGTTAAATCATTAAATGAGATTATTGCTCTTAAAGAAAAATTAACAACGAAGAAAATTCCAACTCTTGGAAGAAAAGTTAAGAATGGTCAGAAGTTTTTGGATTTTGTTTTTAGAAGACCCGTTGTTAATGCAAGCCTTGTATCAGAACATATAGGTTTGTCACCTAAAGCTAGTAATGATTTACTTAGAGATTTTGTAAAGCTCGGCATTTTGAAAGAAGTTACTGGATATAAGAGAAACAGAATGTTTGTATTTGCAGAATATTTGAAAATCTTAAAGAGATAAATAGAACTATGTCGAAACTTAACGAAGCAAAAACCAGACAACAAATCATAGATAAACGCTTATTAAAAGCGGGATGGGATGTTGATAATCCTTCTCAAGTCACTTCTGAATTAGATATTTGGGTTGGATTACCTGAAGGTGTAAAAAAGCCTGAACATGAACATCAGGGATTTCAATACGCTGATTATGCTCTATTGGGTGAAGATGGTTATCCTCTTGCTGTAGTTGAAGCTAAAAAGACTTCAAAAGATGCCAGAATTGGTCAAGAACAAGCTCGACAGTATGCTGAAAACATTTTAAAAAATAATCCTAAAAGAGACATGCCATTTGTCTTTTATACAAATGGACTAGATATTTATTTTTGGGATACAGAAAAGTATCCACCTCGGAAAGTATATGGATTCCCAACACGTAAGGATTTAGAGCGAATGCTCTTTCTCCAAAAAAACGAAAAACCTCTTTCTCAGGCACTTATTAACAAAGAGATTTCTGGAAGACCATACCAAATTGAAGCAATTAGATCAGTCTTTGAAAATCTTGAAAAAGGCAAACGAAAACATTTATTGGTAATGGCTACTGGTACGGGTAAAACTAGAACATGCGTTTCAATGATTGATGTTTTAATGAGAACAAATCGAATACAGCGTGTTTTATTTTTGGTTGATAGAATTGCCCTAAGAGATCAAGCAGGTGAGGCATTCAAAGAATTTCTACCAAATGCACCCTTTTGGCCAAAAAGAGGCGAAAAAGAAATCGTAACAAATAGACGTGTCTATTCTGCTACCTACCCGACGATGCTAAATATCATTGAAAACAAAGATTGCAAATTGAGTCCGCACTTTTTTGATATGATTGTTGCCGATGAAAGTCATCGGTCAATTTATAATATCTATAAAAATATATTTGATTATTTCGATACTATTCAGCTTGGACTTACTGCCACCCCGAAAGATGTAGTTGAACATAATACCTTTAATTTATTTGAATGCGAAGACGGCAATCCTACTTATGCGTATTCTTATGAAGAAGCGATTAATAATAAACCGCCTTACTTATCAGATTATGAAGTTTTAAAGATTCGCACTAAATTTCAAAAAGAAGGTATTCGTAAAAGTAATATCTCGTTAGGTGAACAGCAAAAACTATTAGCAGACGGTAAAGAACCCGATGAGTTGAATTTTGAAGGTACTGACATTGAAAAGAAGGTTACCAATAAAGGCACCAATGCTCTTATTGTCCAAGAGTTCATGGAAGAATGTATTAAAGACGAAAGCGGAACTCTCCCCGGAAAAACAATATTCTTTGCTATGACAATGAAGCATGCCCGAAGGTTACAAGAAGTATTTGATGACTTTTATCCTGAACATAAAGGAAACATTGCTAAAGTAATCGTCTCAGATGACTCTCGTGTGTATGGGAAAGGTGGTTTGTTAGACCAGTTTGTAAATAAAGATTTTCCACGCATTGCTATAAGTGTAGATATGCTTGATACAGGAATTGATGTTAGAGAGATTGTTAATCTTGTATTTGCAAAACCTGTATATTCGTATACTAAATTCTGGCAAATGATAGGTAGAGGAACAAGATTATTAGAACCTGCTAAGCTCAAGCCTTGGTGTAAAGAAAAAGATAAATTCTTAATACTGGATTGTTGGGAAAATTTTGAATACTTTGAAATGAATCCAACAGGGAAAATAGAAAAGCCAACAAAACCTATTCCAGTTAGGCTTTTTGAAACTAAGCTCGAAAAACTAACCACAGCAGAATTCTGTAAAGATAAAACTGTGATTGAAAATACAGTCTCTAAGCTCAAAGAAGATATTGATAAACTTCCACATAATAATGTTGTTATTTTAGATGCAAGTAGTAAACTTGCGAAAGTCAATGACACCTTCTGGCAAAAGTTAAACAACGAAAAGAAAAAATATCTATATAAAGAGATCGCTCCACTGATGAGAACACGTACTGGCGAAGACTTTAAAGCAATGAGTTTTGAGATTAAAGTTCTCAAATATTAAATTCTGAAACTAAGAGATGATGAAACCGAGAGTAAGAAGCTCAAAGCTCTTGAAGAAGCTCTTGTTGAAATGATCTCTGACTTACCATTGTCTGTTAATGTTGTTGCTAAACAAAAAGACTTAATTATAGATATTCTTGATAATAATTATTTAGATAATACAGATGAAGATGGTTTAGAGCAAGTTATTCAAAGAATTGCTCCATTGATGAAGTTTCGGGAAGAAGCGATAAAACCAGATCAAGATTCTTTAGATTTAAAAGATTTAACAAAAGATAAAGAATATATCAAATTCGGCCCTGAACACGAGCGAGCAACAATTCAAAAATATAGAGAAAAAGTCAAAGCACTTATTATGAAGTTAGAAGCAGAAAATGAAATCCTTCAGAAAATTAAAATTGGTGAGTCAATATGTGAAGAAGAGATTGATGAGCTAGCTAATATACTTCTTAAATACGATCCATATCCTACCCATGAAAATTTACAAAAAGCTTACGATGCCAGAAAAGTAAAATTTCTTGACCTTATAAAATACATAATGGGTATAGGAGGATTGGTAACATTCTCTGAAAAAGTATCTGAGGCTTTCGCTGAATTTATAGCAGAACATAATACTTTAACTGCAAAACAGATTCAATTTATTCAAACTCTTCAAACGTTTATAACTGAAAATGGTGAGCTTACTAAAAAAGACCTTGTAAGAGAACCATTCACAAAACTTCATGCTAATGGATTTTTAGGACTATTCACTCCTCAAATGCAAAAGGAGATATTATCATTTACTGATAACGTAATACATCATGCTTAATACAAAAATTAAATCCTCAATAAAGCGTCTTTGGGATAAATTCTGGTCAGGTGGCATATCCAACCCACTTACTGCTATAGAACAAATATCATATCTTTTGTTTATGAAGCGTCTCGATGAAATGGATTTTAAAAAAATCAATGATGCTGATTTTACTGGTGAAAAATATAAATCAATATTTTCTAACGGTAAGAAAAACTTACGTTGGAGCCATTTTAAACAAATGGAAGGTGGAGAGATGCTCACTCATGTCCAGACAGAAGTCTTTCCATTTTTAAAGACACTTGGAAAAGAGACAAGCTCTTTTGCCAAGCATATGGCTAATGCGGTTTTTATTATTTCAAAGCCTACTCTACTAGTGGAAGCCGTTTATATTATTGATGAAATATTTGATGAGATACATAAACAAGGCATCGAAGGACAGGGCTTTCAAGATACTCAAGGTGATCTCTATGAATTTTTACTTTCAGAAATTACATCCGCAGGCAAACTTGGTCAGTTTAGAACTCCACGACATATTATTCAGTTGATTTGTGAACTTGTTGATCCGAAACTTGGTGACACTATTTGTGACCCAGCTTGTGGTACAGGCGGGTTCTTACTTGGAGCATACCAACACATTCTCACTCAACATACAAGTAAACAGCATAAACAAGTGGATGAGAATGGTCTTACAAGAGGACTCTTAGGTGATAAGCTCACTGATAAAAAGCAATGGAAATATCTTAAAGATAAAGCCTTTTTCGGTTATGACATGGATGAAAGCATGGTTCGTATCGGTTTAATGAACCTGATGATGCATGGTATCTCAAATCCAAATATTGAACAAAAAGACACTCTCTCTAAAAAATACAATGAAGATAATCGGTTTGATGTAATAATGGCAAATCCACCATTTAAAGGAAGTATTGACAAAGGTGATATTAACGAAACTCTTTCACTTCCTACTTCTAAAACAGAGCTTTTATTTGTAAATATAATTATTAAATCACTTAAGATTGGTGGAAGGGCTGGTATGATTGTACCCGACGGTGTTCTATTTGGTTCATCAAAGGCTCATAAACAAGCTCGAGAGATGCTTCTCAATGATTGTGAATTGCAAGGTGTTATCTCAATGCCTAGCGGTGTCTTTAAACCATATGCAGGTGTCAGTACAGCCATTTTAGTTTTTGTTAAAGGTGGAGAGACTGAAAAAGTATGGTTTTATGATATGCAAGCTGATGGCTATAGCCTCGATGATAAACGAAGTAAAATCAAAGACAATGACCTTCCTGATATTGTAACCAAATGGAACACACGTAAAAAACAAAAAGAAAACGATCGCAAATCTAAATTTTTCTATGTAGAGAAAAGCGAAATAGAAGAAAATAATTATGATTTGAGCATAAATAGATACAAAGAGATTGAGTACGAAGAGATTAAATATGCTAGCCCAAAATTAATATTGAAAGAAATAGAGAAGTTGGAAAAAGAAATTGTTAAAGGGCTTGATAGTTTAAAGTTATAGAATATGTGGACTAATAAAAACACAAAACTACCAATTTATAAATTAAAAGATTTACTTGAAGACTATACTCAAAAGAACAAAAAGGATGAAACTATACCAGTATATTCTGTAACAAATAAAGAAGGTTTCACTATCTCTACAGATGTATTTTCTAAAGAAGTATTCAGCAAGAATTTAAAAACATATAAAATTGTTAGTGACGGAGATTTTGCTTATAACCCCTCTAGAATAAATGTTGGTTCAATAGATTTTTTTCGTCAGGATGGACAGGGCTTAGTAAGCCCTTTATATGTTACATTTAGAACTAAAAACTCTATAGATAATAGGTATTTAAAATATTACTTAAAAAGCAAAATTGGTCGAGCACTTATTAGAGCTAATACTTCTGGATCTGTTAGAGATACATTAAGCTTCAAGAATCTAAGCAATATTAATATTCCACTTCCACTGATAAATGATCAGAAACGTTATGTCAAAACTCTTGATCAGGCAGACACTCTCAGACGAAAACGTAAACAAGCGATTGAACTTTTAGATGAATATCTGAAATCAGTCTTTCTTGATATGTTCGGCGATCCAGTTAGTAATTCAAAAGGTTGGGACGTAATAAAATTCGGAGAGATCATATCTGAAATTTGTTATGGAAGCAGTAGACAATCAATAACAGAAAAGATTAAAGACTCTATTCCAATCCTTCGAATTCCAAACATTCTGAAAGGATCAATAAATAATTATGAATTACAGTACCAGATACTTCCACCAAATGAAAAAGAAAAACTCCTCTTAAAAAAAGGAGACATTTTATTTGTTAGAACAAATGGTAATCCAGATAATATTGGTAGGTGTGCTGTTTGTACTGAAGATATTGAATGTATTTTTGCATCCTATTTAATACGAACAAGATTATTTGAAAATTCAAACTTTGACCCTATTTTTATTCGCTACCTATTTTCGATGGATTCTTATAAATATAAAATCAGGAAAGAATCACGCACTACGGCAGGTAATTATAATATTAATACTAAAGGTATTAAAAACTTTGATTTAATTAATGTCCCAAAGAAATTACAGCAAGAATTTATAGCTATTTATAATCACATTTCATCATTAAAACAAAAAATGCTCCTACAATCAGAAGAACTTGAAACTCAATTCCAAGCATTATCACAACGAGCATTCAAAGGGGAGTTGTAAATACAGAAAGGTAGGGTTGGTTTTGGCATATAAAATATTTATTAGTTATTCGACGAATGATTTAGAAATAGTAAAAGAATTAGCTTCATATCTTCAAGATCCAAATGTTCAAGTTTTCATAGCTGAGTATTCAGTCAATCCAAGCGAACAGCTAAATGATTCTATTATCAAAGCAATCAAAAAATGCGATCACTTTGTCTTATTCTGGAGTAAAAACTCAAAAAAATCAGATTATGTACCACAAGAAATTGGAATCGCCAAAAGCTGTGAAAAGAAAATACTTCCAATTGTTTTAGATGAAGGGATTACCTTACCGGGATTTATAAATGATTTAAAATATTTACCTGCATATAAAGGCCTCAGTAAATCAATGCTATGGGCACAGAAACATTTAATTAATACTGCTCGTAAAACTGAAAATGAAAGGGGATTAGTCATTTTAGGGCTTATTGCAGGGGCAATTGTTCTCTTTGGAAGAGACTAAACTATAGTTAACTCACTAATTATCAATTAGATAGACGAGATTAATCTTGGACAGATGTTCTACTTGACATTTGTTATACACTATTATACATTAAATGAAGTATGAGCGATATAAAACTTACAGAAAAAGAACTTGAAGCTCTCAGGTTTATTCGGAATCAAATTGTACACGAAGGTAAAATACCATCTGTTCGTGATGTTATGCGTAAGCTTGATTATAAATCTCCGAGAGCTGCATCCTATATTCTTGAGAAACTAGATTTAAAAGGATATATCTCAAGACCTAATAGAGGGCATATTCAAATTAAAAAAGATACTCCAACCCCAGATTATCATGCAAGAACTATTAAAGTACCTCTTG
The DNA here is from genome assembly GCA_024276275.1 of Candidatus Zixiibacteriota bacterium. Classification (GTDB taxonomy): domain Bacteria; phylum Zixibacteria; class MSB-5A5; order GN15; family FEB-12; genus QQUK01. Next base: position 16,369 of record JAJRXM010000031.1, read on the forward strand.
TAGGATCAGCACCTTGTGGTAGTCCAATGTTTGCTGAAGAAAACATAGAAGGATACTGTCCTGTTTCAACTGAAATTGCAAAAAGTTCTTATCAATATTTCCTTTTACGAGCTATAGGTGATTCAATGAATTTAAGAGAAATTCAAGATGGAAATCTTGTACTTGTAAGACAACAACCTACCGCAGAGAATAGAGATCGTGTTGTAGCTCTGATAGACGACGAAGCGACTATCAAAGAATTTCACCGAACAAATAATGCTATCTTGTTAAAACCAAGATCAACTAATAAACAGCACCAACCAATTATTTTGACAGAAGAATTCAAAATACTTGGGGTGGTTCAATCAGTAATAGAAATATAAAGGATGATTAAAATGGCAAATTATCATGTAACAAAAAACAAGTCCACAGGTAAGTGGCAAGCCAAGCGTGAAGGAGCTTCTCGTGCAAGTGCTACAGCAAATACTCAAAAGCAAGCAGAGCAATTAGCAAAACAGTTTTCCTCTAATAATGGTGGTGGAGAAGTGCGTATTCATAAACCTTCTGGTCCGATTCGTGACAGCGATACGGTTGCACCAGCTAATGATCCCTGTCCACCAAAAGATAAAAAGCATTAGAATTAAAGTATTACTTATATGGAAAATCTTATTGAAGCATTATCAACCTTATCACTTCTAGAGTGGATAATTATTACAGTTATCTGGCTTGTTACAAACGCAATTATCTATTTGTCTTTTACAAAATGGGTATTTGGAAGATTGTGGAGGTTATATAAAAACTTAAAACGACCTGTTATTGTATTGACTCCTATATCAGAGAGTGGAGCAACGATTGCAAGTGGGGAGATGAAAAATGAAGTTCAACTTCTGAAATCAAATGGACTGCTAAATATTTCATCAGATGAATCAGATTTTAGAACTTTTAATCCAGCTGGTAAACATTGTATCGTTGTTATTGGGTACTTACCTGGAATGATTGGAATTAATGATCTTTTAACTAGAATCAAAAGTAAGCATGTACCTTTAATTGTTTATACATATGGAAACAATAGGATTGATGATAAAGATAAAAAGATGTTTGATGAGTATCCCTTTGTATTGTTTGCTAATTTCCCACTTACTCTATTAAATCATATTTTTTCAACTGTAGCGAGTTATCCTTATGAATCAAAGTGATATTGAAATTATTTTACAAGAGCACGCCCGAACTCATTTGTCTCCTACAGATCTAGAAAGAGCTGAAATTTCAAGACGTTACAATCAGTTAAAAAGTTTTTTAAAGGATAGTACTTTTCAAAATGGATCTTACGCACGGCATACATCGACGACTCCTGTAAATGATCTTGACGTGATTTATGAACTCCCTGAAGAGATTTATGAATCTGTTAAAATTGCTAAAGCTGCAATTGATCCTTATCGTCTTGATATCAATAATATCTTATCATCACTTGCTAAAGAACTAAAAGAATTTTATGGTTCTTCTGTAACAGTGAAACTCCAACCTCATTCTGTAGGAATCTATTTTGGAGGTGATGACGATTTTTCTATTGATGTTGTTCCTGCTATGACAGCTGATAATGGTAAATATTGGGTTCCAGAAACTTCTCACTTATCAGTAAAAAAGAGAAGGCAATTGTATGAAAGCACATCTGGGTCTCTTTCCTTTGATTGGATAAAGTCTGATCCAAAAGGATATATAAATCAAGCAAAACAACTTGATGAGGTAACAACAGGTAGACTTAGGAAGAGTGCAAAAATAATAAAAAGATGGAGATGGCGTTGGAAACAAGTTTTTAAAGAGTTTCCTATTAAATCATTTCATTTAGAAATGATTGTTACGGATATGCACCTATCAAATTCATCAATCTCCTGTTTTGACGTACTAAGAACTACAATAGATAATCTATCATTAATAGTTGCTGAACCACGATTTCCTGATAAAGCAGATTCATCAAGATTTATAGATAGCTATGTAGTTGATTTGACTGATTCTCAAAAGGCATTACTTGATAGTGCTTTAGAAACTTCACAGAAAGAAATAGAATCAATATTAAGTAATCTTGAATCAGATAGAGTAGAAACTGCACTTTTATCTTTTTTTGGTAAATCGCAACAAACAAGTTTACTTTCTAAACTAAATGAAAGTGTAGCGGGCTTTGTTGGATCTACAAAGAAGTTTGTTTTAAGGGGAATAAAACCAATTTATGGGAGAGAAGCAGGAGAACAATTTTTATCAGACTATGGAATAAGTGAAAATCTCATATATGATTTAAAAATAAATGCTACAATTTCTCAAGATGGCTTTAGACCATTTAAGCTAATCGGTTCTCTCTTTCCGCTTAAGAAAAAAAGGGATGTAGAGTTTTATGTAGAATCCTGTAATGTACCTCAACCATATCAAATAAAATGGAAAGTAAAAAATACTGGTGCGGAAGCACAAAGAGTTGGACAATTACGTGGTGAAATTTATGATGATGATGGTCATCAACGTCGTAAAGAATCAACAAAATATTTGGGAAACCATTACGTTGAGTGCTATGCTATTAAAGACGGTGTGTGTGTAGCAGGAGATCAAATCCCTGTAGATATTAGTAGTATTGAATAAACATTCAATAATCATTATTCCTTCGATTTCAATT
>JAJRXM010000032.1 GCA_024276275.1 Candidatus Zixiibacteriota bacterium
CGGAGCTTGATACACTTTTGAACAGAACTGATTCTTTCTTTTTCTCTGCATGTACAGATTCTGATAACATCTGATATTCTCCATACCGCCCTACTTACACGTTTCAACTTTCTGTCTCACTTATATTGGCACGGAGGGAAGTTCGACACATTCTCTACAACTTTCCTCTAATTAATAACACACTCTCTTGTATGAGAGAATCATGTTGGATTTTGTTGAGCATACTTCGACTCCGCTCAGCATGACTTATTATAAAGGAATTTATTGATGCACAAAAAGACTACAGTTTTTATGAGTAAAAATGGCTTTAAGCCATTTTTTAAGGCAAAGCCATTTCTTTGTAATCGTATACAGTTTAAATTATTACAGCGAAAAACAACATGAAAAAACAGCTATAAAAAGATGTTTTATATGCGACTGAACCCATTTTTGAATTGAATAAAATTGGCAAAGCCTGCCTTAATATGTGAAACGAACCCATTTCGAAGCTGGCAAAAACACTCCCGCCGCCCCTCAAAAAGAGGGGATTAAGGGGTGTTTAAAACATAAAATTGCCACGGTGACAAGTCGCCTTGTAATGCCTGCTATTAATATCCTGTTCCGGTTCCCCAATCAAGTTTGGGAAGGAGTTCAGAAGATTATTTTTGTTTAGTTATTTGGCAGGTCTCAAAAGCGAGACCTTCCCTACTTGACTACTACCCCAACGACCCGACAACTTTTTCGACTTCATCAAGAATTTCGCCCGTTTGAATAAGTTTTTGCATATTAGTGTTATCGGTATGAAGAGGTCGGTCAATATCTAAGAAATCAACATGACGACGGACAACTTCATGTGCTTTTCTGGTACCATTTCCAAATTTATAATCTCTGAAATCCAACGCCTGGGCAGCTGCCATAATTTCTATTCCTAAGACACCGTTAGCGTTTTCAAGAATCTGGAAATTTTTAATAGCTGTGTTCATTCCCATCGAAACAAAATCTTCCTGATCGGCGGCGGCAGGGATTGATTGAATCGATGCAGGAGTTGAAAGTATTCTTTGTTCAGCCAAAAGAGCATCGGCAGTATATTGAATAAGCATCAATCCTGAAAACATTCCCGCACCCTTTGTAAGAAACGGCGGGAGTCCGACCGACAGAGCGGGATTGTTCAGACGGTTCATTAGACGTTCGGACAATAGCGAAACCATAGTTATAGCAATGCCTGCCATATCCATCGGGAGTGCAACCGGAGTTCCCTGAAAGCTTGCACCTGAAATTTGTATATTTTCATCAGGGAAAAATATCGGATTATCACCAACACCGTTGAGTTCAATTTCTACCTGAGCTAGTGCATAACCTAAAGCATCGTGAGCAGCACCGATAACTTGGGGAGTTGAACGCATCGAGTAGGCATCCTGTACTTTACATGCAATTTTTTCTTCGGCTAAATCTCCACCGGTAACAATTTTGCGGATTGCTTCGGCAGAACGAACAGCTCCGGAAAATCCTCGAGCCTGATGCAGTTTAGCAGAGTACGGTTTCATGTTCGCCTTGAGAGCCTCCAGAGACATAGCAGCACCGATTTCTGCCTGTTTTAGCCATCGCTTGGCATCATAAAGGAATATCGCGCTCATCGCCGTTAAAACATTGGAGCCGTTGATAGTCGCCAGACCGTCACGTGCCTGCAGACCAGGGATATCAATACCGGCTTTTGCCATAGCATCTTTACCCTCAAGCAGTTCGTCTTTGTAATATGCCTGCCCCTCGCCCATGAGAAGAAGAGCAATCTGTGACATTGGTGCTAAATCACCACAGGCACCGACCGAACCTTTTTGGCAGACAAACGGCGTTACACCCTTGTTGAGCATCTCAATAAGAGTCTGCGTAATTATCGGACGAACACCCGAATTCCCGTGGGCATGCACATTGATACGTCCTGCCATTGCTCCACGGATATATTCTATAGGAGCGGGGTCACCAATTCCGGCTGAATGATTGTAGATAAGATATTTTTGAAACTCTTTTACTTGTTCATCGGTTAAGACAACCTCGGAAAACTCACCGATTCCGGTGTTGACACCATACATAATTTCTTTGGCGTCAATTTTCTTCTCCACCATCGCCCGACATTTTTCCATTCGTTTTAATGCTTCGGGACAAAGTTCAACTTTTTCATTGTTACGTGCTATTTGTACTACTTTTTCTATTGTCAACCCGGAACCGTTTAATATAATTGCCATAACATAATTCCTTTATTGTTATTTAAAACCATTATTCGTCTATATTTTATACGAATAACTTTATATGTAATTGAATGAAATTTTAATACTGTTATGTCAGTTCCTGAATCCACTTGTGGATTTGTGAAATGACATTAAGAAGAAAATAATTATGTGTCTTGCAGACCGGAGGCGGATGTCGGCGTATAACGAGTCATCACTTTAGTTGACCGTTTATATATATATAATCTGAGCGATATTTTATTCGACATTATTTCTCCGTTTTATTTAATTAAAGATACATGATAAAAAGTGGTTGTCAAACAGTTTTAATAAGTTGATATTTGCTTCTATGAATGAGAAAGACATATCGGAATTTTTAAACAAACAGGTTTTTATCGCTTTTGACTCAGAAACTACCGGGATGTGGGCTCCAATAAATCGTCTTGTGGAACTATCGGCGGTTAAATTCACCCTCAATTCCGGTGAAATTGAAACATTTGATTTTCTTATAAATCCTCAAAAAGAGATTCCTGCCGATGTTATCGAAATTCACGGTATCACCAACGAAATGGTCAAAGATGCCCCTTTCACAAAACCGGTCCTGAAAATGTTTATTGATTTTTGCGGAACAAATTCGATACTGATGGCTCACAATGCACCGTTTGATATCTCTTTTGTCGGTTCTGCTTTAAGACGGAACAAATTAAAATTCGGTGATAATCTTATACTTGATACGATTGAAATTTATAAAGAATTCTTTCCCAACTTAGAATCTTATTCGTTGTTAAACCTTATCAAAAAATATGGTATGTCAACATCGCAGGACCATCGGGCTTTGTCTGACGCACGTTATGTCTATTATCTTTTCAGACAGGCAGTAGAAAAATTCCCCAAACTTGAAAATATCGATGATTTAATCAAAACATTCACTATCCACCGTATGACCGACAACGATGATGAAATTAAAGAACTGCCAAGTGAATTTTCTGATTTGAATTTTGCTTTTGCGGATAAATTACGAGTGGAAATAGATTATTATCATCCTACCCGTGAAGTTAATAAACGGACTATCCAGCTGCGGGAAATTCATAAACTGGGTGCGGTTTATTATATTATTGCATATTGTGAGCGGATGGGTTCCGAACGAACATTCAGGCTTGACAGAATTAAAGAGTATAAGGTTTTAGCGGGATAGAAAAATTTGTTTATTTTTTCTGCTTTATTAAATGCTTAAAGCCTTTTCCATTTGGAAGTCCTGCCGGGTATCTAGCAAATTTAGTGAGTTCTTCCCACTCTTGAGATGGAAAAGATTCTGATGCATTATGAGATTGACTGGCTGTGGAAGTAATCCCGGCAATCAGCCAAACCGGAAGTGATAAAATTAATCCAATTCCATGTGAGGCTGTTGAAAGTGACCCCAATAAAGTCCAACTCACTAACTCACTATGATTAGAATCAAACGTTGTGAGCTTAGCTTTTAGAACTTCTTGTTTACTGATTGATTGCAAACCTAACTCGGAGAAAACAAATATACTATCTTTTGAAATTGCTATAAATTCTCCTTCTTCATATCGTTCTTGAGTCAAATTAATTTCAATCCATGCTCCATAAGCTTCTACTTGTGCTACCTCGGCATCAGGCAGCCAATTAGTAGGTGCTGATGAAGTAGCACATCCGTTAAAACTAAAATTAAACGATATAAGAACTATGAGAATTAATATCTTTTTAATGAGCATACTTTGAATTCCAGAAATAATCTTCCATTTCAGCTTCTACTAATTTATATTTAGGGGCCAATACTTTCAATGCTTCTTGCGGATTTAAAAACATCATCATTGCCATTTCTTGATTTTCTTCTTCAATCCACTCTTGTCTCATCCATTCAAGATAGTATCCTCGACTTGAAAGAAACAACTCATAGCTTTCATTATTATCAGGTAATTGATATATAAGTTCATACTCATCTCCCGGTGAAGTTACCAGATATCTTATACTATCGAGTAATAACTCTAGATGATTTTAAGCATTACCGAAAATCTTATTTACTTTTATAGGAGTAAGTAAAATAGGTTCAACCTTTTTTAACTGTGTTACAACTGCCACATAATCTATACGCCAATGACCTTTTGTCATTACAAGATTTATTTCCCCTGTATACTTATCAGATGGAGGTATCTTTAACAGATGAACATCGGTAGCTAAGGGACCTGTTTAACCGATAGCACCCACATTGACAAAATCTCCTGAATTTGTTTCAAGTAAAACTTCGATATTACCTAGCTGTTCACCTACCATACCTATATTTTACGAAAATTCTTTTTCCATTTTTTCAAGCGATGCTATCCATTCCCCTGCTCTACTTCCCATAAATGATAGCGTTTGATATAATAGGTATGTACTCAGAAGCGATTGGCGACAGCCTATGACAATACCAATATTGTTTTTGGGTAAATCAACAAAAGTTAGTTCTATTGTCTCCTTCGTTGCCAAGTTCAGAGAATCAGTCAAACTAAATCTTTCTTTACTATCATAATTTTTTATCAAAGGCAAGCAGTCATTATTGTTACTATTTGCTATAGCTGGTGAAATAACATTTCCGGATTGATAGAATCCGTCTTTGGTGTCATGGTAAACTCGCCCGTCAATTTTAGGAAAAGCTAACAAATTGGCATATTTTATTACATGTGTTTCAAGAGCTTCGTTCGTCAGAGTTAGTTTAACTTTATTACCTTTTGGTTGCACTTGAAACAAAGCATCAATATCTGTTTTTTCAAGAGACGGAGCGACACTTGAGGAAAACCCTTCGGCAACTAACTTTGATTGTCCGTTTATATCAGCATAAAATGTCGGACATGACCCGAAACATGCTTTTGGATTTGAGATACAATAAGCAGTTAGAACTAAAGATGCACCGGTTACAACAGTTGAAGCACTAACGGAACCTGAAGTACTTACAATGTTTGATTCAAAAATTGCCACAGAGTCAACAGAGATTGTAAAATCTCCCTCATTAATTAATTCTCTGTTTAAATTAAGATATTTCCCTTGTCCGATAACTTTTGTTTCATCATCAAAGATTATCCATTCAGATACAATATATACATTTCCGTTAAGCATATGTGCTTTTAAAAATTTTGCGGCTTTATTCAATGTCGATATATTATCAGGTTCAGTTAATATGCGATTTTGTATTTTTACAGAACAGCCGATGAGATTATAAAGGAGTATTAGTATAATTGTTATCTTTGAGATACATTTAATCATACACATGACTTTCTTACAATAATAATTGATAATTTGAGTGCCCGCGTAAATGTAATCTAAAGATAAAACATTGATAATTGAGTGTCAACTCTATAAATATGTTTGATTTATTTAAAAAAATGGAGCCTAACGGGATCGAACCGTCGACCTCTTGACTGCCAGTCAAGCGCTCTCCCAACTGAGCTAAGGCCCCATATATTGGAACGGTAAAATAACGAATAATTCGGCTATGTCAATATCTTTATTGAGTAGCTATTTCCGCTCTTTTCTGTCCTCTAATCAATGAAAAAAGTAAACTTATTCCGGTTATACCAATAGAAACATATATGACCGTTTTATATGATTCAACAAAGATAATCCGTTCATCACCAAGAAAACTATTTTGCGTTTGTATAAATGTAAACAGAGCAGTCGAAAATGCAACACCAACAGACATTCCGATGTTTCGGGTCGTACCCAAAATCGATGATGTCACCGCACGATGTTCCTCCGTAACCGACCCCATCAATGCCGAGGAGTTCGGCGTATTAAATATACCGACCCCCATACCGAGTAGAATAAAACTCAGAATTATATAATTTTGGGTTGAATCAACTGTAAGTTCTGACAGAAAATACATACCGACCATCAAAACAAGCAGACCGACTACGGTTAATTGTTGAAATCCTATTTTGTCAGACAATCTACCTGAAAGAGGAGCAAATACAAACATCATTATCGGAAATATAATTAAAAATATTCCGACTTCATTCGGTGCATAACCTTTGATAGTTTCTAAATAAAACGGTATTAAAATCGAAATACCTGATAGTGCCATAAACATAAACAGCATAGCACCGATTGACGAGGTAAACTGTCTGTTTAAAAATATCTGCAATCCGATAAGAGCAGTATTCGGTTTTGATTCGTAGTAAAAAAACAAAGCAAACATTCCTATTGCTATGACGGCTAACCCCCACACCCGAATATCATACAAAGCATACGAATTTATTTGTGACATACAAAAAGTTGTCGAGACTAATGCTATTGACATAGCAGCTGCACTTTTAATTTTCAAGACACGTTTTAAAGTCGGTTTCGGAAGAGATTTAAAAAACTTAAAAGTCATAAACAAACCGATAAAACCGATAGGGATATTTATTATAAACAAAGCCGGCCAATCAAAATAATTTAACAGAAATCCACCAAGTGGCGGTCCGACCATAAATCCGCCGGCTACCATCATGACCATCAATCCTATTCCTTTCCCTCGCTCTTTTTCCCCAAAAACAGACGTAACCATCCCGGGACCGATTGCCGCAAACATAGCAGTACCGACAGCCTGTACAATTCTACTAATAATCAAAAATTCAAAACTGCTGCTAAAAGCACACATCGCCGAACCGATTATAAACAGACTATACCCAAACCGATAGGCAAAGAAATAGCCCTTTTTATCTACCCAAACCCCGAAAACAAGCATAAGTGAAATTAGTGTCAATGAGTAGGAAACAGCCACCCAGGCAATTTTATCAATAGAAACTGCAAAATCATTGGATATTGTCGGTAGAGCAACATTGAGGATTGACCCGTCCAAAGTTGCCATAAATGTACCTATTGCTCCGACTGTGAAAATAAGATATTTATTTTTTGGAATAATTTTAGTAGACATTTAGTTCTTTTTCTTCCTAAGTTGTTGTCATAAAAAAGATTGACAATCTTTGAACTTAACTGTAATGTTTAATTCTCAGATAGTCAAGTTTATTTAACTTTTTACTTAAACAGATACGTAGCAGAAGCGTCTATATGGTAATGAAATTATATTTTGAGGGATTATGGAAAAAACAATTCCTCAGATAGTCGAACAGTTTTTAGATGGTAATGATTCAGCTTTTGCTGAATTAGTATCCCGCTACCAAAAAAAGATTTACTCGGTGGCATTTCAGATTTTGGGAAACCATTTAGATGCCGATGAAGTTGTACAGGAGACATTTGTACGAGTTTACAAAAAACGTAAGGATTTACATAATGTAAGATATTTCACCAGTTTCATCTTGAGAATTGCTACCAACTATTCCATCGACTTATTACGAAAACGTAAAGGTCATACGGTAATGACCGACGATTCAACATCTCTCCCCGGTCATGTTCAGTTGGATTTATCATCCAAAGTAGCGACACCCTCAGATGATCTGAGAAATAAGCGGTTGATGAATGAGATATTAAAAGCTTTGGAATTACTTCCGACAAAGCAACGCTTAACAGCAATTCTGCACGATATTGAAGGCTATACAAAAGCAGAAATAGCAGAAACTTGCGGATGTCCCGAAGCTACAGTTCGATCAAATCTTCACATCGCCCGTAACAAATTAAAAAAGATTTTAAAACAGCGATTATATAAGAAGGAGTAAAAATGACATGTCTCCAATATAAACCGCTCATTGACGACTACGCTGATAACGACCTTGCCCCTGAGCTTTCTCTAAAGCTAGAAGAACATTTGGCATCCTGTGCCTCTTGTACAATCGAGCTTGAAGGAACCGTTCGTCTCAAAGAGCTGTTAAAAAACAGAGTTTCCCCCAATCAGAGAAACCTCTCTTTTGAGGAAACAACAAATTTAATCCTTGCCCGCACAGTTGAGAAAAACAGTTGGCAAGAACAAGCTAGACAAAAACCTGATGAACAGGTTCGTTCAGAATTTTCCCGTGCTATACTTTCAGCAGCGGCAGCATTGATAATCTTTGCTATCTCTGTAGTCATAGGAACTAGCGATGAGAAATTTGCTCAAAATAACCCGCCTGAGAGTCCTATTTTTGTTATGAGTCCTGTAGAGCAAATGATTGAACCAAACGATTCACCTATTTTTACCAAAGCAGAACAACTTAATCATATACAAGGATTGTTGCTGATTAGCCCTCCGGGAATGCTTGGAAGACTATCTGTGATACATGAATATAACAGGTTGACAAACTGATTATATTTATTACCAAGGAGAAAAATTTGAAAAAACTAACCGCCCTCATCCTGCTTTCTATTCTGGTTGTCAGCTGTACCGAAAGCTCAAAAAAAATCATGCTCACATTTAAATACAAACCGGGAATGATTTTAGAATATCAACAAGATTCTAAAAAACATACTTCTATTTATATGGCAGATTCTCTTGTGAAAAATGAAGTTGATGAATCTAAGGCTTTTGTTAAACAAGAAATTATAGAAATAATAAATGACTCTACTTTTAAAATCAATGAGATAGATACATGGCATTACACTATGCCAAACAAAGATGATTCGACCCAGTCAGATTCGGTTACCTATTCTCGTGAGATGGACCTGTATGTATTGCACAATGGAAAAATTATAGACTTCAAATTTAAAGGCTCCGAAGAAAAAGCATCATCATATATGAAAAATTATTATGAACAAGGGTTACCGGTCTTTCCCTCTGTAGAAGTTTATCCGGGATATAGTTGGACTCAGACGACCTCTGTCATGTTACCGACAGAAACAATGAATGCCTCTACTACGTATACTATAAAATCATTTGTACGAGAATTAGGCTATGATTGTGCAGTGATAGAATATACCGGCAACTTGCTTATTCCGATTGAACCAAAAAAAGATGATAAAACCCAACGTTCCGGTATTGATAAAATACAGACTACAGGTATGATTTATTTTGCCTATATTGAAGGACTTGTAATCAAACAGACAGAAAAATGGAAAACTGCGGGTACCCGTACTCAGATTATTGACGGCGAATGGGAAAAATACAAATTTGAATCAAACTATGATGTAAACTTTATCCTTGTTAGAGCTGAAGGATTAAACTAATAGGAAATCTCGACAACATCTACATAGTTCAGAGTAACTTACACAACAAACAACTGTCATGCTAAGCTTGTCGAAGTATGCACATGTAATCTCTTTATTTACTTTCTTTAATAATATTTATACATTAATGACATGACTATTCAGCGAGTAATTTTAATTGTTATTGACGGATGCGGTGTCGGTGAGCTACCTGATGCATCTCTATACAATGACAAAAGTACATCAACTTTGTCAAATTGTGCCAAGTCAATCGGAGGTTTACATATGCCTGTATGCCAATCACTCGGTTTAGGTAATATAGTTGATATACTAGGCATTCCCCCTACAGAGAATCCAATCGGTTGTTACGGCAAAATGGAAGAACTATCTTGCGGTAAAGATTCAACAATCGGACATTGGGAGATATCCGGCATTATAACTGACAAACCGTTCCCGACATATCCAAACGGATTTCCAAAAGAACTAATACACAAGATTGAAAAAACAGCTAATATAAAAACTGTCGGAAATATCCCCTTAAGCGGAACGGAAATTATTGAACGTTTGGGGGAACATCATTTACGCACAAAAGAAATCATACTGTATACATCAGCTGACTCAGTTTTACAAATCGCTGCTCATGAAGATATATGCTCAGTCGAAGAATTATATAAAATCTGCGAAGTTGTTCGAACATTATGTACTGATGAGCATGCTGTCGGGCGGGTTATAGCCAGACCATTCAAAGGCTCAGTAGGAAACTTTAAAAGAACTACCGAACGGAAAGACTTTTCATTAAAACCGCCGTCAATATCTCTGCTGAATTATATGCTTGAAAATAATCACAAGACGCTTGCTATCGGAAAAATAAACGACCTATTTGCAGGTAACGGTATTTCAGCTTCTATCAAAACCAAATCAAACCTTGAAGGATTAAATGTTATTAAACACGCCATAGAAAATAATAAAGAACACAGTTTAATTTTTGCTAATTTAGTCGAGTTTGATGAGTTATGGGGACATAGGCGAAACCCTACTCAGTTTGCTAACGCATTGGAAGAGTTTGATACGGCTCTAGGAAATATACTACCGACTCTACATAACTACGACCTGCTTATTATTACCGCCGACCATGGATGCGACCCGACTTATAAAAAACATACTGACCACACGCGAGAGTATGTTCCTCTGTTAGTATATAATAAAAATATGGTACATGGAAAGAGTCTCGGAATAAGAAAATCCTTTGCTGATATTTCTAAAACAGTAACAGACATTTTTCAAATAGAAAATGGTTTACACGGAACATCATTTCAAAAAGAAATAAGAATATGAACGAAGAAATAAAAATACTACCCTCTTTGTTTGACCACACCAACTTGAAACAGGATGCGACCGAAACTGATATTCATACATTATGCAATGAAGCAATTGACTATAAGTTTCACTCTGTATGCGTCAATCCTTGTTATGTAACATCGGCAAAATCTTATATTTAGCAATCTCCCGTCACGATAGTTACCGTAATAGGTTTTCCACTCGGTGCAAATTTAACAAAAATAAAATTACAGGAAGCGTTGCTTGCTATTAAAGATGGTGCCGATGAACTTGACATGGTTGCCAATATTGGATTACTAAAAGCAGATAATTATTCTCTGGTTGAACAAGAAATTTCTGAAATCAGAAAAAACATCCCATACAATATTGTGCTAAAAGTGATTGTTGAATCATCACAATTATCTGATATTGAAATCATTGAGGCGACAAAAATTGTCAAAAATAGCGGAGCAGATTTTATTAAGAGTTCTACAGGATTTTTCGGTGGTGCTACCTCCAAGGCTATTAAGCTCATGTATGACACCGCCAATGGAGGTATTCGAGTTAAAGCATCAGGTGTAATTAAGAGCGTATCCGACTGTCATGCTATGATATCCGCAGGTGCTTCTAGACTAGGATGCTCTGCGTCGGTTCTAATAATGAAGGAGTTGTTAAAGAAAAACTGAGCAAAAATAGTTGTAAAAACTCAGATTTTATGTATTTTGTATTATGACAACAGGCGATTCAAAAAAGAAAAAACCGTTTGTAGGTATGCATTTTAAATGTTGTCACGTTTATGCCCGCATATATATAAACAAACAGCGAACCGCATTCAAAGGACATTGTCCCAGATGTGCGGCTCCGGTTGAAATAAAGGTTTCTAATGAAGGCTCCAGTTCACCCTTTTTCTCGTCAAGTTAGAAAGGATTTATGGGTTTATTAAAGTCAAAAATTGTTGTGATTCCCTTAGGCGAAGTTGATTTTATGATTGTAAATCGACTTGCGGCTGAAATCGGACCGGTTTTTAACCGCTCGGTAGATATTCTAAAAGGTATGAAAATGCCTGTTGAAGCTCACAACATTATTAGAAACCAATACTACGCTACCGTTCTGCTGCAAAAGCTGGAACGATCCAAAGCAAACAGCCGTGAAATTATAATCGGGATATGCGAAGAGGATCTTTATATTCCTGATGAAAGAAATGTTATTTCGTATTGTGATACTCTGGCAGGTACATCGGTTGTCTCTCTATTTGAAATCAGGCAGGAATTTTATGGACTTCCTGAGGATGATAAAAAGATATTTCCCCGCCTTATCAAAGAATCTATCCACCAGTTAGGACATCTTTTTGATTTGACTGATTGTCGAAATCCGAAGTGTGTCAATTATTATTCGCAGATGATGAATGACATAGATAATAAAACCGAAAAGTTCTGCGACATCTGCAAACGCCAACTCACCGGTGCTTTTTAGTATTGAATAGTACTATTTAAGAAAATAACCACAACCAAGTACCAGCAAAAACTAACGAAATTACAGCAACAGGTATTCCAGTTTTTGCATGTTGAAGCCAACTAATATGTACTCCGTATTTATCGGATTGCTGAACTACTATAATATTAGCAATTGAACCGATAATAAAAAAGTTACCAGCTAAGGTCGTTGACAAAGCAAGAATAGCCCCAGACAAAGGGGTTTTAGCAAACGGAAGTAGTAGCATTACAGTCGGGACATTAGAAACAATATTTGACAAGGCAGCACTAATGACAAAAAGCCATTCCGGGCTATACAAATTAATTCCTACGCTTAGAATCAACTTTTGAAAATCATGTAAAATCCCAGTCTGATTCAAAGCGAAATTTACAAGAAACAATGAAATGAACAGAATGAGTAGCTGCCAATTAACATTCTTAAGAATATCTCGTGACTTCATACTGCGAGAAACTAAAAGAAATCCGACTGCACTTAAAGCCGCAACATCTCTTGAAAAGAAGTTAGTAATAAATACAGCTAACAAACATAGCGTAATAATTCCGCCTTTTATTGTCTGGTTCAGATTAAAAGATTGAACATCAATTTTTTTATTTTGGATCTTTATAAACCAGCGATTTTTGTATTGCCAAGATAATATTACCCAGAGAGAAACAAGGCTCAATAAAACAGGTACAATACTATCTAAAAAATAATTCGAAAAAGATAGCTGAAGAAATTCTCCTACTAATATATTTTGGGGATTCCCCACCAATGTTGACGCAGAACCGATATTAGATGCACAGGCGACACCCAAAAGAAAAGGAATTGGATTAAATTGACGCTTATTACAAATTTCAATGACTAGTGGTGTCAAAGCAAGACAAATAATATCATTTATTAATATCGCAGATAACATAGCGGTCGTTAACAAAACAACTGCCAAGAGTTGATTAGGATTGAGATTATAATCTCCTATCTTTTTTACAACATAAGAGTAAGTCCCCGCAAGTTGAAAATGAGCTGATAAAATCATAAGACTGAACAACAGAATAATTGTTCCAACATCAATTGCTTCAAAAAAGCTGTTAACTTTAACAGCACTTGTACCCAATAAAACAATAGCCCCAAGAAGTGCGATACCTGTACGGTCCAGTTTTGTTCCGGGAATACCTCCCAGTATCATCCCTAAATAGACAGACACAAATACAGATATTATTATAAAGTTCATAATAGTATAAAAGTATAAGATTGTAGTATCTTATGAAAGTAATTTTATGAACATCTATTAGTTACATATCCATTTTTATTTTGTATTGATTAGATACTTACAGATTTTATCAAAACTATACAAGATAGATGATGATAACGTGTGTTCTTATATGAGATTATTGCTATAAAGAATTCAATTACAATAAATAAAAAAAAAATAGCTTAATCTTTAAGTTCATTAGTGATATTACGTGTTGTGTTGGGTGCATTCACGCGTTAGCGTGATACACCTGACACTTCAAATCAAGTCGGTTCTCAATTCGCTAAAGCGAATAAGGAACCGACTGAACAGAAATATATTAAGGTAAATATTATAGACTTCATTTTCTTTTACACTTCTTCGGCTACACTTTTTTCCAGTTTTGGAGTGTACTTACTAACAGACGCATACCGATACCCGTGATACCTTTTGGGACATACGCCTTGCCCGACGGTTCCTGGTCAACGTAGGCTATGTCAACATGCAGCCATGGCCAATCACCGATAAAGTTTTCCAAAAATGCACCTGCTGTAATTGTTCCGGCGGCACGTCCGCCTGAGTTTTGCAAATCGGCTATAGATGATTTCATCTGGTCGCGGTGTTCATCCCAAATCGGAAGTTCCCAAACTTTTTCCGCGGTATTGTCGGCAGCACTTCTAAATTGGTCTTTAATTTTATCGTTGTTGCCCATTATTGGAATTCCTGCATAACCTAAGATATAAAGTGTAGCTCCGGTAAGTGTGGCAACATCGATTACTGCCTGCGGGTTGAATTTATTGGCATAATCCAAGGCATCGGCTAAAATCAAACGTCCTTCTGCATCGGTATTGATATTTTCAATTGTCAAACCTTTGCGGGAGACATGAATATCACCCGGTTTAGTAGCATGACCTGACGGCATATTTTCAACTGTCGGTATCAAAGCGACAATATTTTGTTGAATACCCAAACGAGCGGCAGTTGTTATAGCGGAAAGTACAACTCCTCCACCACACATATCACCCTTCATATCGCCCATATTTAAACCGGCTTTCAAAGAGATACCACCTGAATCAAATGTTACACCTTTACCGACCAGAACAATCGGATCTCTATTTGCAGGACCGCCTTTGTATTCGCATATTATAAAACGAGGAGGTTCCACTGAGCCTTTTGATACCGCCAACAAAGCACCCATCTTTTCTTTTTCAATAGCAGCTTCATCAAGTATGCGACATTTGAATTTATATTTTTTAGCAAGCTCTTTTGCTTTTTCGGCAAAATCTATAGGTGTAAAATAATTGGACGGCATCAATCCAAGGGTGCGTGCAAGCAGCTGTCCTTCGGCAATAATCTGTCCCTGCGTAACAGCTTTTTCGAGTCTTTTTAAATGTTTTTTATTATCAACAGCAAAGGTGATTTCTTTTAAGAAGTTTTTTGATTTCTTATCATCACCTGATTTATAATCCAATAATTTAAATGAGCCTAAAAGATATCCCTCGATTGTTCCCTGATAAAATGAAGCATCTTCAAACCCATCAAAGTAAAAGACCGCTCTACCAATTGAAGTAAGAGATTTATGGCGGGAAAGTATTCCCATCGCTTTTCTAAACGAATCATGGTTTAATGATTTCTTAGCACCGACTCCGAGCAAGATAACTTTCATCGCTTTGAAACAATCGACATTACGTAAAACTGAAATCTCGCCATTTTTACCGGTAAACTCGGTTGTTTTTAAGAGGTCGGTAATAGCGTTACCGCAGCAATCATCAAGAGCTTTTAAGTTTTTAGGTATTTTATCAAATTCAGAAACAAAATAGACAACTGCCCCGACAGGTAATTCATTGATATTTCCTGAGGAATATTTTAATTCCATGCGAACTCCTTTTTATAAAAGTAGACGATTTTTCGTCATGTAACTATTATTTTGTTCTATAAGTGTAGAAAAAAAGAGAGCAGAAAGAAAGTAAAATAATTAATAGGATGTGTTCAGATAGTTTTGGAAATTTTGTTCAATTTCGCTCATATTATCAGAACCGAATTTTTCCATAAATGAATTTGCCAGAACAAGAGCTACCGCTGCCTCACATACAACTCCCATAGCCGGAACAACACAGTTATCAGTCCGTTCTACCATTGCCTCATCCGTTTTTTTGGTTTTGACATCAACAGTTTTTAAAGGCTTATTCAATGTAGAAATCGGTTTTGCCGCTGCTAGCAGAACTAGAGTTTCCCCGTTTGTCATACCGCCTTCAACTCCGCCGGCATTATTTGTTTTGCGGTAATAATCTTTTTTCTTTTGGTCAGAGTTTTTTTCGTAGAAAATTTCATCATGAACATCAGAGCCTAGCATCGCGGCCGATTTAAATCCGGCTCCCAATTCAAACCCTTTGACCGAAGGTATCGCCATTATCGCAGCCGCCAATAAAGAGTCAAGTCGTTTTTCAGGTTGTGAGAATCCACCTAGTCCAACCGGTAAACCAGTAACAATAATTTCCGCTACACCTCCGAGTGAATCTCTTTTTTCTTGGCATCTTTAATAGCAGTAATCATTTTATCTTCGGTAGATTTATCTATACATCGTACTTCGGAATCTTCGGTAATCTTTCGTAATTGCTCTATATCATCTATACGTAAATCATCGGGAAGAAAAACATTTCCGATAGAAACGACATGTGATGCTATTTGTATGTCGAATTTTTCTAAGAATTGTCTTGCTAAAGCACCGATTGCAACTCTTGCTGCTGTTTCTCTTGCTGATGCACGTTCTAAGATATTTCTGAAGTCTTTATGATTGAGTTTTATTCCGCCCGGTAGGTCAGCATGTCCCGGACGAGGAGTTGTTGTTTCATGTGCCAGTCGTTGTTCTTTTAAGTTTAAATCATCCGAAATTGGATTTATCGGATGCATTATCTTAATCCAGTTTTCGTAATCTTTGTTTTTGATAGTCAAAGTAATAGGTGAGCCCAGCGTGAATGAATTCCGTATTCCTGATAGAATTTCTGCTTTATCAGTTTCGATTTTCATTCTTCCCCCGCGACCGTAACCTTTTTGTCGTCGAGCTAGTTGAAAATTGAGTTTATCGATACTGATTTGTAGACCACTCGGAAAGCCGTCAATAACGGCAGTCAACTGCGGTCCATGTGATTCACCTGCTGTGAGATATTTTAACATATAAAAGGATAAGTTATTATACTTAAAAGGTCAATAATCTTATGATGAGGTTGTAGCCATTGATTCATGCAGTTCAACATCTTCATTCATCCGTAATAGCCTAGATTCAATCCGATCATCGATATTAATAGCTTTTGACATACTGTCAAATTTCTTTTGATCAATAGGAGATACTTCTTTCATCTCTTCTATAACTGCAACTATTTTATTAACAGACATTTCAATTTTATCAATCATATCAGGCATTTTTTCCATAACAATATCTTTTTGGTCTTTTGCCAGATGCATTCGAACCAACTGAGTTCTACCGAAAATAGCCATTACAGCATTGTTTAAATAATGCGATAAAGTCGCCATAGCTATATTTTTTGATTCAATCGCACCACGATGGCGTTCTTCATCAAGTAAACTTTTAGTTAATTCCTGACGTTCTTTAAATAAATTCTCTATACAAAGATAAGATTTCCATATTTCTTGATTGGCAGTTATGAGCATCTCTTCGATATTACCGATATCTACGCCCAGATACTCAGCAAACTCCATAGTATCTGTCAAAAGAGAACTAGAGATTTCATCAACTTGCTCTTGTTGTAAATTTAAATTTTTTGATAATTCAGCAATTCCAAATAGTCGCTCTTCAAGAGGAATTTCAAAGCCGGTAAATCTATCTTTTGTTAATAGAACAGCTAGTTTCACAATTGGTTTAATAACATTTTCTGAATTATATTCAATCTGATGATGAGCACCCACCGCATCTACTATATCTTCTGGAAGCTGCCAAGCTTCAGCAACTGCTTTAGATATTTCGGTATGATCAATGCCAAATGTATCTTTCTCTACATCAATAAGATTCTTTCCCTCAGAATTAGCATGCATAATTTCAGATACTTGCTCAGGGTAATTGTGCATTAAATACATATGTCCGACATCATGAAGCAGTCCTGCAATAAATGCTTCTTCAGGTGTTTTTAAATCTAATGCAATTGCTATTTTTTTGATGCTGACGCTACAGATAAAATGTAAGCAAAGAATTTTTTGGCATCCACGCCGGTATCTTTTTCAATTTTTTCCGGATGAAATATAGATGAGGATAATGCCAAACATTTGACAGTTGTTACACCCATGACAGATATTGCTTGGTGAACAGTTTTTATTTCTGACAATCTATTATAAAAAGATGAGTTGGACATTTTTAAAATTCGACCGGTTAAAGATGGATCTTTTAAAATGATATCACCAAGTTTATCGACTGAAAAATCATCTTTTGATGTTTCAACTATTACTTCCGAAAGCACCTGTGGAAGTGAAAGTAGATTGTTTTTAGTGCGTATTTGCTCTAAAATTGTAATTTTATCCATCTTAGTCCCTATTTTATCAGTTATAAATAATATCGGATAAATTTAGGATTTAATAACAGATTTTATGTAGAAATTCGACCGGGATTTAAATAAGAATGCATAATTTCAATCAACTGTTCAATTCTAAATGGCTTATACAAAACCTTAGAAATACCTGCTTCCGATAGTTGTTCTTCAGAAAGATTTACCTCCCAGCCGGTTATCAGCACAATAGGGATATTCGGAGTTTTAAGCCGTATTTCACGTGCAACATCTAGCCCCGATATTCCTGGCATTGCCAAGTCAGTCAAAATAAGCTGATATGAACCCGCCAAAGCCATTTCAAGCCCTTTTTCCCCGGAATCGGCTATATCAACCTGGTACCCCAGATTTTGACACATCGCAGTAATTAAATCCAGTATTACTGTTTGGTCATCAATAGCTAAAATCTTATGAGATTTTATATCTGTATGTTGTTGTGGCAGTCGGTTTGATTTTTCAGAACTCACTTTAAATTTGAATGATAAGTATGTAGGTATTTGAGAAAAACGGTCATACGCATAATAGCAATTTTCGCCTGAAATATATTCTAGAAACCTATCGGCAGGTCTATTCTCGATTGCTTGAGCCGGGATATGGTATTCACCGATATCGGACACTTTTTGTATAGGTGGAAAATTCTTATGATGGCTTGAAATATCTAAATATAAATAGTCCTCATGAACATAAGTCGCAATGCTGATTACATCTTCAAAAGCAACTGTCACAGCAAACCGATTGATGACTGCCTCAAAAAGAGAATTAAATTTATCAACAGATAATTCAATATATTCTGTATTTCCTAACGCGATATTTACTTCACGAGGTGAACCGCCTAACTGATAAATATTTTCTGATATATAAGACTTCTTTAATAATTCATGTATCAGAAGATTGGCGGTCGGTTTTACTTTTTCAATTTTATTTTCAGAAGACGATGCAAATTTACCGATAGAGTCTCGTAAAAATTGTGCCGCTTGTTCTGATTCATTAACTATCGTTTGAAAATAATTTTTAATATCTCCTGTCAAATCTTCCCGAGCAGAAATCAACTCGGCATTTCCGATGATTGCTGATAGATGATTATTTAATCTGTTTACTGTTCTTCCTAATTGCTGGGAAACAGTATTGTTTTCAGATGAAACTTCAATACTTTTTTCTTTGAGCTGATTTATAGTCAAACGGATTGAGTATAATCCTGATGCTAAAGTAAGAAGTTTTTGCCACTCCCCTTTTTCCTCTTCAGAGACGGTGAACATACAAAAGAGTGAAGCACCAACTAAACCATCTAAGTTATACAGAGGACAAAGAGCCACAAATGACGGGAGTCCTCTTTCTCCCAGTAATGTATAAAAGAGAGAACGGTTATGTTCATCGAAAGCGTTTATTGCTTCTTTGACATTAGTTTTCCCAAAAATAAATATCGAATCAAGTGAAGCATTCATGTTTCCTAAAAATCCTTCACCCGGTAGAATTTCAAATTTTCGCAAAACATCTTCATCTATATTAAAACCTTTGTGAGCTTTAAATAATCCGTTTGTTTGTTTTTCAAATGTAACGGCTAGTGTCTTTTGAGGTAAAGTATTTGACATATGATTGACAAAATAATTACTCTCTTTTTCAAAAGTAATTGAATTTTCAAATCGTAATAAAGAGATTATTTTTTCAAGACCTTTTCGTCGCGTTATATTTAAGCTAAGACTTTCCTGTCTTTGCAAAGCCAATCTTGAAAGGTTAGCATAAATTTCAATTGTTTTCAAATCAGTATCATTTATGGTAAATGCTTTACTGTCTTTTACAAATAGAAGAGAGTCAGAGGCGTTCGCAGAAACTATCGGAACGATTAAAGAGGATTTCGCAATATAAGTCTGCCCTTCATCAGTTGCCGTTTCCTGATTGATAATAATAGGTTTTTTCTTATCTAAGGCATCGATTAGTGCTGTTTTATAATTTTCCGATAAATCTAAAATCGGTTCAGAACCTCCGTAGAAATGTAAAGAACCGTTTTTAATACCATACAGGTGAACTGATTTGCTCTGCACGATTCCAACTAGTGAACGACAGTAAGACTCAATGACTTCAGATGAATGCAATGATGCCGTTGTTGAAAACAATCTTTGGTTAAGTTCATCATGAGATTTAGTTATCTGGTCTTTTTCTTTTGTTAAAAGAGCCAACTCTCTAGTCAGTTTAGTAGATTTAACTTTTTCAGCAAGCCATTCAGCAATAGGTGACAGATATTTTATTTCGGTTCGACTAAAATACTGTTTCTGTTCGGCTAATAAAACAATGGCACCGATTTTCTCCCGACCGGAAATCATCGGAAGCACCAATGATGAACTATACTTTAAATCTATAACTTGCTTAGCACGGTCTACAAATTGAAAATGCCCCGAAACCATAGACTCACCTAATTCAATAGATTGGGTAATTAAGTTTTGCCCTAAAGGATATTGCTCTAAATGAGCTGTATCATTTTTTGATAACCCAACCGATGAGACCAAAACTAATTGACGGCTGCTTCTATTCATCAAAAACACTGCCCCTACTGTTTCATCAACAGATGCAACAATTTCTTTTAATGATAGATTAAAGAGTTCCATCAGATGATACGGTTCTCGGGCATCACGTTGTAATTCTGAGAGAAGAGAAATTTTTTGTTCCTGAACAGTAAGCATTTCTTTTTGAGATTGCCAATAATCGGCAAATAAAACTAACCCTATAACTGTTAGAACAGCCCCAATAATTATCACTACAAAATGAATTATACTAATAACAGAATACGCAGAAGGTATAAACCATTCAGAGTATTCAGTTAGATTTGTAAGAGATGACCAACAGATTGATAAAAGAAGTAAAACGATTCCAAAGAAAAAAGGAATACGCCCTGAAATCTCACCGGAGGAAAAGAATTTTAAACGAATTGACAAAAAAACTGCCAAGGTTAAAAAAATGAATGGAGACAACCAATAAAAAAACAACGTGTCCATTAGTTCGGTTTCACAATCTCTCCGTGTAGAGTAAATGCATCAGCAGCCAATATTTTGACCGGAACAATAGAACCTTCATCTAATCCTTGAGCTTCAAACAAAACAGTTTTATTCCCGTCTGTTCTTGCTCTCATTTTTTCCGGGTTTCTTTTTGAATATCCTTCTATTAACGAAAACCTAACTTGATTAACTTCTCTTTGGTTTTGGTCATAGGAAATTTTCTGCTGCATCTTTATGAGTTTATTTAATCTTCGTATTTTATCTTCTTCAGGTACATCATCGATAAATTTAGCCGCCTCGGTACCGGGTCTCACTGAATATCTAAACATAAAGGCTGAGTCATATTGAACTTCTGAAACAACTTTCAAGGTTGCCTCATACTCTTCTTCAGTTTCAGTAGGGTACCCAACTATAATATCAGTAGTGAGGACAACATACGGAAGATTTTTTTTAATATATTCAATGATTTTCAAATAATGCTCAACTGTATAAATTCGCCCCATTTTCTGTAGAACTCTATTTGAACCTGCTTGTACCGGTAAATGGATATGAGGCATAATTGTAGGGTCTTCAGCCATAACATCAACTAACCGCTTCGATAAATCTTTCGGATGTGAAGTCATATATCTCAAACGCTTTATTCCGGACTCTTTAGATACTCGAGAAAGCAGTTTAGGAAAATCAGTATCTCCAAATTTGTAACTGTTTACATTTTGCCCTAGTAATGTCGCTTCTACAACTCCCTCATCGACCATCTTTTTTACGGCATCTACGATGTAGTCATCAGAGTGCGACCGTTCTTTTCCTCTTACATACGGTACAATACAATAAGTACAAAAGTTATCACAACCGCGTGAAATAGTTACAAACCCTGAATACGGTGACTCTTTGACCGGTTCAATCATGTCAATGTTTTCATGACCAAAGGCAGTCATCACAGAGCTGGTACCTTCAATTCCCTCAATGGCATCGGGTAATTCAAAAAGTCGGTCAGTCCCAAGAACATAATCAACATGCGGAACTTTTTTAATCAACTCATCAGCCAGACGTTGAGCCATACAACGGACAACCGCAATTTTCATATACGGTTTTTCCCGTTTATATTTATAAATTTCACCCAGTCGTCCAAAAACTCGAGACTCTGCCTTTTCACGAACCGAACATGTATTTAAGACAATCAGATCTGCATCTTTTTCATCTGCAACCCGACGATATCCTCTGGTTATTAAACTGGATGCTAAGGTTGAAGAATCGGCCAGATTCATTTGGCAGCCATAGGTGGAAATATGAAATGTTTATACTTTTTTATTTTGTGTCATAATACCAATCATATGCTAGAAATTTATACAAACCCGGCTAACTTGCAATCTTCAAAGATACGTAATAAACAAAAAAATGTAAATTAAAAAATCTTTAATATCGTAGACCGCACCAACCTATAATAAGTTCCGAAAATAAAAAAACCGCTATTACTTATGAGTAATAGCGGTTCTATCGTTAATATAGCTTTATTAATACGGATTACCGCACGGAATAGGTCCAAATTTAAACATATAGTCGACTAATAATACGATATCTGAGATAGTAACAATATAATCACAATCAATATCCCCAACTCTAATTTCAGGTTCCGGGGGAGCACCGTTTCCAAATGAATACTGCACAAAAAGTACCAAATCGGAAATATCAATTAAACCGTCCCAGTTAAAATCTCCCGCAAGTTTCCAGACTTGCAACTCAAATGTCACTAATTGAGGGTCATTAGATGCAGAAGGGGCATATACATAGGCAGTGTCAAAATACGTACCGAGAGTATATCCATTAGCATTAGCAAACAGACCTAAATCTCCCGGAACATTTCCGGATGTATCTATAGGATAAAGCCAAGGGATATTTTCATCTAAACTCCATTCCATACACCCACCAAATAGATTAAATACAGTCAAGACTGAAATACTAAAAGGACCTTCATTTTCACGAGTCGGAATCACATAATTAGATGTAGGTAAGACTATTTTAGGTGTCTCAACTCCAGGGACAACATTGTATTTTACTACAATACTCTGAGGTGAATTTATAGCATTTAGTGCTGAAACAGTAATAGTATCGTAGTATGTTCCCAACGGTAATTGTAAGTCATTCGCAACGACAGAAACGAATTCCGGAACTATGTTGTTTTCAACTTCTACAGTAAAAAGGTCGGACTCATAACTTAGTTGATACATATACGGTTCGCCGCCCGCTACATTTTGTATATTAAAAAACCCTTGAGGATTTAAGCCAAATACTCCCTGGTCACATTCAAACACATCAACTTCTACCGTATCATTTATTACAATTTCTGCTGGAATTTCTACATAGTGAAAGTGGAACAAAACAGGAAACGGTGAATTGACTGCTTCAGGCGAACTAACCCATAGTGTATCAATAAAATCGTCTCCAGGGTTATGCCCCAAAGTTTTAAAACCTACAGATACTGTTTCGGGAGCAGTTCCTGATGACGGAGTTAATGTGAAAATTCTACTTGAATTTTCGCTCAATGAATATGTCATCGCTCCGGCCCCACCATTAAATATTACAATATCTCTGTTAGGGACAGTAGAAACTCCGGACGGTACAATTATATAATTAAATGCGGAATCTACTGCTATCAAAGGAAGATCTGAACCTACAGAAAGATTTACAGGCACTTTGATAGGATTATTTGTAGCCGATGGATCGGAGATTATAATAGTATCCGTATAATCATTAAAGCCTAAAGATGTTATATCAACAGATACAGTAACATCTCCACTATTAGTTCCGGATGTCGGACTCAGCGAGAGCCATCCTTCACTATTTGATACAGACCATTGTAAGTCGGTACTTCCTAAGGCGGAATTAGAAATTGAAATTCTTTTATCAGCCGGATTCGCTTCACCCGCGACAGCATTGAAAAAGAGCTGAGTTGGAGTAACTGCGATTGTAGGAGGTGGAGGTTCAACAACTAAAGTAATAATAACCCATTGTGAAGAATTATCTGTTGTAGGAGCTACCACTTCAATTGAGTCGATATATGTTCCGGCAGTTAATGTAGTAGTATTTATTGTAGTTGTAACGGTTTGCCCGGATGTACCCTGAGTAGGGCTAATAAATATCCAACTTGACGATTCATTTAAAGTAAAATTAAATGGGTCTTGGTCAGTTAAAACATCAAATGTTTGAGCAGGAGGAGCAGCACCACCCTCAATTGCCGTAAAGTCAAGAAAATCTGGTGATAAAACTATATTGGACGGGTCGGTCGGAGCTGATGGGTCAATTATAGTATAGCAATGTGGCCCATCCCAGGAAGGAATAACTTCCGGACCAGCCCATTTCCATACTCCTGTAGGTGGATAAAAAGCAGAATCGAGACAAATCGTGTTCTTATGATAGATTGGGTCAATCGGACCGATTGTAATTGTATAGGCTACAGCATTAAAATTGGCCGGTAAACCTGAACCAAAGATTTTTGCCCCACCAAAACCAATAGTATCAGCACCACTACCTGTGGCAGAGAAAAGGCTTATATCAAAAATAAGGTCAAAAAAGACATCCCATCCGTGTGAAATAGTATCACCGACCATTGATGTCCATTCGGCACCATCAGGTGAATAAATATGAAATCCGTTTGTTATTCCGTTATAAACACTTGTACCGGAATTTAGACGAATGTCAAATTGTACCTGTTGATTTACAAATATAGTATCATTACTGATCCCCCCACTTGTACCGTCAAGATAAATTGCTTGTGAAAATACTTCTCCTGCAGATACGAACAAAATCACCGCAAATAGAATTGTTGTTACTCTTTTCAAAGGATGCCTCCATGCATTAAGCTTTTCTAATAACACAACTTACTGTTAAATTTACGTTTTCCGACTATTTTGGGTTAGCTCTTGTTTTATTTTAGAAATATATTGTCTTAGTAAAAATGATAAAATGACGTTAGTACATATCCGATATCATACGGAGTATTCACACATCAATAATGTAATACATAGCCGTATAACTTGTCAACAATTTATATTTGGAATGTGAGTTAGACTATTTTGCTTTTTTCTTTGAAGATGTCTTTTTCTTGGCTGCTTTAGTCTTTGTGGTTTTTGATTTTGATGTCTGAGATTTTCTTTTTGCTTTTTTTATTTCATCAGCAAATATTTTCTCAAGAGTAAAAGTAGACGGAGTGAAATCTAAGAGACATAATTTAAATAAGTCATCAACTTTTTCTAAATAACTAATTTTTGTTTTTCTTAGTATTTCCTTAGGTAAATCTTTGATTTCTTTTTCATTGGCTTTTGGAATAGCAACATGGTAAATCCCCGCCCGATACGCTGCTGAAATTTTTTCTTTAATACCTCCGACCTGTAAAACTTTACCACGCAACGTTACCTCACCGGTCATCGCAATATCATTGCGAATAGGTCGTTCAGATAAAATAGAGGCTAGAACTAAACTGACTGTAACACCTGCGGAGGGTCCGTCTTTTGGAATCGCACCGGAAGGAAAATGAATGTGAATATCAAAATCACTAAAATCATTAAAGTCAATTCCGATAGCATCAGCTTTTGATCGAACATAAGAATGTGCCGCTTGTATTGATTCTTTCATAACTTCGCCCAGCGAACCGGTTGAAGTAATCTGTCCTTCCCCACGCATTTTAATTCCTTCAATAAACATCAAGTCTCCCCCGGCTCCGGTCCATGCCAAACCTGCAGCCATTCCGATTTCCGGTTCTTTTTCAGCTTTTTCAGGAATAAAATACGGTAAACCTAAATATGTCTCTAGATTTTTTTCAGTAATAACCCATTTTTTCTTTTTATGGGTTACTTTTTCAAGCAGAACTTTTCTGAATATTTTTTCCAACTGTTGAGATAATCCAAGAAGTCCTGCCTCTTGTGTATATGTACTTATAATCTGATCTAACACTTTGTCGGTCAATTTGAACTCAGCTTTTGTAATTCCGTGTTTTTTGAATAGTTTAGGTAAAATGTATCTTTTTGTTATAACTATTTTTTCTCTTTCGATATACCCGGGAAGTTCCAATAACTCAAAACGTGGAATAAATTGTTCCGGAATTTCTTCATACGAACGAACCGAACAAATAAACAGCACTTTACTTAAGTCAAACGGAAGCCCTATATAATTATCTAAGAAATTTGTATTTAACCTATTATCAACAACTTCAAGCAGTCCCATATTTACCGAGGAGTCATTCTCTATATTAAAATAATCTATATCTTCAATCAACATCACCGGGTCGCAAGTTCCCGCCTGACGAAGTGTCTGAATAATTTTACCCGGCATCGCCCCTAAAAATGTACGGGAAGTTCCCTTTAACTCGCTGACATCAGAAATCCCACCGACAGATACACGGATAAAGTCCTTGCCGAGAGCAGTCGCAATAGCCCGAGCAATGGCGGCTTTTCCGGTTCCGGGTGCCCCGATCAAACAGAGTGTCGGTCCTTCATCTATTCCGCCAAGATGTTTCCTGACCGATAACTTTTGTAAAATTTGATCTTTTATATATTTAGGACCGTAATATCCGGTTGAAAGGTATTTTTCAATATCCTTCATTTTATAATTTTCAGGAGTACATTTTGTCCACGGTAAAGACAGTAGCCAGTCTAAATAATTTTTTGTTACTCCAAACTCTGCCGATGCTGTTGAGAGTTGGCTTAACCTATCGGATTCAATCTGCCCTCGTGTTTTTACATCTTCCGGAAGAGAGGAATCTTTTTTAATTTTATTTTTATATGTAGCAGAAATTTCTTCTTCTATAAATTCTTCACCTAAAAGTTTCTTAATCTCATGAAGTTGTTGTCTGAGAAAACTTTTTTCTTTATCATCTTCAAAAGTTTTTTCAACATTACTTTGTATACGGTGTAATGTTGCCACTCTGTTTAATTCAGCATTTAAGTGGCTGAGTAAAAGTTTAAACCTCAAACTCAAATCGACACTTTCTAAAAGCTCTTGTTGAACATCCAGTGAAAGTCTAAAAAGTGATACTGCCGTATCTGCCATTAGTGAGGGATCTTCAAGCGACATTTTAAGTACTCGAAGATGTTCCCCTGAATAAGTAGGGTCGATATTTGTTATTTTTGAGACAACCTCTAAAATTTCATCCATCTTTTCTTTGAGATTTCTCGGGACTCGTTTGGAAGGTAGTATTAAATCGACTTTGGCGGTAATAAACGGTTCTGATTTGATAACTTCAGAAAGTGATACTCGCCTGAGCCCTTCGATTGTTGCGGTGACAGAATTTCCTGCTCCTGCTTTTAAGTCCCGAACTATAGCTAATACTCCTATTTGGTGAATCGGAGCGATTGTATCATCTGATCGTTTTACATGAGGAGAATAAGCGGTAACAAACTTTTTAGAACTGGAATTACATTTATTGATTAGCTCTAGATTTTCTTTTCGTCCGACTTGAATAGTAATCATCGTCCCCGGGAATAAAACACCTGTTTGTAGAGGTAAAACCGGATAGACCGCCTTTTTATCAGTCAATTCAACTGAGAGTTTCTTTTTGTTCTTTATAATCATATTTTGCACCGTTTTTATACTATCGGCTAAAGTTCAAATTGCTGAATAAGCCTATATATCTTTCGTTATGATTATAACGTTTTTATACTATGTAAGTGCAATAAAAATTTAGTCTTTTAAATAAAAAAGCAGTTTGATTTCTCAAACCGCTTTTGGGTGGAAAGTGATAGGGGGATTTTTAGTAATATTCGGTCATATACCCATACTAAGTAGCGACAGGGCATTGCCCTATCTTTGCAGAACAGGCATGCCCGTTCCCTACAAAACCATAGTCAAACCGCTTAATTAAAACTACTCACTTGTCCTGACTCTACCAATGTACGGACTTCATAATCAGGATGATTTTTAATATTTTCCATATTGATTTTAATCTTTGACGGGTCGACATTCAGACGATAATAGCCTAAACGGTTATTTTCAAAAATCGACCAGTTGCTGTTTAAACCACGCCCAACTTCGTTTTTCATCCGATATAAATATCTCGCCTGATTAAAGCCGTTTTCGATCTCTTCTTTGTAAATCCAACCGGACTCACCGTACAAACGAGACCAGGCAAGTTTGATAAAATACTTAAATGACTTCCCTGTCAAACGAACCGGACAACTGTTCACTTTAATCAAATATCTTTCACTTTCATACGACCCGTCGATTTCAATCATTTCCGGTTCGGTAAACATCATCGATACAAGACCGACATCATTCATTACTGTATTATTGGTTCTGGAATCCATTTGAAGCTCCTCTTTAACTAGCTCTATTTTTTCGTTGATTTTCATCAACTTATCTTTTTTATCTAAAAATAATGCCTGTATCGGTTCATCCATATAGCAGAACTCATCCAAACTTACAATACTCGCATTTTTTAATACCGCAAAATCTGACCTACTTAACAAATCGCCGAAACTTCCATAAATATCTCTAAACTCAGCCGGCAGACCAAACCGAACCGAAAATGATAAATCAGTCAGTTTTTTCTTAAGAGAGATATTACGTTCTTCTGCCTGTATCAATTCAGAAACTGCCGACAAAAGATGTCCTGCTGTTTCTCCAAGTGAGATAATTTGCCCAAGATGCATTCGAAACTGTTCTTCCAGGTTTTGTACCGACTCAAGCTGCCGCCACTTTTCAAGCAGAAGAACTGCTTTTAACGAGGCAACCTGACGATACAAAAGCGGTTTGTGTCTGAAATTTTCTCCCAACAGTACAACTGCCTCATCGACAAAAGATTCATCCTCCTGATAGAGCATGCGAAGCGGTGCCCCTGACAATTGTTCACGCCGACTCAGGATTGACGGAGGAAGCGGCCATCCTGCTCCACTCAACACAAGTGACAACCACCCAAAACAGGAATCGGGAATTCTTTGACCGAGAAGATAGCGATAATATGTCGCTTCGCTGACATACAGACTATGCTTTGCGGCTACCCGACCGAACGGAGTAATTGACAACGATGATGTCGCCTTTTTTTCGGTGACCATTCCAAGCATCAGAAGTTGGTCAAACAGAGCTGAAAAATCATTCGGCTTTTCGCCC
>JAJRXM010000033.1 GCA_024276275.1 Candidatus Zixiibacteriota bacterium
AATTGAAACGGTTATCGAAAAAAGTCTGGATAAATAAACCGAGAGCTGCGTAAAAACAGAAAAAAATGTAATTTTGTAGAAAATTTCAAGAAGAAATAATTAAGAAATGTGTCTCATTTTTATTGACAAGTTCCGTACACATAAATTTCTATCATATAGATTAGGGCTAGTCTCTGGGAGACCTGTCAGGTTTTCCTGTTTTATAATTATAAAAAATAATTACATCCATCTACTCTGAATACAGGATCGAAACAGTTAGATCATTATTGGAAACTGTTTGTTGGAAAAATTCCTTTATCTGTTGATAATTTTTAGGGGAAAAATATGTTTGATCTAACCTGAATATTCTTTGCACAGACAATTTATT
The DNA here is from genome assembly GCA_024276275.1 of Candidatus Zixiibacteriota bacterium. Taxonomy (GTDB): domain Bacteria; phylum Zixibacteria; class MSB-5A5; order GN15; family FEB-12; genus QQUK01. The sequence continues at coordinate 368 of JAJRXM010000033.1, forward strand.
TCCGATTTTAGTAAAACTTACTCCACAGCTTCCAACTTGGTTTTTGAACATAAAGTCTTCGGGTACTGCTTCAATTTGCATTTCATCAGGGAACTCTAATACTACATTCTCATGAAGTTCATAAGCATAATCAAACATGATAGACAGGGTTCTATTGTCATCAACAAATGGATTAGATATTTTTTCCATATACTCAAGCGGTTTTATAAGAATCCTGTCTCCCATGAGCTCATTCTCTATATTAGGGAATGAAATAGAATATTTAAGATAGAGAGGTTCTTTACAAGTATTTATATTCTCATACGTAATACTATCAACCTCTTCATCAAAAAGATAATCTTTAATAAAATCTTTAATTTCATTGTTGTACTCAGCCTCTTTGACATCATCTAAAATTACTCTCAAAGATCGTGCGGTGTGTCCTGTTATTTTTTCATGAACATTAGATAATACATCAAATTCATCAGTAATTGTAAGATTTATACTTCTTTTAGAGCTATTGTCATGCGAATTTGAAAAAGGAACATGTACATATAAACTAGATTGAGCACCGCCTAAGAGTGCTGATATGCCCTCTGAATACCAAGGTACTTGTCCGTACGGTATGTATAATTCTCCCGGGGCAAAAAACTCCCATTCCTTCTCTTCATTTTTAACAGCTACAAGCATTCTATCAAATTGCCAATACTTGGCATCTTTAACAAAGATATTTTCATCACGATCAACAACCCGGCAGATCTTAGCATCAATATCCATTTCACGTAACATATCACAGAAGATATAAGTAATCCCACTTCGATTAGCGTATCCGCTTTTTATTGCTTTATCGGCATTTTCATATTTCTTCTTTTTTATTTTCTTTTCAGTTTCTACAAATGTCAGATTTATCAGATTTTCATTAACCCAATCATAAGCAGCTCTCATCTTTTCACCATCAGTAGATAAACTTTCAAATTCTTTTACAATTTTCTTTATTTTTTTACTTTTATCTATGTACGCCGCCATCCACTTCGGAAATAAAGAAGAGTATTTTCCCCAGTACGCATTCGCGGTACAGACTTCGGTATAATAATAATGGAGTTGTCCTAATAAGACATTTTTTGGAAGAGTATGAGGTTCACTTTCAAAAGCAGCAATATTATTTATTGTGAAAACTATTTTTTTTGTTTCTTTTAATCTTGGTAGTCGTTCTACTTCAACATCATTGTTAGGGTCCAAACATAAGGACATATAATTTGGTGCATATTGTGAACCCATGTATGCAAATTGAGATTTTGTTAACCCTTTACCGTAGAATAAGTGCCAAGTTAATTCACCTTGTAAGAGAGCTATATTTTTTTGAATATTCCAATAGCTAACATGATTAGGAAGTCGTAATTTTATACGGTACTCTATAATACAATCATCCGTCAGACCCGGCATAGAGAAAGATTTTTGCTTAATTTTTACTTTACGATTTTTAAAGACTTCTTTTTCAACTATCTGATCTTCAGCTAAATAAACAGTATCACCGTCATGATGAATAGTTCTCGCCCGCAGACTGAGAACTTTTTGATCGGCACTATAAAGAGGGATAGAAATATCACCCTCTTCCCTTCCATCCGAAGTTAATATCCTTAGACGCCGATATATAGTATAGTAATATTTCTCTTTCATCATATCTCTATCATCCATGATAATTTTCTCAAAAATCATGACAGCATCTTTTATACCAAGACTTGTATCAGGACCAACAGCCCAATCGGTTTCAGTAATAGGGCCCAAGTGAACTTAACCTTTTTCTTTTTTGATAAAACACTTCCGGAAATCAACAAAAGACAAAATATCAAAATAACTATTTTACACTTTTTCATATTTTCCCCTAATTACTGCTTTCAAGTTTAAGTTTCATATTTCTCCCTTTTGATAACGTACGACGAAATTTACGAGCGGCCTTATAATTTTCCTTTTTTACAAGGTTGCCTAATGAAGTATATAAAGATAATATTTTAATCGTACTATCTATTTGTTTGAGGTCATACGAATATGAAACAGTTTCGCATTCCGCTTTAATCGAGTCAGGTTTAAAATCGACTTTCCAAGAATCATCAAATGTCCAGTCTATCTCAATCTCGGTTTTCTTAAAACCACCAAACCATATAGGATGAATTCTTTCTTTTTTCTTAAGCACAGGTAATCTTCCGGCATAGATAAAATCAACAGGTAAAAATCGGAGATCACCTGATTTTATAATATAATCGGATTGTTCTATATTAAATTGTATCCAAGATGAGTCGTTATTATTGTCAAATGAAAATTCCGATAACTTCAAAGACGGAAGTATATCAGAGAATCTACTTTTATATATATTTATTAACTTTCCTGTTTTTGTTTTTGAAAGATAGTGTGCAGTAGCGAACGCCTTTGCTCCATAATCAATTATAGTAACATTTGATGACATATTACCATCATTGTCTAAATGAGCCTTCACAACAAACTTACTATTATTTTTTTCAGGTGATATATAAGGAATTTTCATTAAAGAACTGTCGATATTTTCAGCTATTAGTATTTTTGTACCATAGAGATGTACCGGTAGTTCCCCGATATGCTGTACCGGATCAGTAGGGTCAAACAAAAGCCAACCATTCACAGTTGCATTCGGCATAGAATCTATATCGGGAATAGAATCGACTTGAACCCCGAGAATACAATGATCAAATTGTAAAGGTGTCGGTAATCTAGGGTCAACGTACCCTTTGACTGATGCAGTTGACAGATACAGACGGAATATCTGTCAACTGCAGCATAGCTCTCATAAGAGCAACTTTATCTTTACAGTCGCCATAACGATTATAAAAAGTTTCAGATGCATTTCGGGGTACAAAACGCCCTTTCCCTATTTCAACAGCGACATATCTGATTTCATCACGAACAAACTTGGCAATCGCTTTTAGTTTTTGTTCTGCATTCGCAAGAGTATTTATATTATTTTTGACATAATCAATTATTGCTTGGTTAGAGTTAACAGCATTTCCCAAATATTTTCTCGCCCATACTGACACATCATTCCAATTACTGAAGTTGAAATCTTTTTTTTCATTTGGATTAAAGCAGGTTATTTTAATATAACGGGTCATATAATACCATGGCGGCATTAGTTCTTCATCCGGCTGGTATGGCAAGTCTTCTGTTGTCCAGGTATATTTATTTTCATCCTTGGCGTACTCACAGACTTCGGCATAGTGACTTCCTTCGAAAAGTTCCCAACCTTTTGGTACTGTCACTTTAAACCTTGCTGACATTACAGGTTCCTGCACCTGAATATTAAAAGATTGAAAATAACTATCCCAGCTACTTTTTTCTGTTAATGTATATTCAAAAGCAACAACATCTCCGACTTTTACGTCTTCAAATCCGGCAAGATATATCATAGCATCATCATAATACCCCGCAGATAAATCTGATGCGGCCTGAGCAATATTATCCTTTTTTAATTTTACAACTTTACCGTCTGATTTTATATGCCACCCTTTAACATTTTTTATTTTACGCCAACTTGAAATACTCTCATACAGATTCATATATTCCATACCGGATGAATTAAGTAGTTTGACGACTTTTTTTATATCTCTTCTCGTTTTACCGTCATCAGATATTTCTACATCATGGTCATTTACTAAAATCCATGCTGTAGCTCTTGAATCTACTGTCATAGAATCAGAACGTGTTATGGCGTTTGTAATCCATTTCCTCTGACCGAATGATAGAGTAGGAAGAGACAATAATAGTAAAACAATTAATAATAAGTGAATGTTACAATATGGTCTTAGTTGATTGGAAATCATACCCTCTCCTATAAATAACTAATAACAGTTCAAATTCTTCATATAAAATGATATTTATAATCTCCTTAATTGTCAACTATATAATGTTAATATGAAATGGAGATTAATTTATCTCCTGTAGGGTAGATTTCACAGTAAATACCGCTACTGATTCTTTTCTCTTCTTCCTCATATTCCGCTTGACTTCACACCTATTTTTTTCCTTTTTCTATCAGGAAAAAATAACTCTTAAAAGGAATTAAAATGGCAGAACAATATATTTTTACAATGCTTCGGCTTGACAAGCATTACGGTCAAAAGCAAATACTTAAAAATATCAATCTCTGTTTTTTCCCCGGAGCCAAAATCGGCATTGTCGGCGAAAACGGGTCGGGTAAATCAACTGTTCTAAATATAATGGCGGGACTTGATGATGAATTCACCGGGCAGGCAGACTTAACCCCGGGCAATGAATCAGGAATTGTACTACAGGAACCTATTTTAGATGAAACCAAAACTGTTCGGGCAACTATTGAATCGGCCTTTGTAAAAATCAACCAGATGCTTGCCGATTACGACAAAGTGACAGCATCGATGGCGGAGCCGATGTCTGATGATGAAATGGCAAAAGCGATGGACCGTATGGCAGTGCTGCAAGACCAACTTGACACAGCAGATGCCTGGAATTTAGACCAAAAGATTGACCACGCCTCCGATGCGATGTGTCTTCCAGATGACGACCGTATTATCGGAACTCTATCAGGCGGTGAAAAACGCCGTGTCGCTCTTTGTAAAGCTCTCCTTGAAAAACCTGATTTACTTCTGCTTGACGAACCGACCAACCATTTGGATGCCGAAACTATCGACTGGCTGGAAATTCAACTGCGTGAATATCCCGGAACTGTTATAGTCGTTACTCATGACAGGTATTTCCTTGATAATATTACAAAATGGATTTTAGAACTCGACGGCGGTGAAGGTATTCCGTATGAAGGCAACTATACCTCGTGGATTCAGCAAAAACTTGAAAAACTGGCTGCTGCTCAAAAAGGTGATTCACACCGAACTAAGGCATTGGAGCATGAACTCTCATGGATAAAGATGAGCAATAACGACCGCAAAGAACTTGCCCGAAACAGAATTGCCGATTATGAAAAACTTATAGCAAAAGAAAAAGTCAAAGCCGAAGGCAACCGCAATGCGATTGAAATTGTTCGCGGTCCTGAACTCGGTTCACAAGTTTTGGAATTTGCAAATGTCTCCAAAGGGTTTGACGGAAACACGCTGATTGAAAATCTTGATTTCAAACTTCCTCGCTCGGCTATTGTCGGCGTTGTCGGACCGAACGGAACAGGAAAAACAACACTTTTTAAAATGATAACCGGTGATGAAAAGCCTGATTCGGGTGAGGTTACTTTAGGACAGACTGTCAAAGTTGCTTTTGTCGACCAGGACCGTTCCACACTTGAAGATACTCATTCGCTTATACAAGAAGTCGGTGAAGGATTAGAAGAAATAGATTTTGGCGATAGAAAAATACCTATCCGTCAGTATCTTTCCCGTTTCGGATTCAAAGGTGCCGACCAGCAGAAAAAAGCAAACGAACTCTCCGGCGGTGAACGTAACAGAGTGCATCTTGCTAAAGTTCTTAAACAGGGCGGTAATGTTTTACTGCTTGATGAACCGACCAATGATTTGGATGTAAATACATTGCGGATGCTTGAAGAAGCTATTTTAGAATTTTCGGGTTGTATATTAGTAATTTCGCATGACAGGTTTTTCTTAAACAGAATATGTACTCATCTGTTAGTATTTGAAGGTGACCAAAAAGTACATTGGTTTGAGGGGAACTATAACGATTATGAAGAGTGGCGGAAAAAAACTCATGGCACGGCTTTGTTTGAAAACCGCCGTAACAGATATCGGAAATTAGTAAAAAGTTAATAAATAAAAACGGTGAGGAGTATTTCCAATCCTCACCGTCATCGAAATCATCTATATCACTTTCAAAGTCAAAAAATAACTCATTTTTTCTTTTTTTCTCAGCAAGTAAATCAGCTCGTTTGAGATAGATTTTATGAGTTATCTCATAACCAAGCTCTTCATTTGCTCGAGCAAGTTTATAGAAATATTCGGAATCGGTCGGGTCAATTTTCACCAATTTCTTTAGCGGTTTAATAGCTTTGTTATACTGTTCCAGCATAAGATATGAAAAAGCTTCAATACGATATGCCCATTCATATTCATCATCTATTTCAATCGCCTGCTTGGCAACATTTATAGCACGATCATACCAACCTGCCTTATAATACTTTTCGGCAAGCTCTATAAGTTCATAATCATCGGTAGAGTCATCACGCACTATTATTTCCTGCAACTCAATTTCATATTCCAATGAATTTCTTTTATGCTCATAGCGGATTTTGTTGCGAACTTTTTCAAGCATCCTTCCGAGCATATTTGCCCCAAATCCTTTATCATTCTGCCCCCAATACCTGTCGGTATCTGAATAAAAGACAATAGAGCATTCGTTGGAATTTAGAATTTTTGTTTCAAGCTCAAGATGTTAACTGAACTTGGCATGCAATGCGGTAAACATAACAGCATCACGTTTACAATCCCAATTTATTCCTGATGCATAAAACCGACTTTGTCCGATTCTCCATGCTTTGTTTGCTGTTTTGGCTAACCGAATTTTTTCAGATAGATATGAATCAGAAAATTTCTGAGCTTGATAAAAATGTTCTACTGTCTGCCATGCTTTCCCATTGATATACACGCCAAATTTTGCATAGTTTGAGAATGACCCAAACGCTCCTTTAGTAGTGTTATCAAATTTTATAGTCATTGTTGTTCTTTCTCATTAAAATAATTTTATAGTAAGGAGCAGAACTTTTCTGCTCCTTTTGTTAACGCAATATGTTTTGATCAAAAAACCAATTTTCAAGTTTGCTCCACTCTAAGTCAAAATAACTTAGATTCCGGTATTCTTGTTCAGCTTTTGAATCTTTTCCTTTGAGTATTTCAAATATATAAAACATTTTATATCTCCGTTTCTTATTCGGAGATTGAGATAACAACCTCCGAAATTTAAATCAGTTTCATTATTTTATCCTTCAGCCCTTCATCACCTAAGATGACTTTTAAGTCTGAGCTGCCGGCAATTCTTTCTAAAACTTCCAGCTCCTTCAGTTTCATCAGCACCGGAGAAGATTCCAAAATTTTAGCTGAGTTCAGCTGCGATCTAAGCGAAGCAGTTTCTTCTCTTCGTACAATTAAGTTTGCTTCCGAAGTTTTCTTAGCCTCAACAACTTTGTTCATCAGTTCTTTCATATCACCGGGAAGGATAATATCTTTAATTCTTAAAGAGACAATCTGAAGACCTAAGTCACTAGTCGATTTAGCCAAGCTTTGTTTCATCTCTTGTGAGATTGAATCTTTTTCAACTAAAAGAGATTCCAAGTCAAATTGTCCGACAGTTTCTCTTAACACAAGCTGAGCTTCTTTGTAAATTGCCTGTGTGTAATCATCAACGGCAGTTACTGCTTTTAAAGAATCAACAACCTTTAGAGAAACCATTGCATTTATTCTCAGTGTTACTTTATCAAGAGTCAGTAATTCCTGTCCGTTGATTTCGATTTTTGTGTCATGCTTATCAACAGTCACCAGACTAAAACTACCGACAGATTTCCAGTACAAATGCAGTCCCGGTTCTAGCACTTCTACAATCTTTCCGTCAAGCGACAGAATACCCTGACACCCGTCTGAAATCATGTACTGATGAATAAGAGAGTTAAATTTCAAAGACTGTTGTAAAACCGAAATCTTTTCATGTATAATCTCTTTAGCAGTTACTTCAAGAATTTCAATTTTAATCTTATGAAATTCTTTCCAGTAAGCATAAACACCCGATGTCAACACATCTGAAAGCCTATTGTCAATCCAGACAAGAGCAACCTGACTATCTGAAAGGTTTACAATCTCAGCACTCGTATCTAATAGTTCTGATTTAATAATCATTTCTAAGTCAGGAATATCAATTCGTGCGGTAACAGTAGTTAATACCCGCACTTTCACGTTGAACATCCAACCCCAAAACCAATAGATACCTTCTTCTAAGATTCTTTTGATTTGCTTGTCATGAAAAAGGAATCCTTTTTCATACTTTCTAATTTTAATTCTTTTTACAAACATTGTTCCTCCTTTCAATTGAGGGTTTTCTAATTTATTATTAAAAAACTTTATCTTTCTTATTTTATAGACTTTCCAAAGACAGAAACTGAAACACCACATGCATCATACGGAGTGTTGCTTAAGTGAAAAGATTTCTTTGCTTGCTTCCCCCTCACCAATAATTGTAGAAGCATAGCAATTTTTCTTAGCACGGAATCCGCACACTTCAAAGTATTTTGTCATGTTGTCTTATTTCTTCCCCCCAAGAATCAAGACCGGTATTAACAGTTACCGTCTTCTTCAAGCCTATTTTGATCCACGAACAAAGTGGCTGTGACACAGGATTTGAACCTGCGACAAATGGATCCTATGTCCATCGCTCTAACCATACTGAGCTAATCACATTATGAAGGTAGGGAATCGAACCCTTAAAAGGCGTATAGCCTTTACCTGTCCATGCATTTAAAGTGCATTCTTCATGTGTACAACCTTTAGTAGAAACCATGTTCGGAACAGATACAGCAAACATCATATAGAAGTGCTGTATATGCCGCTGGAAGGAGGTACATTTTTTTTCGATTTAATTGTTTTTTTTGGGGAGTTATAAAGAGAATAATAACAGAATTGAATTAAAGCATTTTACATTTTTACTTCACTAATCAAATATCTGATTTATTCACTCATAATACTGCCGATAAAAAAACATATCGAGTAATTTTTCTTCTATACCGCTTGAATATGGCTCGACCATAGTTTCCTTGTTCGTTTAATCATATTTTATCTTTCCTTACTACTTTAACATAAAAAAAACCCTGAGAACCAAATCTCAGGGTTTATATATTATAAACGGGTAATCCCTGTTATGTGGTTTTTCTTCCTCTAAAAGATGCAATATATCTTGCGTCTGATTGAAGGTTCATTGTGATTGCTATAAATAAATTTTTCATACTATTCTTAATTTTTTCTATTTTTATGTTCAAACTTGATGCGGAATAAACAGGAAAAGAAAAATAAGTCAAGAACTATTTTCACGAAAATGAAAAAAACTATAAAAAGACCTGTATAATAAATTGTAAATTTAAAATAATACAGATTATAAATTGTTGTCTTTATCTTTTTCTGTCAAACGGCATAGTCATACATCTGGCTCCGCCTCTGCCCCGTGACAATTCAGCTCCGCTTAAAGTAACAAGAGTTTTGTCGATATACTCAATTTCTGATTGCATAAATTCTTTCGGGCTGAGAATAGTATACCCGATATCTTTAAATACTTTGATAGTCTGAATATTCCGTTCATATATAAAAGCTACTCTTGGAAGTACTGCAAACAGATTGGCACCGTCGGTCCATTGTTCACGGGTTTGGTAATGCGGAATATCTCCACCACACGGAATTCTGTTTCTGAATCCATAACCCAATCTTTCTAATGAAGCAAAAAGCGAACAAGGTGCCGATTCATGTACCAGCTTTACTCTACCGTTTATTAATTCATACGTATAGCATGGACAGCGGAGAGAACCTTCATCTTCTGAAAAGAAACGGGGATAATAAACACAGTCATCTTCACCTATTACGGTAAAAACTGTATCTAAATGCATGGTAGCTCTTTCATTAGGCAGTTGAACTTTTATTATTCTTTTTGCAATATGTTCGGTTAAAAGTCTTTCTGTTAATAATTCGATTGCGATGTCAGTTGTACGTTCAGAACAACCGATTAGTAAGGTTTCATGGTCCAGAGCTATCATATCACCACCCTCCAGATGGATATTTTCAGGCAGACCGTGCGAAGTAGCATCATCTAAGATATCAATAATTTCAATATCTTTAAAGAGAGGATGGTTTCTGAAAATATATCGTGCAAGTAATCCCTCTCTCCTCCTGACTAATTTAGCCGGATGACTGAGAATAACCGCATCATTAAAAAACATACCGATATCTCGGGTAAATAAAAGATTTGGAATCGGAGGGAAAAGCACTTTATACGATTGCTTTTCTTTATCTTCCGGTTTATATGCACCGGCAATCATAAGTTCAGCTAATTCTTTTTGACTGAACTCATCAGAAAGCATTAAGTCATGCGTTTTAATCCCGACACCCTCTAAAGCTGAAATAGCTCCGACAATATCAGAGCAGATTTCACGGTCAGCTAAAATATCCGACAGCAACTCGGTAAATTCAACAACAGAATCCTGACCGACAGCATGTTTAATACAGGCGGTAAACTCTAAATGGTCGGTAGCGGCATCTTCAGTATACAGTACATCTTCAATAAGATACTTCTCCTGCATATCATGTTCTACAGTAACTAAATTCCATTCATGCCCGGGTTGATGTACCACCACTTTCTTAAGAGGATGATATTCTGATCGTATCGACATCTATTTCTTTCCTTTATTTAATTCCGTGATAAGAAAAACAGACCAAGATAGGCGACTATTTCACAATAATCAACTGAAATTATGTTAGTCTCTTTTCATGCCTTATCGGCACTAAGCGAGTATTACCTCAGTAGTACATTTTCCCCTGTTTATCTGTTTAAACACTTATACTTAGACATAAAGTTATTCTGATATTTAAAACAATTTTCCATAATATAAAAAAAACAATTGGTTCCTTTTTAATTGTTACTATATTCGTTTGGGTATGTATAAGATATATGAAAGGTTTCAGCATGTATAAAAATTTAGCTTTAGCAGTAATAGTCGGATTAATTCTTAGTAGTTCAACAAATGCGTTTGATAATTTTCATAGTCAAAAAGCAGCAGTCAAAAAACTTAACTATGATTCTCTTTTCTCAGCAGCTACACCTATTGAAAAATCATCAGAAGGAAAAAAACTCATTTCAAATTGTATTACTGCTTACGGTGGGGAAAAACATCTTAAAAAACTTTCATCGTTTAAGATTCAATACTATATGGAAGGATTATTAACTGATGAAAAAATTGAAGTAGAAAAATTCTTTACCCGTAATCGCCAATACAAGATAATTCGCTACCAAGAACCGACAGTCGAAAGCAGAATATTAAACGGAAATGATTCTTGGTTTATAGGACGGGATACCTCGATATTCTTATATAGCGGTAAATACAAAGCTGAATTATTCAGCTATCTTACACTCTCAATGCCGCTTGGAATTAAAACAGAACCTTTTTCTGAAATAAGATACGGCAAACGTGGTGATGATGCTCTTTCGTATTTGTATTTAAAGAAAAATGATTCATTGATGATAGTCTTAGGTGTTAACAAGAAAAGTAATTTTATTGAATACGTTGAGGGTGTTATTTATCAAGACTCAACGTCATTTGTTTTTATAAACAAACTGGATAATTATGGTATTGTTGAAGGCTTTTGGTTTCCTAATACAGTAGTAAATATCTCAATGGGGTTAGAAGTTGCTAAATCAATTGTAACTGAAATTGAAATAAATCCGACATTAAAAGATAATGAATTTAAACCAGGATCTGTTTTAAAGAGTTCTAAACAATCATATTAGGTAGAAAATTTATGAAAACATTTGGCAAACATATTGTAATTTCATCATTTATCATACTTTTACTGTCTTTTTCAACAGTATTAGCAAAAATCAACAAAGATAAAGATTGTCTGAAGTGCCACCCGACATTTTATAAAAAACTTGTTAAAAAAAATATACATGAGCCTTTTAAAGAAAAAAAATGTAATTCCTGCCATAAATTTCATGGATTTCAAAACAAAATAGCATTTAAAGATGAAATTATTATCCTTTGTAATAACTGTCATAATGTTCTTGAAAATACTGATGAAGAGAATTACCACGCTCCGATAGTTGATGATTTAAGCTGTGTAAACTGTCATAGCCCACACAGTTCAGATTTACAAAAATTATTAAAAGAACCGGTCAGTACACTCTGTGCCGATTGTCACGATACCGAAGACGAAGATTTTAAAAAATTACATGTCGTAGATTTTGAAATAAAATTATGTGTTTCCTGTCATAACCCGCACGGATCAAATAATGAAACATTTTTGTATGCGGATCAGCATCCTCCTTTTGAAGAGCGAGAATGTGCTACATGCCATGAAGACAGAACTATAGAGGAGTTAAAAAGTCCTGAATTATGTCTTGAGTGTCATGACCAACCTGAGCCGACCGGAGTTCATAGTAAAAAAAGAATATCTGACAAGTCTTGTATTTCTTGCCATTCTCCACATATCCTCAAAAAATAAGTAAATAGAACTGTTTTTCGGGAATAAAAGGCGTTTTACTCTTATTTTCGTAAGCTGTTGTATTACTATACATTGCAAGGTAGATTAAAATGTAGACATTATTACTAATCTTTATGTATAATTTACCGATAAAATAAGAAAAAACCAGATAATTAACTTGACAAATGCAGACTTATTTGTTATTTTTTTCACAATAATGTCACGATGTTGTCATACGAAAGAAGGTTTAATAGCCGTTATGAAACAGAACTCAAACAGTTATCACCATATAAACTCTATAGATACAGCTTATTGTTCTTTATTTGCTCCAGAACAAAGATATTTTTTGGTTGGTATGACAATTGCCTATATCAATGTGAATATAATAACAAGCTGTACTAACAAGACTATAATGTAAGAGAAAAACCGTATCGATTATGAAAAAGGAAATTACCATGAAAAACCGCTCGATATTTAAAATAGGAATTACTACTCTTTTGCTGCTTGTTTGCTTTGTCTCTTTCGCAACTGCAGCAAATGGGCCTAGCTGGATTGGTGCTTTTTTTGTAAAAGGTAAAGTCGGCCTCAAATGGAAAACATTAGAAGGCAGTACAGCATATAAAATCTACCGTTCTACAGACGGCGGTGAATTCACAGTCCTGAAATCTACTGATAAAACACAGTATTTTGATGCTGATATATCTTCCGGAACAGTTTATCGATATAAAATAGCAGCTGTAACAGCCTCGGGTGAATTAGAATCTTCCGAGAAAACTGTCTCTATTCCCGGAGTCAAAGCCGGTGATTTCAACGCTCCTTCCGGTCTAGGAATACGAGTTGACAGAAACAAGATATTTCTCAGTTGGGATCAAGTAAATGGTGCCATGGCATATAATATCTATCGCGGGATTACTCCCGGTGGAGAATATGAATTAGTCGGCTCGGCACAAGCTACTAAATATGCCGATAAAGAAGGGATAACCAAAGGTAAGACATACTATTATGTTTTAACCGCTTTAAACGAAGACTTTGAAGAAACAAAGTATTCAGCTGAAGTATCTATTAAATTCGGTATTAGCCTAGAAGAACAAAAAGCCTTAGAAGCCTCTGAAAACAATATTGTTCTAGAAGACATCAAATTAACATTCTTATTTGATATTAAAACAGCCGGACACGCCGGAGACATGAATCAGCCGACAGATGTAGTTATTGATTCTAAAAGTAATATTTATATCTCGGATGCGTTAAACCAAAGAATTCATTGTTATGATAACTCCGGGAAATTCTTGTATTCATTCGGTGAAAAATCCGAACCAGGAAAAGAAGATGAAGCTGCTGAAGGTTCATTCTCCTATCCGTTTGCAATGGCTATTGATAAATCGGATAAAATCTATGTTTCAGATATTTTAAATCATGATATTCAAGTATTTTCACCTGACGGCAAATTTATCAAACGGATTAGAATTAATACTACACCGGAACAGGAAAAGTTCAGACCAAACGGTCTCAAAGTTCTGCCTGACGGTAACCTGATTGTAACCGACGCCGGTAATCATCGTTTTATGAAAATAGATCAAACAGGTAAAATATTATTTGAAGTCGGCAGTCGTGGAGCTGAAGATTCTCAGTTTATATTCCCGGATGGTATATCAGTTTCAAAAGATAATATAATTTCCGTTGTAGATGTTATTAACTGCCGTATTCAGCAATTTGACATGAACGGTAAGTTTATTCGTAAATTCGGTGAACCCGGACAATCAGCAGGTACTTTTGGTCGTCCGAAAGCTATAATAGAAAGCCCGATTGATAATCGACTTTGGGTTTCAGACGGTTTAGGTAATATTGTACAAATTTTTTCTCCCGAGGGTGTCGTAAAAGCAGCTATAACTAAGTTTGAAGATACCGATAATATACTAATGACTCCTCGCGGTATGTTTATAAAAGACGGACGTTTCTATATAGTAAACCGCGTCCCTCATCAATTATTAGTATTTAAGATTGGATAGAAAAAGTGAAATTCATAAACAAAATTTCACCATGTGTATTTATAACAACTTCGTACTCTTAGGAGGTATAAGGTATGAAAAAACTATTAACACTTGTCATCGTGCTAACTATAATTAGTTTGCCAATGACAGCTTTTGCAGCCGTAGCCGGCTCATTACATGATTTAACCGGCTCCGGAACTCAGCTATGTTTTGCGTGTCATACACCGCATAATGCAGCCGGTGCAAATCTTTGGAGTTCTACTCCAAGTGGAACTTTCTCAGGTGTACAAGATCTTTGTTACACTTGTCATGACGGTTCAGTAACAACTCACGGTACTGCAACAGCTTTTAACGCAGCTTTGCAGCAACACACTCCAGTCGGTGCTGATTGTTCCGGTGCCGGAGCTTGTCACGATGTTCACAATGAAGGAACTGGTAGTTTCTTAGTTGTTGCCGAAACAAACGGCAACTATTGTGAATCTTGTCACGGGGCAACTCCATTTACCGGTGCTGAAGGCCTTGGTGATCACACCGCAGGTATTACTCACTTTACCAATGGTGGGTCTTTTACCTGTAACCAATGTCATACACCTCATGGTGCTGTAGCTCAAACAACAAACCCGGCTGGTCTAACCAATCCGATTTTGTTAGCAGACAACCAACCAGGAGCATACTATGGTGCTTTCTGTATCAGTTGTCACAACGGTACAGCTCCTGCGGTTGCAACTTCAGGTACCGGCGGGCAAGCCGCTACGGATGTATTTGACTATGCTGAAGCTCTCAATGACGGCACAGAACTAAAACATCCTACTATTACAACTACAGGTTTAACACCTACTAACGGTTGTAATCTTTGTCATGATGTACATGATCCTGCAGGAACAGCCAGCGGTTATATTCTGACATCTGATAACACAAACTCAGCTTTCTGTGTTTCATGTCACAATGTTGCAGGTGCTCCACCTGTCGGAGGTAACACTCACTTTACTGGTGTTCCGACAGATGTTGCCATGAATAACGGTTTGACCCCTGCACTACCTTGGGCAAATCAAATTGATGAAGACGGTACAGCAGGTGCCGATTGGCCATCAGCAACAGCAAATATGATGACCTGTGAAACTTGTCACTCTGTTCATAGACAAGGTAATACCGGTGTTGATGCTGCTTATTTCTTAAGACATGAAAACGGTTTATCAAACCAATTATGTCGAGCTTGCCATACGGCAAACTAAAATATTTAGCTTTTTATTGCTAAGTATTTAACTTTAATTATTGGCAGAGTCCGGGCATATGCTAAGACTCTGCCTTTTTGAAAAGATATGAAAAAGATGACTTATATAGTATTAGTTTCGATTTTATCCGTATTCTTTGCTCAAGATGCTCAGGCTGAAAATATGCTGGAGATATTAACTCCTCCCCAGTATATATCTACACAGTCAAATTATCTGCATATTGTCGGTAAAACTAATGCTCCTCTAGTGGAAATTTTTCTTAATGATGAAAAGCAGTTTGAACTTCTAGTGAAAGATTCTATCTTCCATGCCTCTTTAATTTTTGGTTATGGAGTCAATGAAGTCAGAATCATTCCAATTTATAGCGAATCCAAAGCTTCTGATAGTTTTAGTAAAACTGTTGAAATCATGTACGGACCTAGAATAAGTAGAAAATTTAAGAAAATTTATGCTCCTTATACTTTTCATGCAATTCAGAATAATAAAGACTGTAGTGCTTGCCATACAACTTTTAGTGAAAATGTTGATTCATTAACATACGATACCGGTTGTTTAGATTGTCATAGCTCTTTAAAAGATAAGATGAAAAAACATATAAAATCTGATGTGCGAACTTGTATAACCTGCCACCAGCAAGATAGTCAGTTTTATGGTTCTTCAGCAACCGAAGATACTAATCTTTGCTATAGTTGTCATACCGATAAAATTGGGCAATTTGCTCAAGATTTTATCCATGGTCCCGTTGCCGGCGGTACATGTACTATTTGTCACGACCCGCACGGTTCACAGTTCGACCATAATTTGGTAAATCCTGAGCAAATTCTTTGTTTTTCCTGTCATGAAGATTTAGAGGAAGATACAAAAGATAAAAGAGTAACCCATGACCCATTTAAAAACGGGCAATGCGGTGCCTGTCATGACCCCCACGCAACCTCAAATAAATGGGTTCTTGTTAAAAATTCAGAAGAGGTTTGTTTGGGATGCCATAACCCCGATAATAAATCAATGGATTGGCACTCACACCCATATAATGTGAAACCGAAACGAAAATTAAAAATAAATATTGAGTTAAGCAAACAAGGCAATTTAGAGTGTATTTCTTGCCATAACCCTCATGCAACCAACTCTGAACATTTGCTTCGTATAAATGAAGAGTTCACTTGTATAGGATGTCATACGGATGTATTATAAATAATATGAAAACGAAAATTATCATATTCGGATTAATCCTTATAATGGCAGGATGTTCTCATCCTCCCAAAGAATCTGTTGATATGTCCTGGCCTCCTCTCCCTCAGGCTCCTCGCATAAAATATGTGAAGTCTATCTACGGAAGCGAAAATCTGAAGCGGTCTTTTTTGGGAAAAGTAAGAGATTTTTTCATAGGAAAGTCTAAACCGACTCCAATCGGCAAACCGTATGGGATTAATTTTCAGACCAAATCCAAACTATATATTGCGGATACATCCAAAAAAGGGGTTTTAGTCTTTGATTTTAAATCAGGAACCTCCAAATTTTTCAATTCTCTCGGAAAACATGGTACTTTATTAGAACCGGTTTATGTAATAATAGACAATCAGGGTAATATTTATGTCTCAGATACCGATTTAAATAAAGTGGCAGTTTTTGATAAAAATTATAGATTTTTACGTTTTATAGGAGATGATACAAATTTGATAGCACCGGTCGGATTGGCATTTAATTCTAACCAGTCACTTTTGTTTGTAGTAGATACTCGTGGACACCGTGTAGTTGTCTATAAAAAAGACGGTACATACTTACGGACAATAGGTAAACGTGGCGACGAAAAAGGTGAGTTCCATTACCCCATGACCGTTCAAATCAATAAACATGATACAGTATATGTTGTTGATGCTTTTCATTTTGCCGTACAGGCATTTGATATTGAAGGAAATTTTCTCTTCAGTTTTGGTCCAACCAAAGTAGGTATGGGGCTGATGGCTCGTCCGAGAGATATTGCTTTGGATACGGAAGGTAATATATATATTACCGATGCTATGAGAAATAATGTTCAGATTTATAATTCGACGGGAGAATTGCTTTTGCGTTTTGGAGAAGTCGGAAACGCCCCGGGGCAGTTTCAATTACCTGCAGGAATTTCAATTGATAAAGATAACTATATATATATAGCTGATTCTGTGAACAAACGAATTCAGGTATTTAAATACCTTGCAACAACAGAATGATAAGGAGTATTAAAATGAGAAAGTATACAATAACCATATTTTTGCTTATCCTTCCGATACTAATATGGGCAGGAGTCGATCAGACACCGCATAATTTCACCTCAAGTACATATAGCAAAAATGCATACTTTGTCGGTACAAGACAGGTCTGTGTTTTTTGTCATACTCATCATAACGGCAATCAGACTTTAGGTGCTGCTCTCTGGAATCATGAAACAAACGAGACTCAGACATATACAATGTACAGTTCTAACACAATGGATATGACTCAATCAGCTCAACCTCATAAGGGTTCTTTGGTTTGTCTTTCCTGTCATGACGGTACAATTGCGATAAACTCTCTCAATAATCTTCCGGGACAGGAACAAGCGGGGTTATACGGTTCACCTGGAGGTTCAAATTTAGACGGTTCCGGTAGACTCGCTGCCAGTTCGCACGCCTTTGTCGGTACTGATTTGACAGATGACCATCCGGTAGGTATTACATACGATGCTTCACAAGATATCGGTAATTTCCAAGCTAAAACAGGTAATTCTGCCAGCTATCCGGACAGACTGCTTTCAGAGGGATTATATGTAGAATGTTCATCATGCCATAATCCTCACGATAATACTTTTTCCAATTTCCTAGTTGAAGATAACTCCGGCTCGCAGCTTTGCCTGCGTTGTCATATTAAATAGAGACACTTACCATGCGTAGAAAGTTCATACAAAAGGTTTTCATATTAACTACTCTGTTACTCGGACTATTTGGTTCTTTGCAAGCACAACATCAAATGTCCGGAGAACTTGCTGTTGATGTCGAAGGGTATAACTTTAATAATAATTTTGAATCAGCAACTCTGTTAGACACCCTTACCTTAGTCCCCGACAGTTCCGGCAGAAATACCAGTTTATCTTCTCATTATCTAAATCTCTTTTTTAACGGACCGTTTGTAAATAAAGATTTTGCCAACTATACAGTCCGTTCAAAAATATACGGTTCATTTTTTAATTCTACATCGCAAAATACTTTTGAGAACCAATACTTAAAGTCTACTGAAAATAAATATCTAAACCCTGCTTTGAACAATTTCTATGGTAAAATATCGATGTTCGCAAATCGCAAATTCCCTATGGAAATATATCATTCAGAATCAAATGAACATTCTATTCGCTATGAAGCAAATAACCGTACCGATGTTGAATTAGTTGACCCGTCTTCGGGGGTTGTCCGTCATTATCTGCAAGATAGAAACTCAAACGGTTTTTCTGTCTATTACAATGCTCATCCTAAAATCAATCTCCAATCGACAATAAAAAAAGATGAAACAGTTAATAGCCGTATTTATGACTTTGGAGCCGATAAAGATATCTATTTGAGACCTATAGTTGAAACCGGTACAGCCTTTACAAGCGATAGATACAACGTTACAATTAAAAACGACCTCCCCAACGCATCTTTAGAAATTATTAGAGATGATTTGTTTACGTATGTGATAGATACCGGTAAAAGCGAAATAATTGTTCTAGATTCCGGTCAACATATTATAGAAGTATCATCTTCTCCTAGAATTTATAACAAAATCGGACGGTCTCAGTTTACAGTAAATCAGGATATGACATTACGGTATTCATTCGTAAAGCCGGCAACTCCGAATGATATTAAGCAATCATTAAATGCCGCTAATATCAATTTCACTTATGATGATAACGACCGCTTTAAATCTATAGCTTTTTATGAGTACTCAGACCAAAAAGAAGGATTGCAAAAACAAGCAACCTATCTGAACAACTTTTACAATACTGCCTCATATAAACTAGCCAAAAATTCCAGTTTAGGTTCACAAACAAATGTGACAAGAAACCAGACCGATGTTGATACCTCATCGCACCAAATAGCAACAGCAATCCTACAGGCTTTTTCTTTAAACCATCTGATGGACAACGGTGTCTTGGCTAACTCGACTTATTCTTATAATTATAACAGGTCATCAAACAGAATTGATTCGCTCACCGGTATTGATACTACCAGTAATACGAAACAGTTTGTAAAAATAGATGATATTCTTTCAAGCAGCACTCATATCTTTTCAAATAAATTTACAATTCCAAATAAAAGATTTTATAATCATGTTCTTGACCTTGGGGCGAATGTAAATTACATAAGTGATAATACCGGTTACGACAACAAACAATATACTATTGATTTTAATAATAGATTTTCCAAAAAGTTCGGTATTATTAAATTTGAACCGAGAAATAATACAAAATACTATATTACAGATCAAAAATATGTCTTTCAGACCAATACAATAGACGGAGTAAAAGATACAATAATTGCCTCAACTTCTAAAAAAATTGAATCACGGTTTTTCCTTAAGACATTTATCACAAACCATAAAGTAGTCGGTGATATTACAACCGGTTTGGAATATGCCTATCGTAAAAAGTTTGATACAAAAGGTGATGATATAAAAAACAGATATGTTTTTGACATTAACTTTGTAAAACGGTTCGGTAAAAAATTTAAAATTTCACTACTGACTACTCAGGAAAAAGATTCGTATGCTATATTTACAGCAGATACTTTTGTTACCTCTACCAATTTAGATAAATCAAGAGTCGATAGAAAACAATCATATAAGATAGATATAACAATTGCACCCTGGGATGATTTCTCTCTTTCAACGGGATACCTGACCATAGCACAAACTTCAACAGATGATCTTAGAGCCGATTCATTAATTGAACGCGGAAGTAAAATTTACAAGCTCAATTTTTCGCTGGACTTTAAAATTCCGTATATCAAACTTCCTGTTAAAATGTTTTACTTAAAAGATACTCGTGATATTGACCCACAGAAGGTTATAATGCCTTCTGGTGAATTTACAGACCCAAATGCTGTACAAAGACATAATGTAATAACATCGTTAAATACTAAAATTTCTTATCAGTTCCGCAAAATTACATTGACATTTTCTCATGATTACCTGAAAGAAGAAATTGCTGCTAATGAAAGTTATTCAATTCATGAGATTAAAGGAAAAATAACTCGTAGGTTTGGAATCTTATAATGAAAAGATTATTAGTAACCTTCATACTCATATTATTCTTTTCACAGGCGACCACAGCAAATGGCGAAAAGATGGTTTGGCCGTCTCCACCTGACAAAGCAAGATTGCAATATGTCGGAGAAATAAACTTGCAAGACCTTTCAATTGAAGCAGGCTTCTTTGGAAAAATCGGAAGACTATTCACCGGTGATGATAACAATGAAACTCTTTCGCTTCCTTTTGACATTGCGGTAACAAATCAGTATATATTTCTAACCTGTCAAAATATTCAGGCGTTGATTAAAATTGACCGTCTCAAAAAGAGTTATAAATTTATAACCGATAAAAAGAACACATTTACCTATCCGATAGCATTATGTACCGATGCTCAAGGGAATGTCTATATCTCTGATGTAGAGAATAAAACTATTTATTTATATAAGAACAATTCGCTTAAACCATTTATGTCAAACTATTTGGTACGACCTACCGGACTTACAATTCTTCCTACCCAAAACAAAATTTATATTGTTGATACCGGAGACCATAGTTTGAAAGTTTTTAATCTTAACGGTGAATTTTTACAACAGATACCTCGGCCGAATGATTCTGCTATCTTCCACTACCCTACATTCGCAACTACTGCCGGAAAGAACATAATTATCAACGATGCCTTAAATTATAAAATCAAAACATTTGATCCTACCGGTTTACAACTCAATTCATTTGGCATGGAAGGTTCTGGACCGGGAACTTTTAGCCGTATCAAAGGAATCGCCGTTGATTCTGAAAATCATATTTACGTTGTGGACAATCTTGCTGATAATTTTCAGATTTTTTCAGAAGAAGGTACTTTACTTCTTACAGTCGGTTCAAGAGGTCAGGCAGAAGGACAGTTTTGGTCACCTGCCGGAATAGACATTCAAAATGATACTATTTATATAGCAGATACATTTAATAATAGAATCCAGGTCTTTTACTACTTAGGAGATCAATAATGAAAAGAACGATATCACTGCTTATTATATTAACACTTTATGGGACAGTTTTAGCAGGTTCTGTTATTAACTCAAAACATAATTTATCTGTTTCGGGTACAGGCGATATAAAGGCAACCTCTGAGACCAGAGTATGTATTTTCTGCCATAGTTCTCATAATACTTCATCAGAAGGACCACTCTGGAACCATGAAACAACTACGGGTAATTTCAAAACATACAACCGTTCGACAATGAACTCTACCGCAGAACAACCGAACGGTGCCACTAAACTCTGTTTATCCTGCCACGACGGTACAATTGCTGTCGGTGCTATTAAAGGTGTAGCTCAACCGATTAAGATGAATAATGTCGGACCGTCCGGTGAAATACCGACAAGCAGTAAATCCTTTGTCGGTATGGACCTTTCAGGCACTCATCCGGTCTCTGTAAAGTATGAACAAAGTACAGCTCTTGCTGATAATCATCTCAGATGGCCTCCGCAAGACCCTGAAAAGATTGTCGGCACCGATGCGGACGGATATGTACAGTGTACTGCCTGTCATGATCCGCATGATGATTCTAAGTCAGATAAATATCCATTTTGGAATAAAACGACATTTGATGCGGTATGTATCTCCTGTCATAGTTATTAGAAAGTAACGTTTATGAAAAAGATATTTCTTAGTTTAATTATTTTATCTGTTTTTCTCATACAAACAGAAATATTCTCTCATATCAATTCCTCTAACTTACCTGAGGGATGCGGTTCCTGTCATGTCGGACATGGAAAAACAAATGAACCGATGCTGGCACATTCAGAAGAAAAATTTTGTTACCAATGTCACGGAACAGAACTGCAGCAAACCGAAATGAAAGCAACGGGCAAGCTTTCTCAAACTATTGAACTGGCTAATATAGAAAATGAATTCAAAAAACAGTACCGTCATCCTGTAGTTGACGGTTTTGGACACTCTCCAAAAGAACAACTTCCTTATGCTTCCGGTTCAGACATTAACCATGCCGAGTGTATCGACTGTCATAATCCGCATCAACGTTCTCAACTCAGTTCTCCCTCACAAAAATACTATGAGGTTTCGGGGTATTCTCTCTCAAGTCAATACTTGGAAAGCTCCTCGAATGAATATGAAATCTGTTTTAAATGTCATGTAGATAGAACTGCTGTCGAGACATCATCAGACAACGCCTTTAAACAATTTTCACTTATCAACACATCACAGCATCCTGTTACGAAAGCATCTACAAGCGGAAAATCGACATCGCTTATCAAAGCTCTCGGACCGGGTAACATGATGAAATGCTCTGATTGTCATACAAATGACGATCCCGATGGTCCAAAAGGACCACACGGTTCAAATTATCGGTTTTTATTAAGCGGTAACTATGATATAGAACCGATAAATGACGAATCTCCTTATGCCTATGATTTTTGTTATTCCTGCCATGACAGGTCATCTATACTTGCCAATGAATCGTTCCCGCTTCATAGAGAACATATTGTCGGCGACCCTTTAAAAGGTATTCCGGGAACTTCCTGTTATACTTGTCATGCTTCTCATTCGTCACAGCAAAATAACCATTTAATAGCATTTAATAAAAAAGCTGTTAAAAGAGACCAGAAGACTAATTTGATTCAATATAATTCGACAGGTTTAAAAAGCGGCAGTTGTTATTTATCCTGCCATAACTATGCCCATAGCCCGGCAAGATATTAATCGGTAACGGTGATATTATGAAAAAACAAATTATATATTTATTATTTAGTACACTATTCTTAAGTATTCCTTTATCACTCAGTGCTGTAGAAATTGAATACTTAGGAGCATTAGAAAGCAACATTACAGCCCCAACCTCTATTACGGTTGATAACAATAGTCTGACTCTGTTGGAACCCTTTTCTAAAGAAATAAAAATCTTTACCGCAAACGGTCTCTTCCAACAAAAACTGCACATTCACGGCGATGCCAACTCGGTTAACAAGCTGTCAGACAACGAATATCTCTATTGCGATTTAGATGCTCACATAGTTGCCTATGTTGATTTATCATTAGGCTTACAGACAGATTACTTTAAAAACATTTATACATTTCTAAACCCTATTGATATTATTATTGACGATAAGATTTATGTTCTTGATGCCGAATCAAAACAGATTCTGGTTTTCAGCAAACAGAAAGTTTTACTTTCTACTATACAGTTACAAGACAACAACGGAACAGAAATTTTATTTCCGAATAGTTTTGCTAAAAACAGCATAACCGGTAATTACTATGTTCTTGACCAACTCACTTCTAAAATTTGGATTCTCCAACCGGACGGTACCTTTATACTATCTTTTTCCACTTTCGGTGGAGCTGCCGGAGAAATTACACGTGGCGGTGAAATATCTGTCAGTTCTAAAGGTCTCGTATATATTTCTGACAGATACCAAAACAGAGTTTTGATTTTTACTAAAGACGGCAAATATCTTGATATGATTCCAAACAGCAATACAAATGTCAATTTTAATTTGCCGACCGGAGTTTCTGTTGATGAAAATGATGTTCTGTATGTAGCATCTACTGAAAATTCAAAAATACAAATGTTCCACATATCCGCCTCGTCAACTGAAACCGAAGCAGTCAGCATGGAGCAGCTGAGACCTCTTGCTAATGATACCGTTCAATCAGAAGATATTGAATTTTTTGTCCGAGCAACTGCACCTCTTACAACTGAAATCAGATATATCGATTTTGAATTATATACTCTTTCGGATTCTACCTCACCTATCGCAACACAATTAGGCGTTGTTCCGACAGAAACTTTCGACAGTCTGCTAAACATTACCTTTTATACCGCCCAATGGGTCACAACCGAATTACTGAAAGACGACTCTGAATATAAATGGCGAACAAGAGTACACACCCAAGATACCGTCAACAGTTGGTCGTCATTCCAGATGTTTGCAACATCCGGTGTACCGCTTAGTTTTTCTCTGGCACAAAACTATCCGAACCCGTTTAACCCTTCGACAACGATTAATTTTACATTATCTAAAGAATCTGATGTAACTATAAAAGTTTTTAACCTCAATGGACAAAATGTAATCACCCTTGTAGATAAATCATTACCTGCCGGTAAACATACAGTAAACTGGTCAGGTAAGAATACAAACGGACAACAATCAGCAACCGGAATATATTTTTATAGACTTACTGCTGATACATTCGTTGAGACCAAAAAGATGGTACTTTTAAAATAGGTTAAAGCTATGAAGAAAATACTTTATGCAACGATAGTTCTTTTAATCTTTACATCAACAGTTTCCGCTCTTGATGACCCCCACGGTGCTGCTGCCAGTATAGATTGTGGACAATGTCATATTTCGCATTCTACTCTCGGGGATATTTTAGTTAATTCAACTGATTCACTAGTTTCCACTCTCTGTCTATCCTGTCATACCCCCGGAGGCTGGACTGGTATGACTAAATTTTTCTCATCATCGTTTAAAGCACAACCGGGTATCTCCGGTACCTCGCATTCCTGGGATGTTGATTCTGCTAATACTATGTATGGAGCAAATCAACCTCAAAGCCCTGAATTAATCGACCATATTACTAAAAGCGGCAAAGTTACCTGTGCTACTTGTCATGATCCACATGCCAACAGCACTCCTCCTTTTCTCAGACTGGATAACTCAACGGACCAACTTTGTTTAGATTGTCATCTAAGCCGCAATATTGCTTCTGTTAAAACATATACAGGCAGTATTCTTTCTCATCCGGTTGGAGTAGCTTTACCTACTACTACTGCTTTTCACAATCCTCCAATTGATACCGACGGCAACCCGCAACCTTCAGACGGCAATACAACCAATGATTTTCAGTTTGGGGCAGGCAATACAATGAAATGTACAAGCTGTCACGGAGTACATTATACCGATTCAAATTCCGGAACAGTTGACGGACCATAGATAATAAAACATATAGAATAGAGCTAAGAGTATGAAAAAAAAATATCTACCGACCGATAAAAAACTGCTAAGTATACTAGTAGCGGTTTCTGTTATAATAGCACAGTCAGCCTTTGCTGTTATAAACATTACCCCTTCAGCAACAACACCTACACCTGCATCTATTGACAGGTTTGGGACAAATCTTGTTACGCTGTCTACAACTTTTGAAGATACTGATTTACCTGCTCTAAATTTATTTTTTGCCACCTTTAAAGTTCGGTCTCCTTTTAATGAGTTCACTCTCGTAATTGCTGATTCTATTCAAAACGGAGTAGGCGGTTTAACTATCACAGATGACGGGGGCGGTTTTTACACCGCATCAATAAATTGGGACCCTGCTGATAATATCACTCTAGGCTTGTATGATTTATATTTTTCTGTTACCAACGGTACCTTTTCTGATACTGATTTATTTACTAGCAACCTTAATGAACTTACTATCGCAAACGGTGGAGAAAACAGTATACCTATAGTACAATCTGATGCTGTTTTTGCATCTCCTGCCGGTGTTGAACGTATCGGAGTAAACACAATTACTTTTGCCGCCGATTTTTATGACCCTGATATACCGGGAGTAAATGCCTTTACGGTCAATTTCAAACTCCGTCATCCTGATAATCTTGCCGAGACAATTTTGACAACTGATGCCGCAAACGGAACTCAAGGAGTTACTATTACTGACAACGGAGCAGGCTCATATACCGCATCTGTTTCTTGGGACCCTCCTGATATTCAAACCATAGGATTTTATGATCTCTATTTTGATGTCTCAGACGGTTTAGGTTCAACTTTTGATGATTACGCGAACAACACTGATGAAATGGAAATTTTCGATGCTATTTCCAATAATCCGCCGACTGTTATTGCAGGTGCTGTTTTTACAATCCCTACTTCTGTAAACCGAATCGGTTCTGAATTTATAACTATAAAAGCAGACTTTGCCGATACCGATATTCCAAGCAGTGCAGCATTTACCATTACTATTTCTGTTCAGGATAACACGAATACTACATATACATTAGTCAATGCCGCTAAAGACGGTGAACAAGGACTTCGTGTTAAAAACATAGGTGGAGCAAACTTCGCAGCATCTTACATTTGGGATCCATCTGATTTACAAGTAACAGGTCCTTATGATTTATTCTTCGAAGTAAGCGATCAGCAAAGTGCAACGGCAACTGACGGATATGCCAACAATACCGATGAACTAACTATCACATCATCTGCTCCTGCCGGAGACGGCAACCTTCTGCGACGTTCACATGTTGCCGATAACTGCGGTGGTGTTAATTCTGCCTGTCATAACGTACAGGGCCACCAAGGGCAAGACTGTTTAGTATGTCACTCATCCCATGATGTCACAAATATTTATTTAATAAAAGATTCTATTCAAACACCAAATTCCGGTCTTAGAGAAGTAATTTTTAAAACTCTTGGAATCGGTGACCCATTTAACGCCCCTGACCCTACTGTTGGAGATCCGACATCAGGCGTTATGGCAGATGCCAGCGACGGTGTCGGCACCGGAGTTTGTGAAGTTTGTCATACGACTACAACTCATCATAGAAACGACGGAAGCCAACTTCCGGACTCTCATAACGATGCCCAGGACTGCACCCAGTGTCATGTTCATACCGACGGCTTCAAAGGTGGAGAATCAGGCGGTGGTTTATCTTGTTCAACATGCCATAGCCAAATATATGCTGCCATGGACAGCACTTCAATACTTGCCCGTCATATATTAGGAAACGATTCCGCTGACTATTCACCCGGGGCTTCCGGAATGTTCACTATCAAGAATTGTCTGAGTTGTCATGTCGATCACGATATTTTCCGTCCAGATTTGAATCCGGGTATTGGTACCAGAGGTTCTAACCTTCGAGTCGATTGGGCAATTGATCCTGTCAGCGGCGATAATACAGTTCTTTTAAATTCTGATTATCAATCAACCGGCAATGGAGGTGTTTGTCTTTCCTGTCATGATGGTTCGGATCCGACTTGTTCAGCTTGCCATTCTGCACATACGCCACCGAAAGATTTCCTCTTGCCATTCGCAAGTGCATCAAGCGTTCATCGTTTTATACCTAAAGCTGAGTATGATTCTGCTATCAGTACTCACAATTATTCGGTTCCGATAACATTCACAACAGACGGTTCAGTTTTTAATGCAAATTGTACTAAATGTCACAATGACGATATGTCAAAAACATATCAAAATTCAACGGTAAAAGTCTCAATACACGGTTCAAGCTTCTCATTAATGCTTGACTCTACCGGTATCGCAGCACCAACAGAACCACTTGAAGAAGCCTTCTGTTTTAAATGTCACTCTACTACTTCAAATCCTAATGCCGGAGTTAATCTTGATTACTTTGGAATAAAAGGCATGGGAGCTCCTACTCTCGGTATCGAAGCAGAATTTGGGTTACCTTCTACCCACCCTGTCGGAAGTTTTTCCGGAATTCATTCTCCTATAGATACACTCGGAACTACGGCACGTCATGTAGAATGTGCTGATTGTCATAACCCTCATGCAGCTACATCTGATAACCCTCCTTCTCCTGCTTTAAACGGAGCATTATTTGGAGTGAACGGTGTGGACATTGACGGTGCGGAAATCAGACCTGTAGTAGAATCTTATCAGGTCTGTTTAAAATGTCACGGTGACAGTCCGGGTACAACAGCCTATGTACAGCGTAATTTTGTAAATTTAAATACAAGAGATGAATTTAAACCGACTTCGCAATCGTTCCACCCGGTAGCAGCAGTTGGTACAAATACTAATGTACCGTCTTTAATAGCTCCTTTGACAGAAACTTCCAGAATCGATTGTCAAGACTGTCATTCAGCTCCGGTAGGAGGTTCAGCAGGTCCTCATGGTTCAGATTTTACTCCTATTCTTAAGATGCGTTATGAAACAGCAGACTTTACCCCTGAGTCAGCTGCAAATTATGCTTTATGTTATTCTTGCCATGACAGATCATCTATTTTAAATGACGTAAGTTTCAAAGAACATGATAGACATATTCGACGAGAAGATACACCTTGTTCCGGATGTCATGACTCACACGGAGTAGCAAATACTCCTCAGGGAGACGGAACACATCTTATTAACTTTGATGTTTCTTACTGTACTCCATCTAGCTCAGGACGACTTGAATTTATTGATTTGGGTAATCAACGAGGTGAGTGTTACGTTACTTGTCATGGTAAAGACCATGATCCAAAATCATATTAAAACAGAATTGCTCTAAATTTCATACTTATGAAATTTAGAGCAAGCCTAAATAAAATTAAAGAATTATTTATTATTTTCATCTATATTGTTAATAACTACAACCCCTTTATCTTTACTCTCTTCCTCCCATTTCTCTATCCGTTCCGCATTTACTTTTCGAACAAGTAATTCTATCTCTTTATTACTATTTTTTATATCGATATTTTGTTTTTCTATTATGATATTTTCTTGCTCTATTTCATTTCGTTTCTTTTTGGAGAAAATTTTACTTAATAGATAAGAACCTGTAGTTAGAATTATACCGGCACCGACCAATACATTTGCTTCTCTTTGGTTGTCATCATCTAAAACCAACTTTGCAATTAACCCTTGAGACAGTGGAAGTATTAGAAATGTCTCAGCCAGAGCCATATACTTTTTCTCTATATTTTTTGCTCTGGCAGGCTCAATCGGATGAACTACACTTTGAATTGTATATCCGAGTGAATCAGCGTTCAGATAAATAGGTGCCAACGGTCTTAAAATAAATTGAACCTGTTTTTTTTGAATCTCAGCCATCATTAAATCTGTAATGAGCGGTTCATATCCGTCCTTATAAACCTCTATACTCAATTTCTCCCTGCTGAGAGGTAGGATAATCGGAGTAAGTTCCTCTAAAGTTTTCCCGTCTAGGGTAACAAAGCCGTTTTCAGGGACAGATGTTACCAAAACATTATTTCCGGGTTTATTTAAGAGAGAATCATGTAACCGTAAAACTACTGAGTCAATATCGGGATGTATTCGAACTTGCGTAGTATCTTCAGCTCGAACTACTGAGCAGAATACTACCAAAAAAGCTTGCATAACCAAAAAGAATTTCACAACAATACTTTCGTTTTACTCTTACTCTATATAATAGCAAGTTAATCAAAATTGTCAACTATTCTTCCTTAAGATAGCATATAACTTTCATAAGTTAGCCCATGTCCACTGACCCGTTAATTTCAATATACACTATTTCTATTCACGAACAAACCGACAAATTGAAACACCGCAGATATCATGTATCTCAAAGAATACAAACGCCTTACAGACTTATCGCTGAATATAGCCACTCAAATAAATAAAGTAATACAGCAACAATATCCTCAATTAATAGAGGATATCATCACTATTCTTACAACCACATATTGTTATATTTTTCACATATTTACTATTTATACTTTAGTTTACTTACATATCAAACAACAATACTTCGGAATCATCTGTTGCTTTCATAGTAAGTAATGTCTCATTTGTGACAGCGACACCATCAGCTGTTGAAACTTTCTTACCGTTAATATCAATTTCACCTCTTACAACTTGAATCCAAACATCTCTTCCTCGGTTTATAATATATTTGACTTCGGTTCCTTTCGGTAAAACTGAAAGATATAAATAGATATCCTGATTAATTCGGACTGTATCAGAATTTTCTTCATTTGATGCGAGCAGTAAAAAATCTCCTACAGCTTTTGAACGGTCATATTGTATCTGTTCATAAGATGGCTTTAAACCTTTTTTATCAGGAAAAATCCAAATCTGATACAAATGTACATCATCTTTTTCAGACGGGTTAAATTCCGAATGCATAATACCTGTGCCAGCAGTCATTCTTTGAATTTCACCTTTACTAATAATCGAACCGTTTCCAAGTGAATCCTTATGCTTTATCGCCCCTTAGTGAATAAAAGTAATAATTTCCATATCGTTATGAGGATGTGTCCCAAATCCACCCAGAGTAGCAATAAAGTCATCATTTATAACACGTATATGTTTAAAGTTTACATGTTGTGGATCGTGATACCGGTTAAATGAAAAAGTATGTAAGCTTTTTAACCAATCAAGGTTTGTTTTTCCCCGTTCACTTGCTTTACGAACTTGTAACATTGCAATTCTCCTTTTTTCTTTATTAGTTTAACATTAAACTATATAACGAAAAAAAACTTATTTAGTTCCCAGGCCTAATTTTTTGCATAAAAAAGCTAGTTGATTTTGTTCTTTAGGAGATAAAACAGACATTTCAGTAACTAAAACCTGTAAATGTCGTTTAAAAACTTTTTTTATCAGTTTAGTTCCCTTAGAAGTTAGATGAATTGAGTAAAACCTTTTGTCTAATTAATCTTGCTCGCGAACAACTAAATTTTGTTTTGATAGATTTTCAATGACAGTCGTAAGATTCCCTGATGTTTTTAATACTTTTCCGGCGATTTCTTTTTGACAGAGAGGTCCAAGATGATACAGCACTTCCAAGACCTGAAACTGACTAAGGCTTAAACTATGCAGAGAAATATGCTTATGGGTTCTTGATGTAAATGAATCAGCAGCCCGCATCAGTTTCACATAAGTCAGCAGTGCTCTTTCTTCGCTAGAATTGTATTTTTTTTTCTTCATATTCTCATTATTTGAACATTAAACTACACATATTTACAATAAACAGCAAGTCACAAGGTAAAACAACTCTAAAAACCTAAACTAATGGAACCGTATAGTGATATTTTTTCATACGAGTATAATTTAAGTGAGGAATTATTGTCTAGATAACGGAAAATTATTCGTGGAATTATCAAAGACTTGCCTGTGAAATACTTTCTTTCAAGCTCTATTGAAATTGAACGAGTAATATCATCTCTTGCAAAAATAGTAAATTGAGGAATAATTGTTAAGTCTGATTCACGTTGTTTTATATATGACTTTTCACTATAAGCTCCTCGTAAATATACTACAACTTGATTTTGGAAAATTTTCTTAATAGAAACAGATATTTCATCACCACCCCAAAGTGAATACCAAGGTGACAGATAATCTATTGTATAACCCGGTATAAAAGCATCATTACTATCTTCAAATAGTCGTTTTAAATAAAAAATTTGCAATCCGATTGAGTTACCGATAGGACGGGAATATCGAAAAGACAAATCAATATATCTGTTATTACTGTTAAACGAGTCATCTGTTGAAAACTTCTTACTATAAAAGGCTGTTTCAAAACTAATTGCATTTTGTGACCAAACAGTTGCAAGCAATCTTCCATAAGCGTAATATAAGTTATCCGTTACAGATGATGTGTTAGTGTATCTTTTCGATGATGCTCCGAGCCCGATCTTACTTACTACTTTTTTTCTCAGTTGATAACTCCAACTTCCGCTGCCGCTGATAACCATATTATTATAAGGACTAAAATCAGCACCATAACTTAAATACGAAAGAGACCCATTAAAAATAACCTGCGAAATCATAGTTGAGGTTGATGGGATAAAACTAAATGATGCTCCACCCATAAAAGATGACAAGTTGCTAGTTTGTTTATACAGATTATAATCCCCGTATACGTTTATTTCCATCATTTCTGTCGGGTAGATGGCTACATCTGTTGAAAAAGTTGTATAGGAGTCAGAAATAGAAAAAGAATCATTAAATAAATTACTGTTGTACCCCTCATTCATTGAAAAAGAAATCAGAGCATCAGATTTTACTATCGGACTCCAAATAGTCATGATAGTTATTAGGATAAGAAATTTTTTGATAATAACCCCTGTTGTTCTCTTACAAGTTGCCGATTTCAGATGAGTATATCTTTTTGCATTATCTCCCATCGTGACCTCGTCGTCTGTGAGGACCTTTCCCATCATGAATATCAGAACCGCCGTTTGGGCCTGACCCGTCAAACATCCTGTGGTCAAAAGTAGTGTGGTTACTAAAATCTCTACCTGTTCTAAACTGGAATCTTGACCTATCCATAAAACCAAAACGTTTTCTCATTTGAAATTTATGTAACTTATCTTTTATACTATTTGCATTATTGTGCTTGGCAAGATTCCCGTTTTGTTGATTAATACCTTTTTGGGCAAGTTTTCTATAATCTTGATCTATAGAATTTGGGATTCCATCTCCATCATGATCCGGAGCATTATCATTAAAGCCGTCTCCATCAAGATCAATAAAGTTTGTTTTCATATTATCAGATGTTTGAGTTTGTCCTATCTGTGGAAAAACTAGCAAAAAAGTAAATACAAAAAATCCAAAAAGTAATATATGTTTTGTTTTCATGACTTTCTCCTAACTTAATAATTAATGTAGTACTGTTAGTATAAGACAAATAAAACTAAAAAAGTATTAATCTTATTTTATAATTATCGAAATTTTCATGAAATTTGTCCTGTTTTTTTTCATCTAAATCATTATCTCAGACAAATTTATCAGACATGCGAAACATCTTGACATTTGCTTCGATTTCTATGTAATTAAGATTATGAATTATAAAAACAAAGAAAAACCACATACTTTTCACATTCCTGTAATGGGAACCGGGTTCTCTATAGATACCCCGCTTAAAGTAGCCAAATATGGTATATCTTCTGTACTTTCATTAGTAGATGATATGCTTATAGAGCAAATGAGAGAACATCACAGCAGAGAAAACAATTTGCCATTTGAACCTATTTCTGACCGAGATGATGATTATCGTGCCACACGCACGACTAAATACCTTAACATGTTAAACGACTTAATTTTAAAGCAATCTAATTCTTTAAAAACCTCACCTTTTGAGGCTAATTCTGAAATTACAAAATATTTCGAAATGCTTCCTGATTCAGAATTAAAATCAAAATATTTAAAAATGCTCTCTGAAAAAGATGAGTTGATAAAAACAAAATTGCAATCTGATTTACGCGAATCTATTGTTGTCGGTTCAATTGATGTAAATATAATGACAAAACTAGATAGAGATATTTATAAAAACGGTGAAAAATTACCTTCTGAACACTCCGATGCCTCTTCAGCACTTCGAGGTTTTGCAAATAGTTCTTTGAATTCCTCTATTATTTTTTCAGCCGGTATGAACCGTCGTCTGTATAGTTATATCCCGCAATTTAAAGATTTCTTTCCGAATTCACTTGGTGAAATTAAAAAGAAAATTATTCTCAAGGTCTCTGATTTTAGGTCTGCTATTATTCAAGGCAAATTTTTAGCTCTCAAGGGACTTTGGGTTTCAGAATTTAGAATAGAGTCGGGATTAAATTGCGGAGGTCATGCATTTGCCTCGCAAGGGGCACTTATGGGGCCGATATTAGAAGAGTTTAGAGTAAAAAAGAATGAACTGGTAAATAACCTTTTTGAAATTTATAACAAAAATTTACTAAAAAAAGGGATTGATGCTCTCACCCAACCTCCTGACACACGAGTTACTGTTCAAGGTGGTATCGGAACTGCGGTCGAACAAAAATTGTTATTAGAATACTATAAAGTAGACGGTACAGGATGGGGAACTCCTTTTCTTTTAGCCCCCGATGTTGTTAATATAGATACAGGACATATGCAGAAGCTGATAGATGCTACTTCATCTGAAGTTTTTCTCAGTAATAGTTCACCTCTTGGGGTTCCTTTTTGGAATCTTCGCACTTCTGGAAGTGAACAACTTCGACGAGACCGTATAGCTGCCGGAAAACCGGGTTCAAGTTGCCCGAAGGGTTTTTTAGTTTCAAATACAGAATTTACTAAAGTTCCTATTTGTCACGCATCTCGTGTTTTTCAAAAGAAAAAACTCAAAGAACTCAGTAATGCTTCTTATCCTGCTAACAAAACCAATCAACTGACCGCAAATGTGACCGATAAATCCTGTATTTGTCATGACTTGGCAGGTGCTGCCACACTTCCTTTAGGGATGGATCCAAAAGCAACTCCATCAATTTGCTGTGGTCCCAACATTGTTAATTTTACCAAAATAACTTCTCTTGAAGAGATGATAAATCATATTTACGGTAGGATTTCTATTTTACAAAATGATAATCGCCCGCACATGTTTATTAAAGAATTAAATTTGTATGTTGATTATTTAAAAGATGAGATGAAAAAAACTTCCGACGGTCTATTAGATAAAACTACCAAATACTTTACCGAATTCAAAGAGAACCTCCAAAACGGTATTGATCATTATTATGAAATAGCCGAACAGTTTAATCAAACTCAACAGGAAAATTTCAAAAACGATTTAGACCGGTTACTAAAAGAAATTGAAATGTTGACATTCCAACCGATGCAACAACCGACATAAAAAATTTTATTATTTCTTTGTTAATTCTTTTTTTGAATGTTTCAAGCAAATATGAATTTTATTGGCAATTTCCACATTCTTAAACGGTTTTGTTATATAATCATTAGCACCCGATATAATTGCTTCTTCCTTAGTAAAATCTAAACCATGCCCTGTCATGAGCAGTATCGGAATCTCAGGGTATTCTTCTTTTACTCTTACAAGTAACTCGAGACCTGTCATATTTGGCATTTTAATATCTGAAATAATTATTGAAATATCTTTTTGTTCCAATACATGTAGAGCATCAACTCCGTCTGATGCTGTCTCAACATGAAACCCTTCCCTTTCCAATACTTTCGTTAGTAAGGATCTAATAAATTCCTCATCATCCACTATCAATATCGGACTATAAGTGTTTTTTGATATTTCATCTAAAGCTGAAATTAAACAATCATCATGAAAAGGTTTTAATAAATATGCGGATATTCCAAATTCTGTTGCTTTTATAATTGTCTTTTTATCATTTAGTGAGGTTGTTAGTATAACCGGAAGATGTTTATATCTCAGAGAATTACGAATATATTTTACTAACCCAAAACCGTCAACATCATGTATTTTGATAGCAGTAATTACAACGTCAAATAAATTACAAACTTTAAGAAGCTTAATAGCTTCTTTACCTGAGTTGACAACTGTCAAATCATAGTCATCTTGTTTAAGTATTGTTTTAACTTTTTTTATAGATACAGCATCATCTTCAGCAAACAAAATTTTCATTGATTATAGCTTCCTATTCATACAAATAACAATTTGACGGCTCCGCTATATATTTCGACTAATATCAATTATTCTTTACATAAATCATAATTTAGTCATTTGTAAGCAAACAACTGTTGTTAGGATAATAATTAAATGAAAAATATATTGTTTATTCGGAAGAAAGAACTTGGATTTTTATACCTTTATTATCTTCTAGAATGCAAACCTCTTCACAAATTCCACAACCGGTGCAGGACTCTGCATTTATAACAGGACGATTGAATTTCATACTGATAGCATCACGTTTTAAAGGACAGGCATCATAGCAAGTCATACAGTTCTGTCCGTTATATGGCAGGCATTTATCTGTGATAATTTCGGCAAGACCTATTTTAGGAAAAATCCTATCTTCGGGAAGAACTAGGGCATTACGGAGACATACTTTCATACATTGTAAATTTTCGCACATGATACATGCTTTTTCAGAAGGTACAATAATTGGAAGGTCTTTGCCGGTTAACTCATCAGGGCTGAACTTGATACAGTTAACAGGACAAGCAGAAATACAATCACCACACGATTCACATTTGTTTACAAAGTCATCGATAGCACCCGGCGGATATATTTCTCTTTTTGGATTCAGAATCTTATCGGGTAGTTTTTTCTGAATTGATTCAGCAAAAATACCGCCAATCATCTGAAAAGATTTTTTTAAGAAATTTGTTCTAGTAGTCATATTAAAATGTAATGCATTGGCGGAGTTTTTACAACCCCGCCAAGCATATTCTCAATCATTTAGGTACGTGTTTTTTGAAATCGTTATCTACTTTAAAATCATCACCTGTTGCTGTTTCAGCAGCAGCCGGAATATGACACTGAATACAATTATGACGTTTTGGGTGTCGCATCTGCGGAGCTTCTTCTTCAGGATTTGCGTGGCAATCCAAACAAGCGGAACCGCCGTTTTCGGTTTCTTTGAAATCTTCACCAATTTCAATCGGATGGTCCTCCGGTATCAATGGAGGGGTTCCATAAATTGCAACATTATCCTGATTTACCAACTCAAGATTCAATTTTTGTTGGTCTGATAAAGGTGCGTTGTTTTTTTGTTCTCCTTGACAAGCTATCAAGAAAGCAAAAAGTAATAACACGGTCATGAAAGCTATAAAATGTTTCATGAGACATTCTCCTTTTTTATTTTTAAACTAACTTTTAATGCATTTTCGGGACATTTATCAATACAATTTAAACAATTTGTACACGAACTATCTATAACCCAATTTGTTTTCCCTTGTACAGGTGCCAATAAAACATTCGACGGTAAACAGACATCAAAGCATTCATTACACTTAGTACAAGCTTCGGAATCAATCTTTATTTTGACTGGTGAATATTTTCCAAGCAAGGTATAAAAAGTGCCGACCGGACAAGCATGACGACACCACCATCCTTTACTTACAAATACATCAATCAATAAAATCAACAGAATCAGCCATAGTGAGTTGTTAAACAAAATCTGCCAATCATAATAACTTTCAGTCATTAACGAAGAAGTATACCCGCTGTCAGCTATATCACCGGAACTTCCGAGTTCTTTACCGAATTGAGCTTGTGGTCTATCAATACCTAAAGCAATATTCTGACTGATAATTCCGATTGGAGAAATCAATTCAAAAACAGGTTTTGATGTAACCAGACTCAAAAGTAAAAAAATCATAAACAGATAATACTTAAAAGTTGCTGACGGTTTTATATGAAAGACTGCTAATTTTTTATTTAGTTTCAACATAAACTCTGACAACAAATATATCGGGCAGACCCACCCACAAAAAACCCGACCACCGACAATAAAATAGAATCCGACTAAAATCGATGCACCTAAAACTAACGGCATAAAGATTTCTTTTATCGCTAACATAAAATCTATTGCTGCAAACGGGTCTACCAATAAAACAGAAAACAGTTCTCCGGAAATCAAGGTACCCCGAAAGATACCTAGATTAAGCAATGGAGAGAGCAGCAAAAGAATGGTGCCGAGTTGCACAAATCTCCTGATAATTCTCCATTTATGTTGTGCTATAATATTCATGATTGCTGTTCTCTAAGTAATATATAGTGGGCAGCTTTATCGCCACGTTCCGTCGGCAAAACCGTGATAGCGGGTGTATCAAGCGGACAGGCATTCTCACAAATTCCACAGCCGGTACATATTTCTTTGTGTACTACAGGTTCAAAGACCGTATGTTTTTTGGTAATTGACTGGGGATGTTTTGTAAGAGTAATCGCTTTGTTGGTAAGTGGACAAACTCTGTAACAGATTTCACAACGGATTCCGTTTAACGAAAGGCAATCTTCCCTATCGGTAAGAACAGCAGTACCCATATTTGAACTATTAATATCTTTCAAATCATGGTTCAAGGCTGTTGTCGGACAGGCAGCAATGCAAGGAATGTCAGCACACATATAACAAGGTACATCGCGGAACTCAATATACGGTGTTCCTATATTGATACCGTCTTCTAATGAACCGAGTTTTAAACTGTCATAAGGACAATCCTGTACACACTTTCCACACCTGATACAAGCGGCTAAAAATTGACTTTCTTCTACAGCACCGGGAGGTCTAAAATAATAAGTTTTATTATTCCCGAGTAAACTGATAAAAGAAAATCCACCGGTTAAACCGATTGCGGAAACAGCTACACTTCGTTTTATAAAATCACGTCGTTCCATATTTATAACTGACTCTTTACAAAAAGTAAAGAGTCAGCCTTTTATATTTATTTATACTTTCTCAATAGTTACAGCACATTTTTTATAATCAGGCTCTTTAGAAATAGGGTCGTAACAATCTAAAGTGATCTGATTTACTAACCGGGTTTCATCAAAGAACGGAATAAAGACCATTCCTTTTTGAGGAACCGAACGACCGTTCACATCGGCAGGAAAAACAACTTCTCCCCGGCGTGATTTCACTCGGATTAAGTCACCGCGATTAATGCCCATACGCTTGGCATCATCAGGATTGATATTCACAACCGCTCTCGGAACTGCTCTTCGTAATTCCGGCACCCGCATAGTCATAGAACCGGTATGCCAATGTTCAAGCACTCGACCGGTACATAACCAGAACGGATATTTTTTATCAGGAACTTCGGCGGCAGGTTCATACGGAACCGCAAAGACAGTCGCACAATAATCACTTTTAGATGCCTTATAGAAAGCTATACCGTCTTTAAATGTACGTTCAGGATGGTCTTTAATAAACTTGGCAGCATACGGATCATACTTGGCATTGTAACGCCATTTGACTGAGACGTAGTCGTTTGCTTCGGTATTTTCAATACCGTCCCATACGTCGGTAAAATCTGTTTTATCGTTTTTAGCTACGTATGGCCAGACAACCCCGTGTTCTTTCCGAAGAACATCATAAGGAGCCAAATCTTTGGCTCTTCCAAGTGAGAATAATCTGTATTCTTCCCACATATCTTTATAAAATGTTTTTTCGTTATAAGTAAAAATTTTATCGGCAACGGTTGTCTTAGAATCAATTTTTAGACGTTTAGCTACTTCAATCATTTGCCAAATTTCATTTTTTGCTTCACCGGGGGCATTTACAATTTTATCCCAATGCTGTGTTCTCCGTTCGGCATTTCCAAACATTCCTTCTTTTTCAATCCACATTGAAGACGGCAAAACTACATCGGCAACCTCGGTTGAACGGGTTGGATATACATCAGAAACAACAATGAATACATCTTTTTCCATGGCTGCTTTTGTAAATCTATTTAAGTTCGGTAATGATTGATACGGATTAGCAACTTGCACCCATAAGAGTTTAATTTTCCCGTTATCAATCGCACGGAACATTTCGATTGTATGTTTACCGACTTTCGGATTGATTTTCTCAACAGGAATTTTCCAAATATCAGCAGCAATCTTACGATGTGCTTCAACTTTTACTACTAAATCAGCAGGCAGACGATGTACAAAGGTGCCAACCTCACGGGCTGTACCACAGGCAGACGGTTGACCGGTAAGCGAGAAAGGACCTTCACCAGGTTTAGAGATTTTACCTGTTAAAAGATGAATCGAATAAACGAGCTGATTCACCCAAGTACCACGAGTATGCTGATTAAAACCCATTGTCCAATAAGAACAGACTTTACGGTTCGGATCAGAAATCAACTTGGCTGCTTCTTCAAGTTTTGCAACCGGAACACCGGAAATCTTTGACGCGTACTTTGCATCAAATTTAGAAACAAACTTTTTATATTCTTTAAAAGATATCTTGGTCATTTTTCCGGCAGTTTTCGGAATATCAGCACCACCGTCTTTGAGACCATAGCCAATATTGGTTTCACCTTTTTTGAATACTAAATTGTCATCTACAAATTCTTTATCATACAATTTGTTTTTAATAATGTAATGGATAAAGTAATTTGCAATTGCTAAATCAGTCTGAGGTTTAAATTCTAAATACAAATCGGACTCTTCGGATACACGCGTATACTGTGTGCCTAAATCAACAATTTTTACTTTATCAGGATTTTTCATTTTTGTATCCATGATACGTGAGAACAAAACCGGATGCATCTCGGCCATATTTGCTCCCCAAGTAAAAAATGTATCGGCATGTTCTAAATCTTCATAGGAACCCATCGGTTCATCAGATTGGAATGTCCTCATAAAAGCAGCCACTGCTGATGCCATACACATACGAGCATTCGGATCAAGATTATTCGAACCGACACCGTCTTTGGAAATATAACCCAGTCCCGCTTTCATAAATTTCAAAGCAGCATACCCCTCAAACACAGTCCACTGACCGGAACCAAACATTGCCACCCCGTCGGAACCGTCACGTTTAAGAACCTCTTCGTATTTGGATGCAATTAAGTCAAGTGCTTCATCCCATGTTGATTCCGTTAGTTTTCCATTTTTACGAATCAAAGGTTTTGTCAAACGGTCTTTACCGTAAAGGATTTTTGAAAGGAAATATCCTTTGACACAGTTTAACCCTTTGTTTGACCAACAATCGGGGTCTCCTTTTGTAGCAACTACTTTGTCTTTTTTAGTTCCGATTAAAACTCCGCAACCGGTACCACAAAAACGACAGACTGATTTATCCCACTTTATCCCAAGTTGGTCGACTTTACCGCCAACATTTTGGGCATTAGAATCGCCTTCTTGTTTCTTCCCACAGGAAGCAACCAGCGATGCAACCGCAAGCGACGCTGCGGATGACTTGATAAAATCTCTACGATCCAAGGTACTCATTTCCTTGACTCCATTTCTTAAGATTTATATTTATTTGTTTCTATTAACTTCATCTTCAAAAAAATGTGTTATAATCTCTACACCTGTAACTCCTTCAAGAGCTCTGATATCTTCACACAGTCCTACGGCATATTCTGTTGATTCGGTTTCTAAAACTACCGCTAACTTGTTTTCAGCTGTCTCGATTATTTCCATTTGAGGAACTGATGCTATTTTTTCTTGCACTACGGCAAAGTTACCCTCATCAGCATGAACTAAAATGGACGAAATGACCTGGTTATTCTGACTCATATTATCTCCTAAAGTAAAGTTATACAAGGTAGTTAAACTCATTTTATATTGTCTACAAAAAACATCAATTTAATCTAAATTATGTGATATTTTTCACTTGCATAGTATCGAAAAATTGCCGATATTCCCATTGACTTAAGTCAATGTAATTTAATTGTAATCGTTTATTTTACATTGAGTTAGAAAAGAAGATATTTTTAATCTCCGAACCTCGGAAGGCCCACGTGGTCACCGAGGACTCTACGGCCGGAAGAGCAATTTTCCGACCTGCCCGGTTTGGCAAAGGAGATCGACAAGGCATATTTCCTTATGACCTCT
Organism: Candidatus Zixiibacteriota bacterium; assembly: GCA_024276275.1. Taxonomy (GTDB): domain Bacteria; phylum Zixibacteria; class MSB-5A5; order GN15; family FEB-12; genus QQUK01. The sequence goes on from JAJRXM010000033.1 coordinate 41,926, forward strand.
GCCAACCGGTATGAGGTATTTTTTATGGCAAAACATGATATACAAGCTTTTATCTTAGCATGCGGTCAAAGCAGCCGAATGGGATATGATAAATTAGTTACCTCACTGAATAACACTACTTTGGTCGAAAAAACTATATCTGCTTGCTCAGGTCTATTTTCCTCAATTTCCCTCGTCGCAAAATCAGATGATAAATACCAACATATTCCTCACCCGACATTAATTGATTCTGATTTAGCTGATGGACCGATGGCCGGAATAATTACCGCCTTAGAAAACTGTTCGAATAATTTCTGTTTTATAACTGCCGCCGACTTATACGATTTAAACAAAGATGTTATTTTACAATTATTAGAATCTTACAATAATGAACAGTTTTTTGGAGCTGAAATAAATGACCGGAAACAACCTCTTTGTGCAGTATATCATAAATCATCTTTACCATTTCTAATTGAAACAGCAAAGACCGGTAATTTCAAAATGAGAGATTTTTTATCACAAGTCGATGCCAAATTTATCCAACTAACGATTACTCCTTGGAGAAATCTGAATTTTCACGAAGATTTTGAATCGATTAGGAGAGAGCATGTATAGCATTGCCATAGTTGGAGCAAAAAATTCCGGCAAGACTACTCTTGTAGAACAACTACTGAAATCTTTGGCTGAAAACGGATATAGATGTATGTCAAAAAAACATACTTCGCATCATCATGCATTTGACACAATCGGAAAAGATTCTGAACGACATAGAAAATCAGGAGCTACTTTGACTATTGCCATAAACCCGGGTGAATTTGCAATTTTTTCAGCACCTCATGATACATTACAAAATAAAATTGAAGATGCTATAAAGTCTGAGTTTGATTATTGTCTTATTGAGGGAGATAAATTCTCAACTGTTGATAAGATTTTGCTCACAAGAAATATATCAGAAATCGATTCAAAAAATATAAAACAAATTATTGCAACATATGGTGATGATTTAAGCAAACTATCAAAAAATAATTTTGAAACAAATTCAATTGATACACTCTGTTCTTTTATAATCGCTCAATCAAAAATGAAAATAACTACGGGAGATTTACAATGATTAACCGTATTAAATATCTTCGTATTTCTCTTTTAAACAGTTGTAATCTTAACTGTTTTTATTGCCGACCCCCTCAACAAGAAAATGATACGTATGTATCAAAAAATTATACAAATTATCAAAACTCTATCAAACTGTTGCATACATTGGGTGTAGAAAAAATCAGATTTACCGGAGGTGAACCAACCCTGTATAAACAGCTTCCGGAACTAATGCAATTTGTAAAAAAGACCGACCCAAACATTCATACTGCTATGACCTCCAATGCAATACTCTTAAAAAAGAAAGCTGAACAATTTGCCGATGCCGGACTTGATTCTGTTAATATTTCAATAGACACTTTAAAGGCAAAAAAATTCTGTTCGGTGACCGGTCGAGATAAATGGCAAGACATGATAGACGGTATCGAAGAATCTATAAAATATATCCCAAAAGTAAAACTTAACACGGTATTGATTCGGGGAACCAACGACGATGAGGCAAACGATTTAATACAATTCGCAAACAGACTTAAAATTGATATTCGGTTTATTGAATTTATGCCGACAAAATTAAACTCCGAAAACTCCGAGCAATATATTTCAGGCGATGAAATAAAAAAGAGGCTCCCTTATAATTTTGTCTCTACCAAAAACGACCCTTCAACTGCCGCCCGTTATCTCAGTTCACCTGATCTAGATATTAAAGTCGGGTTTATCAACCCGGTCAGTCATTCGTTTTGTGCTATGTGTAACCGTATCAGGTTGACATCTGACGGTCGTTTATACGGATGTCTTTTTTCGGGGGCATCGTTTAATCTCTTCGACTCATTAGAACAAGGCTACGAGACCGCATCAAAAGAAGTTCACCGATTGATAGCCGAGAAAACATACAAAGGTTGTTCCCGCAAAACCGGTGATTCCGCCTTTTTCCCTTCATTTGTAAATATGGGAGGTTAAAAAATGTCCAAACTGACACATACTGATTCCGACGGTAAAGCAACTATGGTTGATATTTCAGATAAGAAAGAGACAGTTCGTGAAGCAACCGTTTCTGTAAAAGTTCTTCTAAACGAAAATACATTTGAGTTGATACAGTCGAACAACCTTAAAAAAGGTGATGTCTTAACCGTTGCCAAAATCGCAGGTATTCAAGCGGCGAAAAAGACTTCCGAGCTAATTCCTCTCTGCCATCAGGTTGCCTTGGACTCAGTTGATATACAATTTAAATTAGAGAAACTAAATTCAGTTATACATATTATCGCAACATCAAAAACATCGGCACCAACAGGGGTCGAGATGGAAGCGTTCTGTGCCGCATCAATTGCTGCCGTTACAGTTTACGACATGGTAAAAGCAGTACAAAAAGATGTGGTCATTTCAGAACTCAAACTGTTACATAAAACAGGAGGTAAATCAGGTGAATTCAAACGGACAAATTTATAAAATTTCAATCGCTCCTGAAGTAGGAATGCAAAAGAAGAATATCGAATTCGTAGAACTACAGGAAAATTTTGGAATTGTCGGTGATGCTCATGCAGGTTCAGGTCGTCAGGTTTCACTTCTTCCATTTGAATCTTTTGAAAAAGTGAAAAATGATATTGTTGAAATCAACCCGGGTGACTTTGCTGAAAATATTACAACAACCGGAATAGATTTTTCAGTTGTCGCAATTGGTAAAAAAATAAAAATCGGTGAGACTATTGAACTTGAAGTTACTCAAATCGGCAAAGAATGTCACCACGGTTGTTATATTCGCGAGGCTGTTGGTGATTGTATTATGCCAAGAGAGGGCATTTTTGCCAAAGTTCTGCATGGCGGTAGAATGAACGTCGGTGATAAAATTCAGTGGAGTAACTAGTGCCTTACTCTGTAGGAATTATAATTATTTCAGACCGTGCCTCAAGAGGTGAACGCGAGGACGGATGTATTCCGGTATTCAAAGAAACCCTCGATAACCGTTTTGAGATTTCTGAAACTGCTATTGTAAGTGATGATCCTAAAAACATTGAATCTGCTCTACAAGAATTTATCAATAAACAATATAACCTGATATTTACATCGGGCGGTACAGGATGTGCCCCCCGAGATAACACTCCCGAAGTAACAAGTAACCTGATAGAACGGTTCACTCCCGGAGTTGATGAAGCGATAAGAAGATTTTCAACAACAAAATCAGCGTATGCTATTTATTCTAGAGCCGTTTCAGGTATCGCAAAAAATTCTTTTATTGTCAACCTTCCCGGTTCTCCAAAAGCAGTAAAAGAAATTGTTGAGTTTTTGCTCCCAACCATTGAACATCCTTTGCGGTTGATTGCTAATCTTGTCAAAGACTGTCAGAAAGAATTGAACCGATGAAAACGTACGCAGAAGCTGTTGACATAATTTCTGAAGCAGTGCAACAATCAAAACGAATTAAAATCCCGATTGAGAAATCAGCTGATTATATTTTAGCCCAAGATATTATTTCTCCTATTGATGTGGCACCTTATCGAAATTCTGCTATGGACGGCTTCGCGGTTGCATATTCAGACATCAAGTCAATCCCATGTTCGCTTCCGATACATGCTGTAACCTACGCAGGTGACTCCGACAAATATAGTTACAAACCAAATAGTGCGATAAAGATTATGACGGGGGCTCCCGTTCCCGAAGGGTATGATACCGTTATCCAAGTTGAACATACTACTTTTACCGATAGTGAAGTTACTTTTCAAAAAGAAATCAAAGAAAATCAGAATGTTCGTCTCCCCGGTGAAGATATAAAAAACGGTGATGCCATTTTACGTTCGGGTGAAAAAATCAACCCGCTTTACGTAGGTATCCTTGCATCAATCGGCATGAGTGAAGTAGAAGTATATAAAAAACCGAACGTACTTGTTATAAGCACCGGTAATGAGTTAGTTGAACCGGGAAATAATTTAAAGTTTGGTCAACTTTATAATAGTAACAGCTACACAGTACGGTCGATGCTGTCAAAATTTTGTGATTCAATCACGGTTGATTCGATTGTTTTAGATGAAAGAGAAAGTGTCATCTCTGCCCTTTCGCAAGACTATGATATTATAATCACTAGTGGAGGAGTTTCTGCGGGAGATAAAGATTTTATCCCGGAAATAGCTGAACTATGCGGATGGGAAAAAAAACTTCACAAAGCAGCTATCAAACCCGGTAAGCCAATATTTTTTGCAAAACGAAACAATCAATACTTATTCGGTCTTCCCGGAAATCCTCTTTCAACAGCGGTTACCTGTGCCTGTTTTGTTATCCCGGCGATAAAAAAAATGATAGGTGTCAAGAAACATCTGCTTCCGACAACATCCGCCTCGCTTAGTAAAGATTCAATAATGAAATCCGGCCGAATACTTATTTGGCCCGGTAAGATATTTATTGAAAATAGCAAACCGGTAGCATTATTTGCCGACAAAAAATCATCTGCTGCTCTTTCTGCTCTGCTGCAAACCGACGGACTTATTTTTCAATACACATTTGAAGATAAACCTCCTGTAATCGAAATTACCTATTGGTATGAAATATTACATATCTAATTTCTCTTAAGAGCAAAATGCTAAACGATATTAAAACTAATATACATGCGATGAAATTCTCGTTGATAGAATTTTCGGGAGGTCTTGGTGATTTAGGAACTTTTATTCCGCTCGTAGCAGGTATTTCTATAGTCACCGGTATGGACCTTGGAATAATATTAATATTTGCCGGTATTTTTAATATCCTTACCGGAATTTTATTCGGACAACCTATCCCCGTCCAGCCAATGAAAGCAATCGCCGCAGTTGCTATTGCCGAACAACTGCTCCCGGCAGAAATCGCAGCGGCGGGACTTTTGGCAGGTGCAATTGTATTTCTTTTAGGTACAACCGGAATTATAAACAAAGTCGAACATCTCATTCCAAAATCAATAATAAGAGGGATCCAATTAGGAGTCGGCTTAAAACTCGCTATCAAAGGAATTTCTTTTGTATCTGAAATGCCGACAACAGGTTTAAATTCTATTACAGCAGCACTCTTTTTAGGAATAAGCATTCTTCTACTAAAGAGATATAAAAAGTTTCCAGCAGCTTTGATTTTATTCGGAGGTGGACTTGTTATTTTATTTCTGCTCACTCCTGAAGTAATCTCACAAATTCATTTTTCGCTTCCATCTTTTTCAATTATCATACCTACACCCGACAACTGGCTTACAGGTTTAACTCGGGGAGCTTTACAACAGATACCACTCACTTTGCTGAACTCTGTTTTTGCTGTTTGTATCCTATCGGGAGATTTGTTCCCCGGGAAAAAAATCTCAACAGGCAGAATGGCAACATCTGTCGGACTTATGAATTTACT
>JAJRXM010000034.1 GCA_024276275.1 Candidatus Zixiibacteriota bacterium
AAGGGCAACCGAAATTGAAACGGTTATCGAAAAAAGTCTGGATAAATAAACCGAGAGCTGCGTAAAAACAGAAAAAAGATGAAATTTTATAGAAAATTTTAAGAAAAAATAAGTAAGAAATGTGTCCCATTTTTATTGACAAGTTCCGCCCTTTTAGGAGTAATACCGAATGAAAAATTTATTATTTCTCCAACCACAAGTTGGTCCTCTGTTTCAAGGCTGTACTCTATCGGCCATGACGGCATTGTTTTAGCAAATGTTGTTGAACATACTAAACTAATGATTATGTATAATATGCTGACATTTTTTATTGTCGAATCAAATTTCATTATTTCACCTTCCTACTTTTTTCAATTTACACTCTTAACTCTTTTACAATCAACAATAAACTTTCTTCCATATTTTATTACATTATTATTGCATTTCTTTTCTCCTTACATTTTGTAGTAGTCCGGCTGTAAGGTGACTTGTCACGTTGTGAATTATCACATTCCACCCCATCCCCGCCGAACAGCTACAAGGCTCACACACGCTACCAAAACTCTCGAAAGATTCGGTTATTTATGTCTACTGTAAATAAATGTCCTACCCAATAATACTTTTGCAATTGCTGTGCCAAAATTGAACAGTTGTGCGATAAATCGTATAACGTGTTGAATGTGAACAGAATGCGAAGTGATGCGAAAATCTGTGCGATAAGTGGAAACAGGTAAATTAACTGGTTTGGTACGCACAAAGGTACGCAGTAAAAATATATTTATAAAATTATGTTGTGAGATAACAACTTACAGCTGCGTACCGGTACGCAGTAGATGGTACGCACGAAAATTGATAGAATTAATTTGGATATTAGTTTGTAATAATTAGAGCTTTGATAGTTCTATTAGATTGTATTTTAAGATACGCTTACGAATTGCACCTTCAGAAACCCCTAAAATACGAGCTGTTTCACGACGATTCCAATTAGTTTCTTTAAGTAAACTTAATAGTTGTTTACTTTCAGACAGAGGTTGTTGTTTATCGACCAACTCAATCATTTTTTCAATAGATTTATCAGCAAAAAGATATAATCGTTTCAATTCGTTCCGCAGTTCCCGAATATTGCCATCCCAATTATGTTCTGATAAGATAGTTGCTAATTGCTCAACAATCAATACATCGCCGTTTACTTTAAATCCAAAACTTTGTAGGAAGTATTCAACTAAGGCAGGGATATCACTCTTGCGATCTCTTAGAGGAGGGAGCGAAATTTCAATCTCTTTTAATCTGAAATATAAATCAGGTCGGAACAGATTATCTTTTATCATCTGTTCCAAATTACGGTTAGTCGCCGCAATCAGACGGAAATTAACTTTTCTTGTTTTATTCTCACCTAATCTCCGATATGATTTTTGGTCTAAGACCCGAAGAAGTTTTGCCTGAGACTCTAAATTTATATCACCGATTTCGTCTAAGAAAAATGTCCCGCCCTCGGCCATTTCAAAAAGTCCGGGCTTGTCATCTTTGGCACCAGTGAAAGCTCCCTTTTTATATCCAAATAGTTCGGACTCAAACATTTCATTTGGAAAAGCAGAGGAGTTTACTGCGACAAAGTTATCATTTCGTTCGCTATGATAATGAATATAGCGAGCCATAATCTCTTTGCCTGTTCCGGTTTCACCTGTTAAAAGTATAGACATTTCAGACTTGGCAATATGTTTCGTATGGTCAAGAATTTTAACCATCTTAGAATCGACTGTAATAACATCGGGACAGATGAATTTTGTATTTGTTACTGTTGATTTTTTTGTGCCGATAATATTTTTGAGCCTTTGTAATTCCCTTTGAACTTTATCAACATAATGGGTGATGTTTTCTGACTCAAAATACTCTAATGCCAAATGAAGCATCGCATTTTTTTCATTCGCATTAAAAGTATCTGTCTGCGAGGCGATAAACCGTGTAACAGCAAGTTCATAGTTTGATTTTATATTGTTAAAAATCGTAAAGGCTTTTTCAAAGTTATCTTTTGCTTTGTCGTTGTTACCGTTGTGCTGTTCAAGCTGTGCGAATATACGATAACAAGCGGCGATTTCTATTCGTTCGTTGATTTTTTCGGCTACTTGTAATGCTTTGGTTGTGTGTGACTTGGCGTTGTCGTAGTCACCGGAGAGAAGATATGCATCACCGAGAAGTCTTTTTACTGTTGTTTCCATATCTAAAACAGAAGCAGATTTGCTATTTACTGTTAAACCTTTCTTAAGAAATTTAATTCCTTTTTCTATATCATTATCTAATAACAAGATATTACCATAGAACTGATAATATATCATCTTATGGTAATTACTTAAATTCTCTAATAATTCTATTTCAGCTATTTTTTTGTATGAATCTTCAATTTTCCCTTTCAATGCTAATGCCAAAGCGTAACCTAAATAATAAACATATTTAGTTTGATCGTCCATCTTAAGAACTACAATTGCATTTTTTTTATATAATGAAATAGATTTATCTATAAAGCCTGCCCTAAAATAAAATAAAGCAAGGTTGTTTTCTCCCCTTATTATACTATCCTTATTTTCAAGGATCCTACAATATTCTAAATTAATAGTTGCATAACTAATTGCTTTTTCAAAGCAGTCAAAACGGAGAGCAATATATGCCAGCCTGTTTGAAACATTTCTTACAATTCTATAATGTTTATATTTAATTGAACTATTGTATGCTAAGCTTAAATACTTTTTTGCTTCTTCTATTTTTCCTAGTTGTTGATATTGCCATCCTCTAAGATATAACGATTCAGCATAGTTCACAGAAGTTTTTTGATTGCTATAAAATTCCAATGCATTTAATGGAAAAGAGTTTTCATATTTCCCAAGAATCAAAGATGTAAAACCTATTAAAATACAATATTCACCCCAAAAAGTTGAACCTTTATCTATTTTTGATTCATCAATAGAATTTAAAACATCTAATGTTTCTAGGTATTTACGTTCTTCGCAAAGTTTTTGAGCTTTTTGAAATTGACTGTTCAAAATTGTCTACTCTATCATAGGTTTATAGGCTTACAATAAAATAGTTGATTGTCACGATTCTGTCAAGGCAATAAGTCGCATAAAATGCGATGCGAGTAGTTGTGTAAAGAGTTATCATGCTTTAGCTTACGGTGTCAACTCTGGCACTCAAACTATATAGCATACAGTTTTCACTTTGTTAGTGAAATATAGTTTGATGGCAATATCACATCAAACTTCTTTCCTCTAAGATTTAGAAAAGTATCTGCCGTCTGATTTTGTTTGAACCTACGGGCAAGACGGTGGGGTTGCACCGCTTTGGAACATAAAGGCTACTAAATATACCAAATCAGAAATATCAATTCCTGCCAACCCGTCAACATTCCCTTCCTCCGGACAAGGTGACGAAGGTCCCCCCTGGAACATAAAGGCTACTAAGTAAACTAAATCGGAAATATCAATATCTGCCAACCCGTCAATATTCCCCCTAACCCCGATACAACATCCTGAAGAACCGGTATTAAAGGAAAACATATCCGTTGACCATGTCGTGTCGTTAGCTAAATCGTTTGCCGAAACTTTCCAGTAATAGGTAACTTTATCAGTTAGTGGAGTTACAATAGTATACGATGTATCCCCTGCTGTATTTGCTGTCAAAGGAATACCGAACAGAGAATCGTCGGAATAAACTAATGTATATGTAACTAAATCACCTATGTCGGCATCGGTTGATACATTCCAGACAAATGTCGGAGTCAGGCCGACTGAGAAAATTGTATCGGCAGGTGCGACTAAACCAAACGATGTCGGAGCCTGATTAAATTGATTGACATAGAATGATCCTGTCTCTGAATAAAGTGCTGACTCAAGTCCGTCGTTCGGACGAGACCTCCAATAGTATCGGCTGTCTTCGGATAAATTAACATCAACAACCCATGAGGTTGTACTCGCACCCTCTGCTACAGATGTTGCCGAAGTTATCAAATTTGTCAATGCTGAGTCGGAATACAGTTCAACTTCATAAGTCATCGCATCACCGTTTCCGTCAAAACCGTTATTGACAACCAATGTCGGTAAATCTGTTGTAACAAGATTATCATTAACAGGTGAAACCAAAGCACCTGACAGTGGAGCTATATTCATAGTGAATGTTGTTCTTCTCCAACTTGACCAATCGGTTCCGTTATAGGCACGAATACGTACAAAGTATGTCATACCGTCTTGTAAAATAGCACCGCTGTATACTATAGAGTCAACAGAACCTGACAAAAGACCGGAGTCCCACATATCATCGGCATTAAAACAAAGATTACCGCTTCCAACTTGAATTTGGTATTGCAATTGTGTTGCTCCGGTTGTGTCAGCATAGTTCCAGAAGAATGTCGGATCAGAACTGACTACAGAGTTAACAGATATTTCGTTAGGTAGTAGTATCGAATCAATAAATGGATTAGAAAATTTATTTACGTCACCATAATCAAAAAATGACATGATACGGGCAAGTACTGTATCTTGTGTACTGTATCCACTTGATTCGTTGATGTTAGAAATACCTTCAAACCCAAAACTCATCAGGAGTGATTTATAACTACCGTCATAACTAATACCGAGAACACCACCGACTTGTATTTCAAACTCGGAAACTCCGTCAACTCCGAAAAGAGTCATTTTTTCAGGAGAGGTTTGATTTGTCCAAGAGTCGTATCTTACTTTAATACCGTCCCCAATTTTAGAACCTGCCTGTCCGTCAATAAAAGGAAACAGCAAATCGGAATCATAATCAGCTTTTAAATAGTTTTGTAAAAACGAAAGGTCGTCTATAGAAAGTTCTTCTGTTATAGACTGCCCGGAAAGCATAAATTTTCCGCCATTATCCATAAATCCGATCATCGAAGTTACATCTGCTGCCGACAAGACATCCGCCCTGTCATTGCCTGTAATCCAAATTACGATTTTGTAATTATTTAAAAGCGATGCTGAAGGTGAACCTGAAATAGATTTATCATACACGTCATAAGGAATACGAAGATTATTTAGCGTGTTTGTAACTGCCTGTTCCCAAGCTGCACCGTTGTCATCATCAATAACAAAAACTTCAGGAGAACCTACCTGTAATTCAAAACCGACCGTTATATCTCCCTGCGGGTTATCAGATGTAATCGTCAAATAGAAAGAGTCAATACATGGATCAAAAGTAGCCGGAATATCAAAAACAATAGGACTGCCGATATTTGAGCCGGTACCTCCCTCACCGTTGATAGTACCTATATTTACAGATGATGTCGTAAAGGTAAAATCTGAATTGCCGGAGACCATCGAGCCGATTACATTATTAGCTGTTAACCAAAGGTTATTGGCAGTAAATGAAAATGTTATCGTTTCACCGACCTCAACAACTCCATTATTATTTCCAAATAAAGAATCAGAAAACAACGATGAAACTACATTAAATTTCGGTGCCGAGAAACTTATATCAAGGTTCGCATACATAAGAGAATCAGGTGCTGTGATATTCCATACAACAGTATTAGTCGGAGAGCCGTTATATTTATTTGTGTTCGGTATAGTTAGATTTGAGAATTCTGTTTTGGTCAGAGTAGACCATACATCCCCCCCGTCACCGCTATTCAGATCGTTTTCCAAATCAAATTTACCATCTGCTTGTTCGATTGCTACCAAATAATGAGTTTCATCAGAATTACCCCATTGTGATTCATCGATATGATAAATTAACAGCCCTGAACCGGGAATACCTTTGTCATTACCAGTGTTTTGTCTGTTTTCAACAATAAAGTATTGCTGCCCGACAGTTCCGTTTTCCCAAAGTCTAAAAGCTGTCGGGTTATGATAGCTTGAGGGAATCTCAAGATTTTGTTGATTTGAAGTTATATTGGTCAAAGTTATGAACCCAAGTTGTTTCTTACACCATGCATCAAGAAAAGCAGGAAATCTTCCGCTGAAGTTCCAGCTTCCCCCTGCCATCAGAGACCATCTTCCGATACCTGCCGAGGAATAATCAGTATCATACAGGTCAGGTAAACCTAAAAAATGTCCGTATTCATGAGAGAAAACACCCTGTGTAATTAATCCGCTCGACATTTCTTCCGGTTCGGTAGTATATCTGGAGATAGAAATTCCGTCAAGATTCATTGTAAAAGAAGTAGACCAGGCATGCGACCAGATTTGAAAATCAGAACTTGTCGACTCTGCCCCTGCTCCGGCATGTACAACAAAAACACCATCGGCTGTTCCATTACCGTCATTGTCAACTTGAGAATAATCGACAAAGGGGTCAGCAGCATTGATGGCATCTTCAGCCATACGTTGTGCATTTGTCGGATAAGGTCCAAATCCATTTTGACCGTCAACATAATACGCATACGTTTGAGGTAACCGATACCATCCGACAACAACACCTTCTAAAACAAAATTTCCATACGAGTTATCGTAATAGAATTCTGTCATGGAATAATTATTATCAGTAGAATCATCTGAGAACAGAAGCTGTTCAAAATCGGCGACAGTAGCTGAGAATGTGCCACTACTGGCAGGGTTATCTGAAAAATCAGCCAAAATAACTATTACCCGAAAAGTATCAATAGCATTGGCATCCAAACTATAAGTTTCTTGTCCTTTTGAGGGGTCGTGAGCAAAAGGTTGACAAACACCTTTGCTTTTTGCGGTAGCCATTCTATCAATAAATTTTTGAAGTTGTCCGGACTCTTTTAATTGCTCGACAATTTCAGGAGACAATGGAACCGCTTTAATCGATTGATTTGTGAAGATACAAAAAAGTGTAGAGAAAATAACAATTTGTAATATTGATTTCATGAAATCCGAATTCGATTGAAACAAGGTAAAACCTCCAAGCTGTTTACGAAGAAAGTGTAGTAAAATATAAGTAACTCATGTAAAATACAACACGGACGTATTAAGTCAATAATTCATTTTTATACCACAAAAAATGCGTTATCTGTCCCTTGTTTCAAATATCGGTATTATAGCGTAAATCTTTGGTCTTTTAGGTTTGTTAATAGAAGTCTTATTAGGGAACATACATCGACTCCGCCTAGACGGACAGTATGACAAACGTATAAGTTATTGCTTTTCAAGTCATCCTGAACTTGTCGAAGGGTCGTGAAAAGTAAATGAGATTTTTTTAACAGTCTCATTTTAGCCTGTTATGCTATTATACGTATGATTTTTGTCTTCTGAGGTCGTAATTTAATCGGACGGATTTTGACATAGCCGTTTTGTTCCCAAGCTTTATCTCTGTCGGTAGTTTGAGAATCGCCCCCCGATGCTCCGATTTGAAATGACTCATCTAAACAGATAACAAGATGATACGCTTTACTGTTTTCATTCAAATGAAACAATAAAGCTCCTTTTTCGGGTCTGTCCAGCTCTTGTTTGTCGGAAAAATGTTTTAACAATGAATCAGCGGTGAAATCATCATTTTCAGAACATAACCCGACCGTTTTTAAACATTCTAATACATATCCAGAGCAGTCAAAACCTGACGGGTCATCACCTCCCCATTTGTATGGTGTCCCGAGATACACAAGGGCAGTTTTGAGAAACCATTTAAGTCTATTTGATTCTTCCATAGTAAAGAGATTATTTCTGACAAATACACTTAAGTTGTAAAGAAAATGTAAACCGTTATTTTTACTCGAAAGAAATACACCCGACAGCACTAACATACCGCCGACAGCAGTAAAAATTCCGCACTGTTCGTTCAAATACGGCACAGCTAGAGCAGTAGTAGCCAACGGCTCCAGATAGAGGAAAAAACCTGCTTTAGCAGCACCGAATTTCGCGACACCCTCCTGCCAAAACCAATGTGAAACAGCCAAGCAAAGAATCCCGAGTATACCGAGAGCTATCATCGGTTCGGTCGGAAGATTAACAAAAACTGTCCAGTCAGAATCAAACAGCATGTAACCGACTGTTATAATTGTTGCGGGTATGAACATCGCAAATGTTACCGCTATCGGATTATATCTTCTGGAAATGTCTCTGGTAATAACAGTATAAATTGCCCAGGTATGGGCTGACAATAAGACCAGCCAGTCACCGACCGATGATAGCCAATCGACTTTGGACAGCTCTCCTTTTGAGACTAACAGAATAATCCCTGTTGTTGCGATAACAATTCCTAAAATTGCATTCCTCCCTATTTTTTCTTTTAGGAAAAAATAAGACAAAAGAGCCAACACAAGAGGTGTAACAGAAATAATCCATCCGGTATTTGTTGCCGAAGTATATTTCAGGCCGGTCATTTGAATAAAAAAATGTACGGTAATTATCAACCCACCCAGTAAAATTTTGGAGTAATCTTTTTTTTCAAATTGTAGTTGAATTTTTTTCTTTCTGAGAACAAGATACAAAAAAGGAAGTCCGATTATGAACCGCAGACCCATTAATTCAAGAGGAGTAACGTAATCTAAAAGTATCTTCGTAAAGACAAAAGAGAAACCCCAAAAAACAACTGCCAAGAGCAGCATAATTCTTTCACGCATCAAGCGTCATGCTCCGTCACATCTGTTTTACCATATTTTTCGGCAACCATAACACCTATTGTTATCAATACAGCACCTCCTATGAGCCAAATTGTAATTTTCTCGTCTAAAATAATCCACGCTCCGACCATTGTAATAAGTGGTTCAAAATATAAATATATCCCTACCTCGGCAGCTTTTAAACGTGCTAACCCTTCCGACCAAAGCCAAAAGGCAATTGCAAGAGAAAAGATACCGAGAAATAGTAAACTAATAATCGTGTCCGTTTGTAAAGTTATAAACTTTGAGATATTTGAGGTCATAAAAGTATACGGGACAAAAATCAATCCGGCAAATGTTGCCATCCAAAATGTCGTAACAAGCGGGTCATAGATTCCTCTTATCTTACGAACCCAAATTGTATAGATAGCCCAGGTTATACAGGAACCGAGAACAATAAAGTCTCCCCTTGAATTTTCCCATCGTAAATTCTCTAACGACCCATTTGCTGTCAACACAATCACACCTATTGCTGCGATGAATAACCCTATTGATTGCCAAAGAGAAAACTTCTCTTTTAAAACCATCCATCCTAAAATTGCTATAAAAATCGGAGCAGTTGTGAGTATCCAAGCTGTATTAGAGGCGGTAGTCTCCTGCATACCGACTGCCATGACCCAAAAATGTATAAATATCAATAATGACCCGACAAAAATAACTTTAAAGTTCTTTATCGGTAATATCTTTATATTTTTATATAATAGGATCAACCAAAGCGAAGGTGCTGCAAGAAGAAACCTTAGTGAAATCATCTCAACAGGTTCTAACTCTGTTAAGACAATTTTAATGGCAATATATGATAACCCCCAAAAGATTACAGGTATAAGCAAATATAGAGATGTTCTTTTCATTTTAAAATAGTAATAGATATTTTCACAGGATAAAATAATTAAATTTTCAAATTTTAAACTCTCTTTGAAAAACGGTTTTTGATTGATAAATTATAAGTTGCATAATATCTTGATTTAAACTAAGAGGTACCGATTAAAAGCTTTATCAAAAATCTTTATTGCCCTTCTTGCAAGGCAGAACATAAAACTGCTATACTGATAAATCTCTGTGAATGCGGTTTACCTCTTTTAGTTCACTATGATATAGAAAAAGCTAAAGATACTCTCACAAAAAGCTCTCTTCCACACCGTATAAATTCAATGTGGCGATATAGTGAAATGCTTCCTGTTCAAAACAATCAAAATATTGTTACCCTTGGTGAAGGTATGACACCGCTGCAACCGTCAGTTACTATTGGGAAAAAATACGGTATAGAGAAACTGTTTATCAAAGATGAGTCTTTAAATCCAACCGGTTCTTTTAAAGCAAGAGGTTTAGCGATGGCAGTATCTAAAGCAAAAGAACTCGGTGTCGAGAAAATTATTATCCCTACTGCCGGAAATGCCGGTTCCGCTCTTGCTGCTTATTGTGCCAGAGCAAATATAAAATGTAAAGTCATAATGCCCGAATCTACTCCCGATGCATTTGCGATTGATGCGACCTATCACGGAGCAGAGATTGAAAAAGTTTCGGGGTCTATTAAAGATGCCGGAGCGAGAACAGCTCAACTTGTAAAATCAGAAAACTGGTTTGCTGTCTCAACTCTCAAAGAACCGTATCGAATAGAAGGCAAAAAAACGATGGGCTATGAACTTGCCGAACAGTTAGATTATGTTCTACCCAATGTTATCATCTATCCTACAGGAGGAGGAACCGGATTAATCGGGATGTGGAAAGCATTTGATGAGATGGAAAAACTCGGATGGATTGGTTCAGAACGTCCAAAAATGGTCTCGGTACAATCAACAGGCTGTGCTCCGATAGTAAAAGCATTCAACGACGGTAAAAAGAATGCAGAGCTTTGGGAAAATCCGACTACCCATGCGGCAGGGCTTAGAGTCCCAGGAGCTATCGGAGATTTTTTGATACTGCAGGCAATCCGAGAATCAAACGGCATCGCATTGGCAGTTACTGAAGAAGCTATCTGCATCGGCACTAAAGATATGTCAAAACATGAAGGTATTTTCCCTGCTCCAGAAGGTGGAGCATCATTGACAGCATTTTATCAATTAGTTCAATCTGAATTTATCAAGACAACCGATACAGTAGTTGTTTTTAATACCGGAAGCGGATATAAATATCTGGATGTGCTGAAAGAACGAATGTAAACATGATAACTCATTATTTGTAGAAAGAATTGAAATGGATTATAAAATAATTTTACGCCACCATTTAGCAACTTTAGCTTTTCGCACAAATTATGCTATTAAAGATGCTCAAGATAATTATTCTTATTTTTCTGCCGGTCAAGGGGTAAGACCTCCGGGTGAGATGTTATTGCATGTAGTTCAAATGATAAAAGCTACCGATGATAATTTAAACGGCAACACATATATTAAGATTGAAATAGATGGATGGGAAAATATCATTTCAGAATTTTATATTCAGTTAAATAAACTTGATAATACGATTAAAAACCTTACCGATGTAGATGAAGATCAGATACTTAAACTATATCAAGGACCTCTTTCTGATGCGATGACTCATGTAGGACAACTGATGACATTACGCAGAATGTCATGTGACGCTCTTGATGGTATGAATTTCTATAAAGAAGATTCTATTAAAATTGGTAAATTTGATTTTTAAATAATAAAGCCTCACTAATTTCTTAGAGAGGCTTTATATTTACGTGCACCCACAATCGAATCTGGTTCAATAAGCGTTTCAGCCAGCCGGCTCAAACCGGGGGAACTTGCAACACACAGAAGGAACTACTTACGGCTGCTACCTTCCGATCCTGACCGGATTCACAGGCTTCTGTTGTACAAGACCCGGTTATCAATACTGCTTAACTGTCCCGCAAATCAAAAACAGACCCTCAAGTGGGAATTCGATCTCGGTAGAGCGGATTTCCGAGTAACAGGGAGCCACTAATTCCCCACCTAGCACATAGTCTGTAGTAATTCTATATAAATTTTCAAAGAACAATATTCCTACACACCCCCGACCCCTCTTTTTAGAGGGGAGAAAAAACACAAATAAGTGCTTTGACAAGTTCTATCAGAGCAGAATGAAAGTAACACAGAAAGCTTCAGAGGTAAAGAGGTTTTTGAAAATTTGCGTAACTTATTTGTTTTTATGAATTTGACGTCTGACTCCGTTGATGTCGCAAGCGTAAAATACCCCATTTTCAATAAAAAGACCTTTAAATTCTTCACGAACTTCGTAATCCTGATTGACTCCAAATATTTTTCCGTCATATAATACTGCGATTGAATCTTTAGCCGTGTGTCCGACAATGATATTTGTAGCATCATAATAGTCTAAAAGTGAATCAATTTGGATAGTAGATGCTTGCGAATATTTATCCATATCATAATGATAACCTCGGTACCAAATCGGTCCAAAAGACCCAAACAAATCTTTCAGAGCAGAATCTGCCTTTATAGATTCACGAGGTATGCCAATATTAGTTCGCATTTTTTCATTTATAAATGCAAGCGAGTAACCTTTGTGCATCATCTTTGGACTTATTCCACCATGTACAAACAACATACCGTTGATTATTTCAGCAATATTTTTAGAACGAAGCCAATTGCCAAAAACTGTTTGGTTTGAATACAAATTAGAGAGCAAGCTGTCTGAGTCCAAGTATTCAGCAACTGATTTATATTTATCATGTATATACCTCAAGTCATTTTGCAGAACCATCATTTCATGATTACCCAATAGAAAATGCACTCCCCCGCCTGCTTTCTCTGCTTCTTGTTCCAACCGATAAATCATCCACAAAATTTCAGTTACTTTATAACCTCTATCCATCATATCACCGTCGATAACAAGATGCCCGTCACCAAATGACCAGTAAAGATTTGAATCTATAATTTTATTATTGATAAGCAGTTCACATAGATTATCAAACTCACCATGTATATCAGAAAAGACAAAAAGTTTAGAAGTTAAATTCGTTTTGAGTTTAGGTACTTGATACTGTGTAGAAACATTATAACTGCCTAAACTGTCAAAGCCTTTGCCTTTGAAAACAAATCTTTCATTTCCAAAAACTGAGAACTCAATTATTGTGTCTTGAGAAATATATTGAACTAAAATAGTTGTGTCATTTATAATTTTTATATACGGTCCATCAGAATACTTTGTTCTACTAGCAGGCGTCGTTGCGTTGGTGTAAGTTGTAGTAATAAATATTAGAGATAGAATGAGTGTTATTTTTTTCATAATTCCCCTATGGATGTATCATTTTCTGAACTATTGGAGTCAGACCGCTGAAGAAAAACTCGACCGCAATAACCATCACTATCAAACCCATCAACCGCATCATAACTTTGTTGCCTGTTTCTCCAAGCACATTGATAATCTTTGATGCACCGAACAAAATAAGAAAAGTGAACAGCATGACAACAAAGACAGCTACAAACAAAGCTATCTCAAAATTGATTGTCTGGGCATCTTCCATAAGAATAATAGCATTGGTGATAGCTCCCGGCCCGCAAATCATCGGAATAGCAAGCGGAGTAATAGAGATATCTTCGACATATTTATGGATATCCTCTTTGTCTACTCTAATTTGGCCAATTCGTGCCTGCAGCATATCCAAGCCGACAATAAAATAAATTATCCCGCCGACAACCCGAAAAGAATTAACCGAGATATTAAAAAAATCAAATAGCAGTTTTCCTGAAAAAGCAAACATAACAAGTGTTAAAAATGCGATAATCACAGCTTTGCGGGCGGTTTTGTTACGGGCTTTGTTATCGAACGATGAGGTCATAGTCATAAAGACCGGCATCACCCCAAGCGGATTTATCAGGGTAAAAAACGATGTAAAGCACAAAAGCCCAAATGTAAGTGTCTCTGACATAACTGGATATTAGTCAAAAACAGAAAAAAGCAACGGTTATTCTTACATTTGTCTATGTGGTATAAATCGAATAATATGAATTCGACTTATGTAAAAAAGCACAATTATTAGTGTTTACCCGGTTCTAGTGATACTCCTCGACGTTCATAAGTAACATATGCTTCAATCGCTACCATTTCACGACTATCTAAAGCAAGCGGTTCTCCTTCTGACGGGTTCATTAAACACCAATTTATCATATCTCTGAGAGCTATAACTCGTCCCAGCTGTTGTTGAAACTTAGGGTACGTTTCAGGGTGTGTATTAGCGGCATTAGGATGACACTGTGCACAGGCAACTCCATTACTACCTAAGTCAGGACTGACCCAAAGTTCACGACCTTTAGCGACTACACTCATATATTCATTTTGCCACCGTTGTTGGTCTTTTTCTGTAAATTCATCAGCTTGTAATACGGCTACAACTACTATGCCAATCAAAATAATTGTTATTGCAGAAATTGATATTTTTTGAGACATAACTTACTCCTTCTTAATAATGTTCCTGAGGAGGAACCTGTTTGGTTTTCTCCTGAAAATCCTTGTCTTCCGGCTGACCTGTTAAAGGATTATATGCAACTGTTCGATTACTGTTATTGGTAAGACTATAGCGTAAATCAACCCGACCGGAATTTATATCAATTAGCTGCCATCCTGTCGCATCACGTTCATGAAACGGATTAGCACGATTCATCGGTACTGTTAGTTTAGGTACGTATGCTTTGTTCTGAGAATAACTCTTTGGATATGGCCAGGGCCAGGCAGTAGCCATAACAGCGTTAAAGCTGATATTACCAATCTGGTTATACTGAATCTGGTGTACATGACCATAAACTACAGTTACATCATCAAACGGCTTAAGAAGTCTCTGAACTTCTTCGGCATCATCTGTCCAAAAATTCCATCCTTTATAGATTTTTTGAATTGGAGAATGAGAAAAAACTACAACAGGAGTCTTTTTGCTTACTTTTTCTAAATCTTTCTTTAACCACTGTCGCTGTTTTTCGCCTACCATAAATGGTGAGCCGTTAGGATTGTCTAAGCCTGCCATTTCATTCATACGTTGCTCGGCAGTTCCCCAACGATTGAATGTCCATTCATCAAAAGTAAGAATGCTATTCAGAACAATAAAATGAACACCTTTATGATTAAAGCTGTAGTATTGTTTTCCAAAAATCTCACTCCAGTATTCACCTAAATCCAAATAATAATCATGCTCACCCATAACTTGGTATGTTTTATAGTCCAGTTTAGCTAAGATATCAGCTCCATGATCTAATTCTGCCTTTTTACCAAGTTGAGCCAAATCCCCCCCAAACACTACAAAGTCCGGTTTAGGGTTAAGTAGATTTGTTTCAGCTACAGCACGACTCAGTCCTCTGTCCCAGTTACGAACAAACTTGTTTCCCTTGATTTGCTGAATATGAGCGTCAGAAATATATGCAAACGTAAAATTCTTACTATCGTCTGCAAAAGCCAACTCAACAAGATTGAGTGGCAAACAGCTTGCAGCAGTAAGCAGGCCGGCTGTTTTTAGAAAGTCACGCCGTTTTTGATTTTTCATAACTTTTTCCTTTATTTCTTGCTGTCACTGTTTTCATTGGCACTTTCAAACTCCGGGCTCGTTAATGCCTCCATGAAAGAAACAAGATTGCTAATCTCTTCGTCTGTCAACTTTAGCGGTCTGACACCTCCGGATAGAAAGTCATTCACGGGGAAATTAACATTTGGCATCCCGCCATTGTTATAATGAACAACAACATCATTCAAAGAGATAAAACTGCCGTCATGCATATACGGGTTTGTCACGGCGACATTACGTAAGGTTGGTGTTTTGAATGAACCTAAATCATCAAGATTACGAGTTACAGCAAAACGTCCCAATTCGGAAGTATTTTTATCGCTTAATATCTTAACATCGACTTCGCTAAGGGTAGCTTTTGCATGCAAAAATTCACCTACCAATTTAGGTATTTTTTCCTGTATATCATTGATGCCTACTCCGATATTGTGAAAACGATTATCTGTAAACAAAGCCTGGGTTTGCTCAACAACATGACAAGAAACACAGCGTCCTTTGTTAACAAAAAGATCAAAACCTTTTTTTTGAGCCTCTGTGAGAGCATTTTCTTCTCCACCAAAATACCAGCGGTCAAAAGGAGAGTTACCACTGACAATTGTACGTTCAAATGAGGCAATTGCCTTGGTTACTTCTGTCATTGTAATATCATCACCGCTCTTACCAAAAACAGTTTTAAAAGCAGAGACATATTCGTGGTCTGTACGCACTATATCAAGAATAGGTTGATGATTTTTCAACCCCTGTTCAACAGGATTAATAAAAGGGTGTAGTGCTTGATCTTCAAGACTTGGCGAACGACCGTCCCAAAATTGTTTGTCAAAATAAATTGCGTTAATTACTGTTGGAGCATTACGGGTACCTGTCAACTTATTTATCCCTTCGGATGTTTTCAGAGGACTATCGGTAAATGCTTTTTTTGAATCGTGACAAGTCGCACAGCTCACTTCACCGTTAGAGCTGAACCTCTTATCGTTAAATAGTTTCTCCCCTAACGCAACCTTCTCAGCAGTTTGTTGGTTATCATGAACAACAGGTAATGGGGGTAAACCTAAGGGAGGTGTCGTATTTTGTGATTCCTCGGCATGAACTGCCAAAACGCCTACAAGTATCACAACTAGTAGCGCCGATATCCGATATCCTTTCATTACTTACACTCCTTGTCGCAATGCGACCGCTTATGGATACTATAAATTTTATGAGTAGTATGTTCTACTATTTGACAAGATATACTTCCATTATAAAGGAGTAATAAATACATGTCAAGAACATACTGGAGCAATCAATCCTATATCAACCTTGTTTAGATGTAAATAATTATGAACTCATAAAAAGATTTTATCTATATTTTATCCTTTAAACGGAAATTAGGTATCCAACTGAATAAAAATACTATTTTATCATAAGTACACGCTATTATTCAATCACATTTAATAAAAATTATGATTTCCCATTGTCTCATTTTTTACTATATTAAAAGTCTATGAGTTATATCGTATTTGCCCGAAAATACCGTCCGATGTCGTTCAGCGACGTTGTGGCACAAGAACATGTCACTAAGACCCTCCAAAACGGTATTAAAAATGACCGTATCGGACAGGGCTATCTGTTTTGCGGTCCGCGCGGTACCGGTAAAACAACTACCGCCCGTATATTGGCTAAGGCAGTCAATTGTACCGAAGGACCGACTCCGACTCCTTGTATGAAATGTCCTGCCTGCGAGGAAATTACCAAAGGGGTCTCGCTTGATGTCTTAGAAATCGATGCTGCCTCTAATACCGGTGTTGATGATATCCGTACTATTCGAGAAAATGTACGTTATATGCCAACTTCGGGACATAAACGAATTTATATTATCGATGAAGTCCACCGGCTCTCTGCCTCGGCATTTGATGCTCTGTTGAAAACTTTAGAAGAACCTCCTCCTCATGTCATGTTCATTTTTGCGACTACCGAACCTCTCAAAGTTCCGGAAACTATTTTATCGCGTACCCAGCGGTTTGATTTTAAGCTGGTTTCTATTGATGATTTAGCAAAACATCTCAAAGGTATTGCCGACAAAGAAAAATTAGATATTTCAGAGTCTGCTCTCAGGTTAGTTGCCAGAAAAGCAAACGGTTCGGTGCGTGATTCATTATCTCTTTTAGACCAGATTGCAGCTTTTGCCGACGGTGCCATCACCGAAGAAAATGTTATTGAAGCACTCGGTTTAGTTGATAAACAATTACTGTTTGATTTCACTAATGCGATAGCATCAAAAGATAAATTAACAACTCTCAGAATAATAAAAACAATTTTTGAGAACGGTGTCGATTCAAAAGATTTTGTTGCCGAACTGATGGAGCATTTTAGAATACTACTGGTTTTGGCAACCGATAAATCAGCAGCAGAACTTCTGAATATAAGCAACGATGATTTAAAAGACTATCTGAAGCAAATTGATTTTTATTCGGTTGGTGACATTATCCGTCTGATGAAAATCGGTTCGGACATGAACAATGACATTAAATTTTCCGGTCTTGATGAACGCTTGATACTTGAGATGAATTCTGTTAAAATGGCCGAGATTGAATCAACCGTAAAGTTTGAAGAAGTTCTGGCTTATTTAAAAAATAACCCGATACAAAACAATTCTCCAATTACCCGAACAGATACAGGACTCAGTCAGCTAGAAAAAAAAAGAGTTTTAACAGCCAACCAAAAGTAACATTTGTAAAAAACTCACAGCAACAAACGACAACACAACCTGATTCACAACAAAATGAACCTCCGCCGACAGAAAATCAAAAATCATATACAAATAATATAAATTTACCACTGATAGAAACCGGATGGAAAAAGTTTTTATCAGCTTTTAATAAAAAACGACCGATGCTGGCATCGCAACTAGGATTAGTACAACTGACCGAAGTTTCAGACAATACAATCCTGTTTATCTATCCTGCATCATCTGAAAATTCAAAACAAATAGTTGAAAAAACTGAAAATTTACATATAATCAGAGAATCATTACGTGAATATTATGAATCAAACCTGAGTATAAGATTCAGTTTAGATAAAAATAACGTTATTACACCTCATGTTAGTGATGAACAAAGTGAGAAAAAAAATAAATTAAACGAACTGGTCGCCAATTCATCAAGGATACAAAATCTCCTTGAAAAAGTTGACGGCAAAGTAATTGGTATAAAAGAAATTATTTAGAAAACAACGAACACCTTATTTAAAGGTAAAAAAAGACTTTAAAGGAGAACTGTTATGGCTAAAGGCGGTGGAATGGGCAACATGATGAAACAAGTTCAGCAAATGCAGGCGAAAATGGAAAAAATGCAGGCAGAGCTTGAAGAGATGGAAATTGAAGCATCCTCAGGCGGCGGCATGGTAACCGTTGTCGTAAACGGTAAACAGGATGTAATTTCTATCAAACTTGACCCGGAAGTTGTAGACAAAGATGATGTCGAAATGCTTCAGGATTTAATCGTTGCTGCAATCAATCAGGCAAAAGAAAAAGCCGGCGAAATTCAAGCTGAAAATATGTCACAAATTACCGGCGGTATGAATATACCCGGTATGAATCTTCCTTTCCAAGAAAATGATAAATTGATGTTTAAATCAGCAAATTCAGTTGAAAGACTCGCCAACCGTTTAGCACGTCTTCCCGGAATCGGGAGAAAATCAGCAAACCGCTTGGCATTTCATATTCTCAAATTATCCAAAGAAGACGCTATTGAGTTAGCCGATACTATTCGGGAAGTAAAAGAAAAAGTCGGGTTCTGCTCAGAATGTAATAATATCTCCGAAACAGACCCTTGTCAGATTTGTTCCGACCCAAAACGCTCTCGATCTATTATATGCGTTGTCGAAGAAACTCCCGATGCTGCCGCTATTGATAAGGCGGAAAGTTTTAACGGGATGTTTCATATACTTGGAGGGAAACTTTCTCCTCTTGACGGAATCGGACCGGATGATTTAAAAATTAGTGAACTGCTTCAAAGAATTCATAACGGAGATGTCACCGAAATTATTTTAGCAACTAATCCTAATGTCGAGGGTGAAGCAACTGCTCTTTATCTTGCGGGGTTGTTGAGACCTCTGGGACTGAAAATAAGCAGAATAGCTCGCGGTCTCCCGGTCGGTTCTGATTTGGAATATGCCGATTCTGCTACACTTTCCAGAGCATTAGAAGGTCGTCAGGAGTTTTAACAACTGATGACTAACTCTGAGGAACATACCAAACCGATTACGATTGTAATTGGAGTTACATTTACTCTGTTTCTTATTGTCAGAATTATAGGTGCTTTTTCTTTTGACAATAATTGGTCATTTACCCAGCTGTTTTATATTCCGATATGGTATTATATCGTGCCGTTATTGGTATGTACATCGTTTTATATTCTTACCAATAAAGAAAACAACTTTATCTACAACTTGCTGAACAACCGACTCAATTCATTTTTGCTGTTTGGCTTTTTACTTCTGCTTTTCTTAATCTTTCAATTTGATTCATTTATTTACGGAGGCGGGAATTATAAGATTCATCAAATTGCACAAACCGACAGTATTATTTATAGGTTCTATGAGTACGGTTCAGTTTTTCTTGTTTCTCTTTTTTACAAACTTTTCTCACTCTTTGAAATTAAAAACAGTACGGCTGGTGTCTATAGTTGGAAGCTTTTCTCTTATTTAGGAACTGTGTTGACTTGTATAGCCTCACTTCTGATTTCAAAAACTATTAGCGAAACAACAAAAAATAGATTTCTTATTTTTATTATTATTTTCTTCGGTCCGCAGACTCTCTCCTATTTTGGCTTTGTAGGTAATCTTTCATTTATCTCGGCATCTATTTATTTCTTTATCTATTATGGATTACAGTTTGAGAGAACAAAATCATTTAAAACATTAGCTATATTATGGATTATAACTCTGCTTGCTATCACAGTCCATATCAGTTTACTGCTGTTATTACCTGCTCTTTTGTTTATAACTTTCAGCAAGCTCTTTAAACAGACTACTGTAGCATACATACTAGGGATAACAACTTATGCTTGTTTATTGGCAACTGTATTTTGGATGGCATCATCAAATTTTGAATTCGCAAAACAAATTCTCTTTATAAAAGGTATGAATATCAGAGTGTATTATAGTTTGTTTTCTCTTTCTCACTTTGCTGACTTTTTACAACTTCTCTTTTTGTTTGTACCTCAAGTTATTATAGTTAAATTTCTAATTTTCAAAAACAGAAAAAAAGTCCACAACACCTTTCGTTTTCAATTAGTAACTCTGATTATATTATCTGCCAATACTCTTGTTTTTATTTCAGAACCGACTCACTCTATAATTTTTGATGCACCATTATTTGCGGTTTATTTTTCTCCTCTGATAATTTTACTGGTTCTCTTTCTCTCTGGCTCTACTAAAAACTTAAGATATCTTGCTCTGTTTTCTCTTTTTATTCCATTAATTACTTTGCCGAGTTACACTAACATTGATATAGCAGAAAAACAAATTGAAGTATTCCTTGAGAAAAACCATCATTTCTATATAGAGGGTTCTACCGCATTGCAAGACTCATATTTTCAAACAGGAGAAATCGATAAGGCTAATTACTGGTATTTGAATCTTCCTAAAAGGTCCAGAGACTTTTTAGACTTCACCGCTGCCAGTGAATATACTTATGCTAAGATGTATCCCGAAGCATTGCGATTATACTACCAGCTCAAAATTAAATCTCCATTCTGGGGAGAACCTCGATATCAAATTGCTTCAATTCTGATTACCCAAAAACAATTTAATCTTGCCCGTCCTGAAATTGATACTTGCCTGATGATTTCTCCCTATGAAAAAGATTTTCTCAAACTGGACTATTCTTACTATCGAGACTTAGGTGACTTTAATAAAGCAAAAGAAAAAGTATTTGATGCTCTTTTAATTTATCCTAATGATTATGATATGCAGACTGATTTAGCTATTATTTATTACAGATTAAAAGATATTGTAAATGCAGATTCAACCGCAAAAGAAGTTTTAAGGCAAGACCCCTCTCAGACATATGCATACTTAATTAGGGGATTTATTGCTGAAATAAAAAAACAACCAAAACAAGCGATTGCTTTTTTTAAAGAATTTGTAAGGCTTGCTCCCGATGAACCGGAAACACCTGATATTCGAAAAAGATTAAATAATCTTATCTTACAACAACAGAATTAATAGTTATAATCTATTTTCAATTCGAGCAAACCCGTCAAGTGCGGCAACCTTGTATGCTTCTGAAAGAGTCGGATAGTTTAAAACAGTTTCCATAAAATAATCCAACGTCCCCCCAAATGTCATTACTGCCTGTCCAATATGAATAAGTTCGGTTGCTCTTTCACCTACTATATGCACCCCTAAAATCCGACGTGATTTCGGTTCAAATACTAGTTTCAACATACCGTCATGGTCATTTATAATTTGTCCTAGGGCAAGTTCAAAATACCTGGCGATTCCTATTTCATATTCTTGATTGTTTTCACTTAATGATTCTTCTGTTTCACCAACCATGGAAACTTCGGGAATTGTATATATTCCTATCGGCCAAATATTATTGATACTGGATGTATCACCCTGTTTGAAGGCATGAATCGCCGCAAGTCGTCCTTGGTCCATTGATACAGATGCTAATGAGGGAAACCCGATAACATCGCCTACGGCATAGATGTTATCTACAGATGTTCGATACATTTCATTTACTTTAATTAACCCTCTATCATTAACATCAATTCCAAGATTTTCTAAGCCGATATTTTCGGTATTACCGCTTCTCCCAGCCGCGAATAAAAGCCTGTCCGAGACTATTTTACGTCCGTTATTTGTAATAGTGACTACTTCCTCATTTTCTATATAGGTTTCTTTATCGCCGTCACCAAGAATTAGATTAATACGGTATTTTCGCATAAGATATATCAACGCATCGGCGATTTCTCTATCTAAAAAAGGAAGTAATCTTTCTTTACTATCAATAATCGTTACTTTTGCTCCGAGATGTGCAAAAATGGACGCATACTCGCAACCGATAACACCACCACCGACAATCGTAATTGAACGGGGAATCGTATCAAGATTTAAAATTGTCTCCCCGTCATAAATATAATGGTCATCAAAATTTAAGCGTTCGGGTCGATAAGGTTTAGTCCCGGTAGAAATAACAATTACTTCACCCTTTAGAATCGAAGTATTATTGTCAGCATCCGACACAACTACAGTATGTGGGTCAGATATCATACCGACACCCTTGATAACATCAATTCGATATCTTGCCATATTTTGCTGGATAACATCGACTTCTTCCTGAATAACCTGATCTTTGCGATACATCAACTCTTTTACAGAGATATTCGCTTTTACTCCTCCAACCAGTCCATAGACAGATCGTTGTCGTAACCCTGAGATATAGAGAACTGTTTCTCGAAGCGTTTTAGAGGGAATTGTTCCGGTGTGAATACAGACTCCACCCGGCAAGGAATGCCTTTCGACAATCGCAGTGGTTTTTCTCATCCGAGCGGCCTCAATTGCAGCTTTTTCTCCCGCAGGTCCCGAACCTATAACAATCAAATCATACTCTTTAAAACTCATATTATAAACTCCATACAAACGATTTAATATACATATTCTCTATTTATTTCATATCAATATAGTCTTGTAATAAATTTTGCATAGTAGTTAGACTATCTTTTATTTTATCGACATTTTTAACCGCCGACCTAAGCGAACCGGATGTTCTTTCTTGTAAATCGTTTAATTTTGAAACATTTTCATGCAATGAATTTAATAACTCGCCGAATTTACGACCTCCCGATGTTATCCCTGCTTCTCGGTAAATGGCAGAAATTGAAGCTAGAAACCCGTACATGTGCCCCGGTGAACTCGGTATTACTTTTTTAAGCAAAGCATAGCGAAATAATTGTTCTTGTTCGTGTGAAAGAAGATGGTTATAAATTGCTTCCGACGGTAAATACATCAGAGCAAATTCTGTACTGTTTTCATCAGGACGAATATATTTGTCGCTGATAGCATCTATATGTTTCTTAATTGCCTGTGCAAATTCTTTTTCAGATTTACTTTTTGTATCTTCATCTGCTGATGTAATTAATCTGTTAAACGACTCCAATGGAAATTTAGAATCTATCGGAATCAATCTTTCGTTTAGTTTGACAACTGCATCAACCCGCACATTATCTTTAAAGCTATATTGGAAGTCGAGCAGGGCTTCAGGTAAAATTTCCCGAAGTAAATTTTCAAGAAGTATCTCCCCGAATTGGCCTCGCATTTTAGGCGGTTTTAATATGTCAGAAAGTGACTGGATATTTTTGCCAATTGACTCTAGATTATTTGTTTGAGTTGAAAGCTGACCTAATTTGTTTTCAATTTCACTTACGACTGCAAGCCGTTTGTCGATAGCCGCATTTCCCTCAGATAGTCTGTCGAAAAGAGTTTGATTTGCTTTTTCAACAGAATCTTTAAGAGTTATCAGACCTTCCAGTTGTTTGGTAGTAATTTCGTTTTTAAATTCAGACAGAGTAAGCGAAATTGAATCATCCGGTTTGCTTTTCTTCAGATTGATAAAAAGCAATGACGTGATTATAATATTGATGACAACCGCAATTAGTAAAACGAGCGTAAACTGATCCATGTATGCTCTTTACGTTAATCTGATAAAAGTGTAAAATCCGTTTTCTTATTTAATTCAAAAGGTAAGACATCTTTTTTAAATTTAAAATACAATTTATGCTCTGAATCATCAAAATAACTATCTACCGGTTTTAAGCTCCAGATATATTTAGCAATAAGATGATTTGTTGCATAGTCATATACGCCGACCTCATTACGGTCATATCTAACACCGAATCTATAACCGGAAAACTTCTTGGTAAGTTTATACTGCTCTCCAAATAGTGAAGAATTTTTTCCATCCAAAGCCTTTTCATAATCAAACACTAAATTACCCGAAACAGTATCTTTACTTTGAGAGGAGATTTCAAAAGTATAAAAACCTTTATCGTCTCTTATAATTATTCCATCGGCATTATATATTTCTTTATTTCCCTTGGTTAACCCCGGAGTCATTTGAGCGTTTATTAATAACTTATCAAGATAGGAGCGAAAATCTTTTTGCAGATCATCCCAGTTTTTCTTCTTAACGGTGTCAGCAAATTTTTGTTTTATCTCATCAGCAGATAAATACATTAGTGTTTTAAGGTCCCCACTAAACTCTCGATACAATTTCAAATATGCATCAACCCCAATTTTATCAATTAAATAGCCGGTAAATAACCCGGCAACAGAATAGGCTATATTTGATGTTGCTATCTTGTTAAAATCAGAGAAAGTAATAATTGAATCTAATGAAACGATATTTTCTGTAATAAGAAATTCACCGATAGTAGCTAATGTTTTAGGTGCTTTCCCCCATCGACCTCCAAAATAGACAGCGGACCCTTCACGTAGCAACGGTAAAGCATAAAAAGGTAATTTTCGTAATTTATAGTTTACAAGCAAATGAACTATCTCATGATAATGCGGGAAAAATGCCGAAATAATATCATTTGACGGCATGTCATAGGTACCTTTGACTAAATGCCCGGTAATACTTTTGACTTGCTTATCAGATTCACAATAGATGTATTCGATGTTCTTTTGTTCAATCAGTTTAATATCTTCATTTGAGAGTCCTAGTTGTACCGCTGTATTCTCAATAAAT
This sequence comes from Candidatus Zixiibacteriota bacterium, assembly GCA_024276275.1. Classification (GTDB taxonomy): domain Bacteria; phylum Zixibacteria; class MSB-5A5; order GN15; family FEB-12; genus QQUK01. The sequence goes on from JAJRXM010000034.1 coordinate 24,781, forward strand.
TTATCAGCTTCAGCCAGATTTATTTCATTTAGATTGTTTTCTAAAATACTGTTATAGCGGATTCTAAAATATTTTGTCTCTTTAGTTTCCCAATTCGCAGTATAATACTGCTGAGGAAATGTCAGCCAGAAATAGTTATCTATATCCCTCATATAATATGTATGTTCGACCAATTCCCCACTTACAATGGCGGAATATGAAAGAGACGAAAACCCGAGAGGCATATTAGCTGTTTTTTTAGCAGGAGGTTGTAAATAGTCTCTCATAAGATCGATATCTTTTACAACCGGAGAATAACAATCAATTTTCAAAGGAATATTTTCATATTCAATACCAAATCTTCCGGCTCTTTCACGACATTCTTCTGTCCATAAATAATAAGCTGATTCTAAATTTCCCGAAGCAAGCAAATCAAAATAATTAGATAATGTCCCTGCTTTTGATTCGGCATGTATAGTTGATAATGGAAGAATTAGAGATACAATCAGAATTGAGAAATATAATTTTTTTAACATTTTAAACTCCATGAAACGCACATAATTTTATTTTTGAGTTATACAATATATACTAAAAACAGCTTAAAAAAAACCCCTTTTATAAGGGGTTTTAATAAAATTTTTGAGCATTTTCTAAAAGGCAAATCCGATTGAAAAACGCTGTGTAGATGCTAATCGACCAAAATCTTGCCATGCATAATCAATAAACAGTTGGGATTCTTCTCCAATTTTTGTTTTAATACCGCCTCCAAAGGCTAATCCTTCTTCATCATAATTGATTTTATATCCACCTCGAAGGAAATACTTATCGTCAAAGGCAAACTGTGTACCTAACGAACCTTGTTCAAGGTTATCATTTGGATGTTTAAACTCTGATAATAAGGTCAAAACCGATTGTGAGCTAAAATCAATATCATATGCAAAACCGATACGAAAGACTAACGGTAATTCATACGATGAGGCTTTTTTCTCAGATGTTACCGAAACTCCGGAAGAGTCTGTATTTTGGAATACTAAATCTGAACCCGAGAAACTCATCTTAGGTCCCATATTAGTAATACTCATTCCCATTCTGAGCGAATTAAACCCTGTATTAAGCATAGTTCCAAAATCAAATGCAATTCCTGATGAACGAAGATGATGAATTTTTTCACCGACATATTTAAAAGTAGCTCCAAATGCAACTTTAGCATTCAATTGCCTGGCAAAAGAAAGACCCAAAGAATATGAAGATGCTGAATAGAATTCACCGGTTCCATTTTGGTTTTCAAAATTAGTAATTTCTAAGTCATCCATAGAAAGTACTGTCGCCGAAAAACCGAATACACCTATTTCTTCATAATTTTTAGCATAGGCAAAGTAGTTTAAATTTACATCTAAAAGATAATTCACCTTTGTAAATACTGCCTGCTGTTCAGTAACACCAACTAATCCGGCAGGATTCCAATACATAGCATAAGCATCATTAACGAATGCGGCAGTTGCTTCACCGGCACCCTGATATTTTGAACCGACACCTATTTTTAAAAACTGAGCACCACTTGAACCGACCTTGCTAAATTGAGCAGAGACAGAACAAAAGATGAAGAGAAACATAAAAGCAACTAAAGATATTTTTTTCATTTTATTCACTCCTCTACTTCACTACCGCAAATCGTCCGAGGAATTCACCGTAAGGTGATTCGACATGGTAAAAGTAAATGCCGGATGCAACTTTTTGATCATTAACAGATAATAGATTCCAAGTAGCTTCTCCACCAACTTGATTATGATCAATCGTTTTGACTAAGTCTCCGGCCAGGTTATAAATTCTTATTGTGCACTCATTCGGTAAGTTAGTAAAATGTAATGCGGTATTTAAATCATAAGACCGCTCTACTATACCCTCATAAGAGACAAAATACGGATTAGGCACAACTTTTATATTTTTTAATTCATTACTTGCTGCCTGTGTATCAATACCGTCAACCTTAAAGAGAAATTCATCTTGTGGTCCGTTTATAGATGCACCATCAATTGTATAGACATCTCCGATTTGAGGATTGTATAAGGTTTCATCAAAGCCGATTAACCAACTATAGTCTAACGGAAATGAGGCTGCGGCTACTGATTGAGTTGAATCATACGGATAGTCTACAATTTGTAACAAATCGTAAGGTTCCCATATATCGTTATTATTAAAATCATATACAGCCAAAGATACTTGTTGATTTGTAGTTGTATTCCAAACCTCAAACGGTACGGTATAAGGATAATCCGAGCTATAATACCCGTCCAGAATCCAAGCTGCCAAAGTTGAGTCACCAGTAAAACGTAGTTCATAAGAATCACGGAAGCGTTTATGTCCAAATGTCATATCTGCACTAAAGAAGTTATTCAGACCGATACCCCAGAATTTATCAAGAACTAAACTGGAATCACCTACTGTTTGTCCATAAGAACGAGGAGTTATATCACCGTCATTAACGACAACACGTAATCCGTTAACGACATCATAAAGACCCGGGTCTTCGCTATTCATTTGTGTTTGATAAGCTATTATTGTATCAGAAATACTTGTATTTATCAGATGCCAAAAAGTTGAATCAGGAGTATCTTCAAATACAACTTTATAATCTCCGCTTACCATAGCATTCCAATCAAATACAGTAGGAAATACTTTACCGTCAGAAGGGACATCAAATCCGGTATAAAAATGCTCTACCGTTGATGCTGCCTCATAGAATCCGGCGGGGTGACTTCGAGGAGTAACTTTTACAACATTCGGAGATGAACCGGCTAAACCGAATCCATTTTGTAAAGGGTCTCCACCTGTTAAAGAGTCTCCCTTATCAAAGGCTGCTAAACAATACCAATACTCAACTCCGTTATAGAGACCGGTATCAACGAACGTATGCGGAATCGGGTCTCCTGTGTTTGTAACAGAATATGATGCTATTGTTTCGTAATCTAATTCAAGACAACTGTTTGTATTATTTTCGTCAATTGCTCCCCATGTTTTGCCAAGGTCGGTAGAGCGATACAGTTTATATCCGGAAAAATCCTGCACACTTGAAAGAGGGTCCGTTGAATTTTCAGCAACATTATCCCACTCAAGATAAACTTTTTCATCACTGGCACGAACTGAAAGGGTCGGTATTGACGGAGGTTCCGGTCCAACATAAAACCCGTCATATAATGTTTGAACCGCATCAGCATTTTGTACAAAGTCCAATGAATCTTCAGCTCCAATTAAAGCATACACAACTCGAACAGTTTCACCTGCCAATAGACTAATTCCACGAACAGCTTGAATATAAAATTGATCGGTAGGAGCTAAAGGTGTATCATATTGTGTCGAATTAATCATCGCAAATTTACCGGGGTCATTGTCCGGCAGAAATGCCCAGTCATCAGTACGAAATGCCGTCATACCGACGTTATTAGGAGTTTCTAAAAGTTTAGTACCCATAATACCGGTTTTTGCGTTCCATCCCGGATCAGTACCTATAACATCATAGTTATATGCCCAACCGTTTGCAGTATCATAAACTACTGCATCTTGTAAACGACCGTTTTCACCTGATCCGTCCGGACCGCCTACATCTAAATCTACATAAAGTCCAAAGGCGAAATCAGTATAATCATTTGAAGATGTATTCGTAATATCCATAACGACAAACATAAAGTCTTCGTTATGACAATAATTCCATTGATACACAGAATGTGTCAATTCAAGTCCCATTAAAGAACTTCCAGAGGCGGCATCATTAAAACGATAATAAGAATCCTGTACAGAAGTAGGACCGCCTTGAGTGAATCCTGTTGCTAAGGTATTATATTTTTGATTATATCCCCAGCTATTCAGATTTTCATTCCAAACTCTCCACCCTTGTGCCGGACGACTTTCACCCAATCCTACGGTATCGGTAATATCATAATCATAATATCGGGTTGTATCGGTTGAAAGATATATTTTATATTCGTCAACTCCACTCACGGGCATTGTCATAGCTTGAAAATCATCAGTTGAATTAGCAACTGCAATATCACCGTTTGGCATTGTTGCACCCATCCAATATCTGATTTCAGCTAAATAACTATGTCCGGAATTTCTTGGCCATTCTCCGGAAGGTAAACCTCTGTATGAATAACCGCCGATATAACCGTAATTATCAATAGTAGTTACTATTTGACCCTGATTATGGGTAACTTGGTCAAGTGTATTCAACCCGGGTGCTAAAGAGATAGTTGGATTACCTCCGTTAGGTTGGTTTGATTTTGGAATTTTTTTAGCACTTATTGTTGAAACAACAAGTAAAGTAACTAAAAGATATAAAAGACTAACTGTATAATTTCTCATTTTCATATTGTTCTCCCGGCTTAGAAGTTAAATTCTAACCCAGTACGAAGAGTCCGGGGTCTTGAATAATTGGTTGGGTCTTTATCATATAGACGGTTGTAACGATTAACGCTGTTAGCATAGTCTATTTCTTCTTGAGTCATTCCTGAAGTTATCGTAGCCGTAGGACCTCTTCCGTCATAATCGGGTCTTCCGGTATTTGTATATACATCTATGATATTTCGTTTATCAAATAGATTATCGACTTCAAAGAAGAATGATAGTTTGTAATTATTTTTACCGACATTGAAATGTTTAATAAATTTCATATCAACCGTATAGTTAGCAGGTAAGCGTCCTGAGTTTCTTTCTCCTATACGATTTCCGTTTCTGTCAGTAATAGTGTATGGAAGACCTGAGCCGTAATTACCTACAAACCCGACTCCCCAATTTGTCGGAAACTGCAACCCAAACATTTGAGCTTTATATTTTGCTGGTACTCTGAAATCTAAAACTGCTGTCAATGTATGTCTTTGGTCGAAATCAAGCGGAAATTCAGATACCGGAGCAATTGTATCAATCGTTGATGTCAGAAAACTGTAATATGGGTCGTAAGCTGATGAACCGTTACCGTTAGCTATCATATACCCATATGAGATAGAGGCATTCAACAAACCTTTACCCGGTAATTTTTCGATCTGAACATCAATACCTTTTGCTGCCCCATAATCTTCATTTAAGAAAGTCGTAACTACTGCAGAAGTTGCTTTATTACTCGGTAACAATCTTGTTGTTACTAGGTCAACTATATCTTTTTGATATGCAGTTACATCTATACGGAGATTCTCAGAAAGAAGGTGGTTTAAACCAACCTCATAAGATGTTGTCCGTTCAGGTTTCAAGTTCGGGTTACCCAAAAGCGGAAATCCTGACTGCGTATCTCCTTCCAAATTGGTATACATATATGTAAATCTAGGAACCTGATAATAAATACCGTAGTTAAAATGCATAACCGAAATATCAGAAATCGGGAATGATACACCAAAACGAGGAGATATGTTTGAAACACTTTCAGCTTGTTTATACACCGATGATGTATCATCCGGTGAACTTAAGAAACGATATTTTATATCATCATTACGATAATCATAACGCAAGCCTATGTTAAATACATAAAAATCGTATTCAATTTTATCCTGTAAAAACATCGATAAGTAAATAGGTTTCGAATCATATTTTTCACCATAAGGTTGTGAATTATAAAATTGTTTGAAATCCCATTTAATATCATAAGTTCTATATTCAAAACCTGCTTTTAATTGATGATTCTTATTTGCCTGATTAACAATACTCATGTGCAAGGCATTATATTTCGATTCTCTTAAACGAAATGTCGGATCATAATCATTACCGGTAGTAAAACCTATTAACTCCATAGGGTTCGTGTAATCTACATTTCCTCGGTAGTTATTGTCGTCAATAGTACCGTTGTATACACCGTTTGAATCTTCAGAATACCCTTCCCAATCTTTCCAGTAAGTATTAAACAGATGTTCAGGAGCAGTTTTTGTCATTGTATAAAAATGGTTAAAACGTGTTGAAATTATCACTTTTTCATTCAAATGATAATTACCTGAAAGCCCTATCAAATACGCTTCTTTTTTAAAGCTTGGCAACCCGTCCAAATTCATACTATAAGAGACACCGTTTACATCACGATGATCATAAACTTCACCTCCTGCTTTATAGTAAGTTAAATTGGATATTAATCTTATTTTTGGAGTTGGCTGGATTGAAAATTTTGCTGTTCCGGTATAAGAAGCAATCCCATTATTAGGAAGCGAAGTAGGGGCATTTAGATATTCACCGGCAAATGAGAAATGATCGGTTTTGTTATTCAACATAGGTATTGGACCGGAAAGTAACAAACTGGCTGATTTATTTCCATTTCGATTTAAATCAGACCATTCACCGGAATTAACATTATATGAATGTGTCATACCCTCATACATTTTAACAGTACCCTTATACTCAGAGCCACCTTCTCGGGTCACAGCACTCACAACTCCCGAAAGAGCTTCACCATATTCAGCAGTATAACCGCCCGATGTTAATGATAATTCTTCCAAAGCATTCGGCATTATACGGATACCGGAGTTTGCGACAAATGGATCCTGAATTGAAAATCCGTCAAAATAGTAAGAAACCTGACCGGAACGTCCACCGCGAACATGTAAATCTTCATCTCGTCCAATTACAACACTGGGATAATTTGTTAATACAGATTGAACAGTAATAATATTCGGAAGTTGTTGTAATTGATCGGATGTGAAAATTACTTTAGATGCTGTTAAATCTTTTTGAATAATAGGATTTTGTGCAAATACTTCAACATTTGCTCCGATATCAATTGTCTTTACTTTAATTTCAAAATCTACCGGTGTAGTTAAATCTACTAATACACGAACATCTAATTTTGTTACGGTTTCAAATCCAACTGAAGTAACAGAAACATCATATTTTCCACTGGGAACATTAATTATAAAATACTCTCCATCCATATCAGTCTGTGTAGCAATATTACTTCCAAGAATTCGTACAGTAGCCCCAACGATAGGCTCACCGAATTTAGCATCTAGAACAATTCCAGAAACCTTTCCGGTAACGCCTGCTTTAGTTTGTGAGGTTAATAGTAATATAAGTAACGGTACTATATACAGTATTAACTTCAACGGTTGCTTAATCAATGTGAAGCCTCCAAATTTAACTATTTCAATCAAATTCTACATCTTATTTGTTATTAAATAAACACCAACTGTTTTTAAAGATTTACGAAGTTTATGTTTTATGCTTATAGACGTTATCGGAGTTCTTTACTATTCCTTAATCATATTCTTAATGATTTTTTCACAGAAATAGTATTTTTTTGACACCTTATTTTGAGTCAGATTTGAACTGCTTCATCCTCTAAAACTGTTATTATATAAAGATTTTTTGGATATCAAGTTTCCTTGTAAATGCCCGATAAGTAAAACGATATAGAAAATTTAAGCGGAGATACATCTTTTATAAATAAAGCTATTTAACCCTTTTGCTGTATTAAAATGGATAGAAACAGGAATAAATGCATAAATTTGTAAAAATTCTAATACTGGTAATATGCACTATTTTATGTCTTACCGAATTTATTCAAGCCGGTAAAGATAACATCGTTATTATATCCGGCGATGAATTAACATCGACAAGACGTACTATCAAAGGTGCTTCAAAAATTATTAGTATTGAACATCCTACTGTTATTTTTACTAACTTTTTAGTTAAAAATAGTTCGGATAAAAATCTATCTATCATTGACTCAATTAAAACTATCAACCCGAAACTTATTCTCACAATCGGCTCCTCTGCTACAAAGTTGGCACAAGAAAACTTCGATGATATACCTATTGTTTTTTCATCAGTGAAATATCCGGTACTATCAGGATTTGTTAATTCAGTTTCAAATCCGGGGAAAAACATAACCGGTGCTTCTATAGATATCCCGACTAAAGTTCAGTTTTCTAAATTTAAGCAAATTATTCCAAACTTAAAAAAAATAGGTGTTCTATATACCCAAAATACTGAAAGCTTAATTCCACAAGCTAAAATTATTGCCAACCAACAAGGACTAGAGCTTATAGCAATAAAAGTAAATCATGAAAAAGAACTTCCCAAAAAACTAGATTCATTGGCATCACTCGTACAAGGGATTTGGTCTGTTGCTGACATGAATCTTTTTAAAGAAAGAACTACAAGATACATTTTAATAAATACGCTTCGTAAAAGAATACCTTTTATGGGCTTTTCAAAATATGTGGTTGAGTCGGGTGCTTTATTCGCACTTGATTTTGACTATAAAGCAGTAGGGCGACAAGCAGGCGAAATTGTTAATAAAATAATATCCGGTATACCGCCTTCTTCTATTGAAGTTACTACAGCAGATGTTATTTGGTTTCACTATAACGAAAAAACTGCTGAACGTATCAACATCACGATACCGGAAGAATTAATATCTGTTGCCAAGGAGGTGTATCGATGAGATATAACTTCTTGAACAAACTATTACCGAACAGCTTACGGATGAAATTTGTAATACCGGTAGCAGCTCTTCTGATAACTACAATTTTCGGTTTCAGTATGTATCTGACCAAAAAGCAATCAGAAGGTTTCCGTCGTGAAATGGAAACAAGTAGTGAAGCAATGATTCGCATGTTATCAGCATCTGTTGAAACAGGTATTATTTTTGGATCTAATTATGAAATAAATGACGCGATGAAACTCTTGTCACCTTTTGACAATGTTGAATATGCTGAAATCGTCAATTCTGACAATGAAATTCTGGCAACTACCGGTGAATGGAATGACACGACAGCTATACTTGTTAAAGAAGCAGATAATAATGATGAGAATACTGACAGAGAATACTGCGAAGATTATTATGTGTCAAATCAAAAAGGTGAAGAATTCTTGGTGATGAACTACCCGGTCTTCTATTTTGAAAAAGAGTTAAGCCGTGAAAACCTTGGATTAACAGGCGGGTTAGACTCTAATAATGAAGCAGAAGCAGAAATTATAGGTAATGTTAAGATTGTATTTTCTTTAGAACATGTAAATGATTCTATTGCTGAGGCTCAAAATGCGGCCTTCTTCTTATCAATTATTATTTCTATCATTGCTATTATCATCTTAACATTCTTTGTAAGAGTTATTGTATCTCCAATTAAGAAAATGGTAGATGCTACTACTCTGATAAGTCAAGGTAATTTAGATCAACAAATTAATATTGACAGAAACGATGAAATCGGTAAGCTGGCAAAGTCGTTTGATATGATGGTAGATTCTCTGAAAATATCTCGTTCAGAAATTGAAAATTACAATAAAACTCTGGAAGAAAAGATTATCGAACGAACTTTAGAACTTGAAGATGCTCAAGCTCAGCTCATTCAATCTGAAAAACTTGGTGCAATCGGACAGCTTGCTGCAGGAGTAGCACATGAACTAAATAATCCTTTAGGCGGTATTTTAGGTTATGCTCAATTTACACTTGAAAAACTTAAGAAAAAAGATGTAGAATCAACGACTCAAAAAGACCTT
>JAJRXM010000035.1 GCA_024276275.1 Candidatus Zixiibacteriota bacterium
CGAAATTGAAACGGTTATCGAAAAAAGTCTGGATAAATAAACCGAGAGCTGCGTAAAAACAGAAAAAAATGTAATTTTGTAGAAAATTTCAAGAAGAAATAATTAAGAAATGTGTCTCATTTTTATTGACAAGTTCCGCGTCTACATCATTGCCACCTATATAAGTGCTGTAAATTAGACTATTACCTGCACTACTTAATTTTGCTACAAAAACATCCTTACCGATTGCTTTGCTTCCCTGATAAGCATTAAGTGTAGGGAAATTAGAGGAATATGTATATCCAACTACATAAGCAAAACCAAGCCCATCTACAGCAATTCCATGACCCCAGTCAGAACCTGATCCACCTAAGTAAGTACTGTAAGCCAAACTATCACCGGAACTGTTTAACTTTGTAATAAAAACATCCCACGTAGCACCTAGTATTGTTCCTTGATAAGGATTATATGTCGGAAAATCGGTAGAAACTGTAGCCCCTATCACATAAGCTGACCCTAATGCATCTATTGCTATATCGCTTACATAGTCAGTATTATTGCCGCCTAAATAGGTACTGTAAATCAGACTATCGCCACCGGAACTTATCTTCACAACAAAAGCATCTTCAGCATCACCATTAAGGGTTCCCTGATATGGGTTGTGTGTTGGAAAATCAGCAGAACTTGTCCTGCCAGAAAGATACACAACCCCGGATGCATCTACAGCAATACCTCCTGCCGCTTCACTGCTACTACCGCCTAAGTAAGTGCTGTAAACAAGACCTGTCCCGGAACTGTTTAACTTTGTGATAAATATATCTGTAGAACCATCACCTATTTGATAAGGGTTAAGCATCGGGAAATTAGTTGACGATGAATGCCCTGTTACGTACGCAGCCCCGGAAGCATCTACTGTAATTGCAGTACCAAAATCACTTTGGTTTCCACCCAAGTACGTACTGTATGATAAGACCGGGTCTATTACTAGCGGTATTGACGAGTCAAAAGTAGAGCTTAATGCAAAGCCGAAAGAGTTATCGGATTTCTGAATATAGCTTCCGTCAATTGGTACACGTTTATTATTTTCTACTTGATAAATAACAGGTCGTTGTTCGACAACCTCGCCCCACATAGTTGTTACAATTAATTCGCCGTTATTATTTATAGCAATAGATTCTACACCTTCGTATTGAATTTTTATCTGCGAAAAATCAGCACCGGGAGAAACAATAAAATCATATTCCATCTGTTGTTTGCCGTTATCATAATACTTTAAATCGATACCGTCATATATTTCTTCATACAAAACTGCATTATAATTGGGAACATTAGTTGCCCATTTTGATTGGTCGTTTCCTAAATAATAATTGCACTTATAATCTATCATGTCAACACCGACCATTTGCGGATTTTTATTAGCTCCTATAAATTTGGCTTTGATCAACATAGTTTCATAAGATTCAACCTGATGTAAATCCTTCGACATGTTCAGGGTTACATCATCAAAAGAATTAGAAATCTCTGACTCGATTATTCGGGTAAATTGGTAGTAAGCAGCATCTGAACCGAACCACATAGTAGCACCGACAGAATTAGCACGAAATTGAACTATATCGTCCCATTGTCCTTGATTCTCTGTAAAAAACAAAGGCATATCAGTTAGTTTGTGAGTTGCCTGAATATCTGAAAAATTGTTATTAGGTTGATTAGCCTGAACGGATTCTATGGGAAAGATTGTTTGATTGCCTAAAAATATTATAATGTATAAAATAATAATATTCGTTTTAACATATTTCATGTATGTCCTCCTGATTATTGTGAAGTAAACTTGTACTATAATAAATATACTTAAATATGCATATTTGTCAAATGTTACCGCTTCGTAGGTTGTTTAGCTATTTTAACAATTTTAATTATTTACTCCGTCGTCGTAAAAATCGTAATAATTGCGATTGCTGTAAAAACAGCTTTAGAAACCCAAAATAGAGATAAAAACAGGACATCAACGGTCTATCCGGAACTTTCTTAAGGTTTTATCGTTTATTATGTTGACAATAATTAACTATCGGCTATTTTAGTTAGAGTTAATTACTTCCGGTACCGATTACATTACTAAGAATAAACTAAACATCACATATATTATTTGCCCTTGGCATTTTGAAAGGTTTGATATGCCCAAATATTTAAAGAAATTTTGTGTAACCGCTTTTTTATTCTGTTTTATTGCTTCTGCCCAGCTTATTGCAATGCCTCTTGAAGTATTAAACGACCCGAACTTTATTCTTCCTCACGACAGGAAACCTGTAGAGAATTCAGGATCGTTGAATTCGGCTTCTCAATCAAATGAACCTTCCGCAAATTTATACAAAAGTGGCGATTCAGTCTTTTTTGTCTGTAACGAATATACTTTTATCTCTCCTACCGGATCCGGTTCAGATTGTTGGGGATGGACAGATGCTAACGGTACCGATTATGCTATTTATTCAGGATGGAATACAATTGAATTTTATAATTTGTCAACCGGTACACTTGCTGGTTCTGTTCCGGCTCCAAGTAGCTCCTGGCACGATATTAAAACATACCAAAATTACTGCTATTCTGTTTCTGAAAACACAGGTATTAATGCAGGACTATCGGTTATTGATATGTCATTCCTCCCTGATTCGGTTCATTTTGTTACTTCGGTACCAATTTCAAATGCAGGTCATTTGACATCTCATAATTTGAGCATTGATACAGCAGCAGGATATGCCTACGTCGAAGGTACATCAGATGTTAATCAATCAATTAGAATAATTAGTTTGGCCGATCCGGAAAATCCGACATACGTAGGCAGTTTTGGACCGGGTGGAGGTCTTCATGATGTATTTTGCCATAATGATACACTTTACTTAGCCGAAGGCTGGAACCCATCAATTTCTATTTGGGATATGTCTAACAAAGCAGCACCGGCACTTTTAACTCGCTGGACAATTCCGAATGCAGGATATGTACACAATGTTTGGCCGACCGGTGATAAACGTCATGTATTGACTACTGAAGAAACTTCTCAGAAAACAGTCAAACTTTGGAATATCGAAGATTTAAATAATGTACAGCTTATTGATGAATATCTAGGGGGAAGCGGATTAGCTCATAATGCTCAGATTGAAGGCGATACCGCTTTTGTTTCACACTATGAATCAGGAGTTGTTGTTTTAGACCTTAGCAGCGGTACTTCAATAGTTGAGATTGCCCAATTTGACACCTACCCTTCCACGGAAACTGCTAATTTTAATGGTTGCTGGGGAGTCTTTCCGCACACACCAAGTGGACGATTTTATGCCTCCAACATGGAAGGTCAGCTTTATGTCTTAAAAGAATTTGATGTTGTACTAGCTGACACAATGATAGCATTAGATGTTCAGTCATTACCCGGTTCTGCAATTAGAGTAGATATTTGGGCAAAGTTTACTTTAGATATGCATGAATTTGAAATTCCGTTTAACTGGGGTGGTCCTTTGAATCTCGTATATGACTCTATATCGACAGCCGGACTTATGACCAGTTATTTTGAAGTTCAACAGTTTTCTGCTTGGGACGGTTTTTTCAACAGAGCGGCATATTTACTACGTGCTTCATCCGGTAACACCTCTCCAAATTTACCGGCCGGTGAAGGAGTCATTTTATCAATCTACTTTACTATACCCGGAGGAGCAAGCGGTGGACCTAACCCGATTACATTTACACCGTTTAGCGGTAAAGAACCGTCGTTCAGAAACAACTGTATAAGTTACACTCCTGACACACTCAGCGGTGCTGTAGCCTTGGGTGACCCTCCTTGTTGTATCGGATTTAGAGGTAATGTTGACGGAAGTTTTGAAAATCCACCGACTGTAAACGGGATAGATATTTCTGATCTTGTAGCTATGGTTGCCTGGATGTTTTACGGCGGAGCTGATTTAGCATGTCCGGAGGAAGGCGATGTTGACGCATCGGGCGGAGCAATCCCAATTGACATCTCTGACTTAGTAGCTCTAGTAAGCTTCATGTTCCAAGGAGGAGCTGAGCCTGCTGCCTGCCTTTAATTTATAATTATAATTTCTAATTCTCAGAAAGCCCGCCAAAAGCGGGCTTTCTGCTATCAACTAAATACCACCGATATTATTCCAAAGTAAATGTTACGGTATAAGAAACCCATAACGAAATAGGTATTGAGTTTTGTAGTGCAGGACTGAATCTATTTTCTTTTGCTGCTGCTACTGCAGCTTGGTCGAGTGATTCATTCCCTGACGTATGAGCAACTATAACTTTTTTCACAAGTCCGTCTTTTCCTACCAAGACTTTTATTACGACCTTTCCCTCTATACCTGCTAGCTTACATAATCGAGGATAAACAGGTTGTTCGTAATAAAGCATCTCTGCCATTTCTTCAAAGGGAACAAATTCAGTTTCACCCGGATAGATAACAGTATCTACAACACCACCGGCACTATAAATCCCGTCACTGTTACCGCTACCGATTATATTATTATCCAACCCCTCACCTGCTGTTCCGCTTACATCGGTCGGCGTTATCACATCTTCAAATTCAGTATTATCAATCTCCAAATACTCTACATCAGGAACAGGGATAGGTATTGCTCCCTCAAATGATTTAATTTCCGGTTTTTTCTTTTTAGGTCTCAACCTTTCAGCATCTATCGGAGTTAACTTTCTTTGATCTATAAGTTGACATATTATTCCACGTGGTTTAACCGTTAATCTCTTTTTTTCATAATCAAATAATGAGGCTATCCAAATTATTACGAATGCCATGATAACTACTGATAAATTCCCAATAAGCATATTTCTTTGATAAGATGCTTTCATTTCAAAAGCACCGTACGGTGAAAAGATAGCTTTTGTTCGCATACGTTAACTCCTTTTAGAATTGACGGTTCTTTTCTATCGAGGAGATAGTATAATTGAGGGGAATTTATTTTTTTGTTCAAAAATGTATGAAGAAAATTACTTCTAATATAGAAACGAATAAGCGGTTAGAACTGTGCATAAAAAAAAGGTATCCGCTTAGGCGAATACCTTTTTAATTCAACATTTAGTTACTATTGATTTAACTTAAAGTCAACTTTATATGTAACCCAAACAGGAATAGGTCTTCCGTTTTGGATACCCGGTTTAAACTTGTTACCTTTAGCAGCATCGACAGCAGCATCATCTAAAGAAGCAGTACCGGAAGATTTCCCGACTTGGGCTCTGATAACATCACCGTTTTTACTCACAAGAGCTTTCACCCAAACAACACCTTCAATACCTGCTTGTTTGGCAAGACGAGGATACTCAGGAGTTATATAGTGAATCATTTCAGGCATAGTTTCAACCGGAACAAACTCATCAGCTGACGGAAGATAATCATCTTCATCAATATCAACAATAATATCACCGTCGTCACCGGCAGTAATATCAGGAGCAATAATTTCAGCTAACTCATCTTTTGTTGCTAAGACGACATCTTCATCAAGAACTTCATCATCGGCAACCGGTTTTGGAATACCAACTTTAGGAGCAGCAACATCAGGTTGACTTACTTTTACTTGCGGAGGTTTCTTCGCAATAGACGGAGGTGGACCTAAATCGGCAATAGTTTTAATAACGACAGCAGAAGCATCATAGGCATCAGCATAGTCATCTTGCATTGCGGAATATATCCACGAAACTAAAAGTATCAGCAACACTACAGAAACAACAGAAGCAGTCCCGATAGATAAATTCCGTTGATACTTGGATTTTAACTCATAAGCACCGTAAGGAGAGTATAGAATGGATTGTTTAGCCATTATAATTCACCCCTTTCGATTGCCTGCTGCACAGCAGCAGCCATTATTTTATTATCACGTTCTTCCCAATCGCCGATAGCATATCTATAGGAGAACTTCCCATCTGCTTTTGTCAGGTCCCCGACCTCTTTACCGAGTTTTTCAGCAATAAATGAGTTCCAGGAGCGTTCAATTAAGTCGATTTCATCGAGAATATTCACCATATCATCATAGCTTGCATCATCATGGATTAGTATAAGAGTATTCAGTTTACTGTTTTCTCTATTTTGAGTTACTAACAAAGATTGCAGGGTATCACTATTAAGCTTATACACAACTGTATCAGGAGTATTCGCAGCAGTCGGTAAATAAAGAGGAAGATTATCAGGAGACGGTGTTTTTAAATTCCACCAGAACCGTCCTTCACCGTCAACACGGATAGTGATTAGGTTCGATTCTTTAATTTCAACTTCTTTATCATCTTCAGCCGGAGGCAAATTAATCTCCATAGCCTGAGGCATTGCAAATACAGTTGTAACCATGTAGAAGATCAACAAGAGGAAAGCGATATCGACCATAGGTGTCATATCTAGCAAAATAGCAATACGACGTTTCGGTCTTCTTAGCCCTTTCCCTTTTGTGGGTTTCGAGCGTTCGGCAACAGCACCAGCCACTTAGTAATCACTTCCTTTCAAATTCGTTAACGTTTATTCATTTATTTGAACAAACGGTCATATTATTTATTCAGCACCGGCAGCGTCAGCAGCTGCTGATTCTAATTCATTTTCAGTAATAATTAAGAATCTTTCTAAACCATTTTCCTGCATTCGTTTCATAATTTTTTTCATAGTACCAAACGATGCATCTTTGTCTGCTTTAATAACCACCAAAGCTTTCAAGTTCTTAGCACGAGCTCGAAGGATTTTCTCTGCCACACAATAAGCATCTTCGCAAGTGGATACATTACGAACAGTAGTTTCAATATCTTTTCCTTCAATATTCACAACTGCGAGAGAAGTATAATCCACATACATTGAATCTAAACTAGTAACGGTGATATTAATAATATCTTTATCCGGCAATTCGATCTGCGAATGTGATTCCGGCAGTTCTACCGCCCGTGCTTCAGGTGGTTTAAAAGTTGTCGTAGCCATATAGAATATGAGCAGGAGGAATGCAATATCCACCATAGGAGTCATATCAAGTTTTATGGAAATACGACGTTTCTTTTTAGCCGCCATAAGTTAGATTCCTTCTTTTTCTTTCAATATTTGTAGAACTTCAAATGTTGCTTCATCGGTAGTATAGTTAAAAGCATCAACTTTATTAACAAAGAAGTTATAGAAGAAAATACCGAAAATACCTGAAAGAAGTCCACCGGCAGTATTGATAAGAGCTTCTGAAATACCCGTAGCCATAGCAGAGGCATCAATAACACCACCTTCTACGTTACCGGTAGCAGCAAAAGCACGAATCATACCTAAAGTAGTACCTAAAAGCCCAACCATAGTAGCAATCGAAGCAATAGTTGAAAGAGCAATTAAGTTTCTTTCAAGTAATGGACCTTCTAACGCATTTGCTTCTTCAATAGCAGATTGTGTTAATTTAATACGTTTTTCACTATTGATATTAGAATTACCTTTTACTTCACGATAACGGTCAAGACCGGCACGTAAAACATTTGCTGTAGTACCACGTTGTTTATCACATGCTGCTAAAGCACCGTCTAAATCATCAGAGCTAATTAGAGTAATGAGTTTTTTAAAGAAAACTTGTACAGAGCTTTTACCTTTAGCGTTACCGTATAAAGACAAATAACGTTCAACAACAAAAGCAGCTAACATACAAAATACCATAATAAGAACCACAACAAGCGGACCGCCATGATAGACAGATACTAAGAGTGGATTATCAGATGTACGACAGATACCGTACCAAATACCGAAACCAATTCCCAATGAGACAAGGGCATTGATTGTAATAAAAAGAGTTTGTTTAACCACTGAGCTAAACCTCCATATAGAATTAATTCATTATTTTAAATTTCTACACCTTTAAGGGCATTCAAAATAGATGCTCCTAAAGATACAACCACACCATACGACAAACTTCCCATAAATACACCGGGGCCGTAAGAACTACCCAGTGATGTAAAAACTGCTTTACTGTCAAAGCCGTACTCAGCTCCAATAAAAGAGAGCATAAATGCTAAGAAAAACAGAATCGCAGGAATCCAGTTAAACTTAAGAATTTTCTTTAATGCCAAAGCTTGTTGATCGGCATCACCTTTCATACCGTATAACCCATAAAGAGTATACCCGGGTATAGCAAGACTTGACAGGACAAAAAGAATAAATAAAACACCGGTTATTATTAAAATAATTCCGGAACCAAAAACATAACCACCGACAGTACCTAAAGAAGTTAGAACACCGTATCCCGCAAGATGATAATACTCCTTGCGAATTTTCTTTTTGGCTACAAAGCCGTGTAGAACTTCTTCACCTGGAGTTCCACTAGTTTCTGTATCTAAAAGAGTGCTGTCATTTGTTGCTACTGCTAATGCTGTCGAATCCATAACCTGAGAGACTGAATTCATAGTGTCGCTCATAGTCATTAATGTTGAATCAGAAACAATTGACGAATCGACAACTGCACTAATTGGCTCGTCATTATTTTCCTCAACAATTTCATTATATGCCGAAAACCAGGGGAAAAACAAAGTCCCTATAATAACGATACACGCAAGAGTCAAAACATTACGATCTAGTGTCGATACCCGTTCTTCAAGCAACTTACACTCATCCCGGACAACATCACCTTTTTCACGTTTTAACTTAACTGCTTCAACATGTTTGGATTTCTCGGCATCAGATTTAAATAAATCTTTTGGTGTACCCGGAAAAACATCAAAACCGATAAAGCTGTAACGCTCTTTCTCAGTTATCTGTTTTTTTGGTTCACCTTTTTTACCTTCTGCAGCCATTAAGACTCCCAATCATAATTGTTAAAAACATTTATATACTAATTCCTAAAACTCAAACTTCAAGTCGGCTTGACCTTTTTTTGCTTCCGTATGACCCGGTTGACATTCTAATACCTTGCCATACCAATCATAAGCTGCTTTATATTCAACAGATGCATCAATAGCCTTTTCAGCTTTTGCAGCACCCTGTAAATGATAACATTGAGCTATCCATAACACCAAGCTGACATCATCGCATTTCCCTTTATCAGCAGAAATACATTTATAAGCATTTTTTAAATATTTTAAAGCTTTTGAATAATTTTTTGTACAAACACCACCAAAGTATGCATACCCGAGTGATTTTTTAGCATCGCAGTTATTCGGGTCCATTGAAACTATTTTTTCAAAAAACTTCACACCGTTAACACAATCAGCCAGTTGGTAAAGATAAGTATTTGCGACAACTGATATAATCTTTTGATCTTCAGGCTTATACTCAAGGTATCTTAGCATAAAATCAACAGCAACTTCATAATAATTTACATTTGCATCTACAGCACCGGAAGAAGTATCTTCAGCTTCTTCGCCGTCTTCTTCTAAATCTTCTTCTTCATCATCAGCAGATGTGCCGTTGGCAATGTTTAGAGCACTATAACCGGCATTTTTTAAAAGTGAGGCAGATTTATCATTGAGTCCTAAAGCAATACGTTTTTCGTAATACTCAATAGCTTGTGCATAGCTTTTAAGAGAATGGTACCCTACCGCTATATTTTGTATTATCCGTTTTTGACCGGGTCTATCTGCAAGAGATTTAAGATAATATTTTATAGCTGTCATATAATCTTTAGTAGAACGATAGTAATAACTATCACCTAATAATTGGTACAATTCATATTCTTTAATAGGTGACTTGTATTCAGGCCCCTGTTCTGCAACCCACGTAATATGTTTATTCAGATATTCACCTGATTTTTCATATTGTTTTGTACCCCAAAGAGCTTTGGCATAGTTAAAATAAATATCTTTGGCAACAAACGGGATTGCGAGAACTTTTTCATAGTACTCAACAGCATCCTCAAAACCGTACAAAGCCGAGTAAGACATTGCTAATTCAAAATAAACTCTTACATGTGCTGAGTCCGCTTGAGCATTTGAAAGTTCTATATATCTTTTATAAGCACCGATTGTTTCTTTAAAACGAATCGTTCTTTCCTCACGGCTTCTAGATGAGCGGGCAGCTTTGAAATAAATCCCCGCGGCACGTCTCCATGAAGGAGCATGAGTCGAATCCTTTTGTAGAACTATTTTTAATTTTTCAATAGCACAGCCGTAGTCTTTCATCTCTAGACAGGCTTCTGCCCAATGATAGTAAACTTCTAATCCGGCAGTATCTACTTCCAACGCTTTTTCGTACTCAAGAACAGCAAGAGACGGAACCCCTTGATAAAAATTGGCATCACCAAGATGAATATGATACATAGCATTATCCGGTTCACCTATGAGAGCTTGACGGAAAGCTTTATCAGCCTCGGTATATTTTTTCTGTTCCATAAAGACAAGCCCTAATCCGTCTTCAAAACGGAACTTATTCTTCTTGTCTTTCTTTTTACCTGTTTTAAATGTTTCAAAGGCTTCTTCAACCATGTTGAGTTCAAGCTGAGTCATCCCCAACCAATACATTGAATCATAATGCTTTTTTTGGCTTTTAATGACAACTGAAATTGTTCTGCTGCTTTTGTATAACGTTTTTGAGCAAAATGAATTTGACCAAGTGTATAGAAATTCAAATAATATGACTTATCTATTTCAATTTCTTTTTGTAATAGGTCTATCGCTAAAGCCGTATCACCTTTTTCAAGTGCAGCTGCAATAGGAGCTTTGATTTCTTGAGCTCTAATTTTTGATGACATAAATAGTATTAAAACTGTCGAAAGCAGAATCGCAACTAATTGATAATTAAGGTGTTTCTTCAATCTGTTTATCCTCATTTTAACTCGAATCAAGTCTCAAAAATATACTTTTCTCAACTATTGTCAAGCAATTTTTAATGAACTATTTAACGACTCTTACATTGATTCGTTTAATGATTTCAAAAGTATATTCAAGATGCATCCCAATTAAGAAAGTTATAGACACCCAGAGCAAAATAAGGGAAAAGCTATTTAAAATCTGATCAAACCTTATATGGATATATAAACCTGTCATAACTATCATAATCAGCGTGAAAACGTTTAAAACCTGAGTCGTTTTCTCCATGTTTCCCGTCCTTTCTTTTATACAGACCAGAATCGGATATCTTCCAATTCTTTTAATACTACATAAAGTATGCACAACTATTGTGCCGAAACATGATAGAGAACTCTCGTTTTCAGAGGTATCTTGTTAATAGACAGAGGATTGAACCATTAAATAATACTTATCAGATGATTATTGCCTTTTCGCAATCGCAGAACTTGCGTCACTCGCTCTTCCGAACATGCAACCCGAGACAGCTGTATCTTATTGTTATATTTATGTTTACGAACATAAAGAGGTCAATTATCTTAATTCATCCAAAGATACGAAATTCGTACATCTGTTTCGTTATAAGGCTCTACTCGGAGATATCCTTGAAAATCTACAAGATTGTCATTTTGGTCGATGGCAGGGAAAAACTTCAGCTTCGTTACTAACTTCCGTATTGAATTTGATAATTTCTTGTTTGAAGTACCGACTCTCATCACAGAAGCATGTCCGGAAGTGTCAATATGAATATATACATTTATAGCTTCCATGAAGAACGAGTCGAACAATTGACGACCGTACCGATTAGACGGTACTCTTTTGGGGATCGGCTCAGATAACAGTTTTGATTTTTTATTAATTATCTTAATTCGGTATTTATGCATTAGGTTAGATGAGTCGTTCACACCAGCATCATAAGGGGCAACAGGATAGCTTAACTGTGGGAAAAATGATACCATTAGATAAATATCTGCAGCTATTTCTTTACCCTTAATTTTAGGCTGCTTAATATCGCTATATAGAATAGCAGATTCGATTTGAGTTAAGAATTGGTCATTCGATGAAAATTCGTTCTGAATATTCGTAACCTTCCCCTCGTTCATAGACAACTTTTCTACTATATAGGGATACCGACCCGTTGAATCTGATTGATTAACTATTGAAAAATATGACGGAAATGTCATTACTTTAGGGAGTTCAACTTTATTCAGTTCACAGGCATATTCAAACAAATCATTATCCAGTACTATTGTATCTTGGAAAAGAGGAAAACTGAGTTGAGGTTAATTTACCCTTTTATGTATTACCACATCAATAGGAAGAATCGATTTAATTTTCTTATTGTTTAGTATAGCCGGTTTAAATGATAATTGTTTTATATATAACTCGACTACGGGTACAATTAAAGAATCCTTTTTATTAACCGCTTTTAGAGATTTGACCTTTCCTTTTTTATCTATATTTGCCAAAATTCCGGCAAAAACAACTTCGTTGTAGTGTCTAATTATTTTTTTAACTTTAAAAGGGGGTAATGAGTCAACCGAGGCGGGAGTAAAACCGTAAAGGGAAACATTTTTGGATTTCACATTCCCGACAAAAATGAATAAAAAGCAAAGAATGACTGTAATAAATATCTTTTTCATGAATTATGTTTTCTTTCTTTATAACATTAGTGTAAATTATACAATAATAATTAGAAATAAAAGTTTTTTTATTTAAAAAGAAAGTTTGAAAGCGTGGCTCAATTACAAAAGTATTTTCTTAAGAATATATTTTCCTCAACCTCCGCATTTTCTGTTCGTATTCTTTTAAACTTTTTCTTTATTCCATACATAACCTCGATATTTGGCTCTACCCGTTATGGTGTCTGGATCGTTATTTTTCAAACAGTTTCATATTTTACGTTGTTTGATTTTGGAATTAACTCTGCCTTAACCAGATTTGTATCCAAAGCATTCGCAAAAAAAGATTTTCAAACTATCAATAAAATACTATCAACAGCAAATCTCTTATACTTTTTTATTGGAACATTAATTGGTCTGCTCGTTTTTCTCTTTCAGGAATACTTCTTTGGGATATTTGAAATCGGTTCTCCTGAGTTGATTACTGAAGGGAAAAATGCTCTTATCCTCTTAGGAGCTTTTTTATCTTTTCAATTCTATATGATGGCATTTGGAAACTCGCATGGTGCCTTCCAAAGACTTGACATATCTAAAAACTTATTAGCTATTGAAGAAATCATACGTATCGGCATTATGTCAATTTTGCTTTATAATGGATACGGACTAGTAGCTTTGGCATCGACAATTGTAACGACAACAATTCTTCGCTCTATAGTAGGTATTTTCCTTTTGAAAAGAATTCATCCTGAGATAAAACTATCATTTCGTTTTGATAAAGATTCGGCGAAACAACTTTTTGGATATTCCAAAATCACTTTCTTTATTTCGCTCTGCTGGTTAATACTGTATGGCTCCGACAGTTTTATTCTCGGACTGCTCAGCACTACAGCCGCAGCAGGTATTTATGCCCCCGGAGCCCAGTTGATGCTGTACATTCGCAATATAATAAACATAATCGGCGTTCCTCTTATTCCGGCAATTTCACACCTTGAGTCGAACGAATCATTTGAACGTATTCAGACAGTTTACCTGAAAGGTCTAAAATATATTTCATTCATATCATTTTCGATGGCAACTTCGGTTATTTTCTTTGCTGAACCGTTTGTACATCTCTGGCTAGATTATGAGTTTGTGCAGACTGCTGATGTCATGAAAATACTTGCCGTCGGCACAGCATTTTTCCTACCACAGATAATCGGTAATTCTATTTTGTTCGGATGTGAAAAGCATAAAGTTATTTTACAGGTTGTCGTCCTTGAAACAATTTCAAAACTTATACTTGTAATATTTCTTGTTCCGCTTTTCGGCATCGTAGGTATGGCAACTGCTAATACAATCCCACAGGTAATTTTGTATACAACCCTCTACCCGTTTTTAATAAGTAAAGTTCTCAAAATTTCGTATGGACGGATTCTGTATGAGATATTAAAAACAGGCTCACTTGGATTTATCATAGCATATTTATTATCAACTTTATTAAGAAGCTATTGCAGTATCGACAGTTGGGGGGCATTCGTATGGCAAGTTGGAATCATAGCAATTTTTGTATTGACGATTGGATATTTCATTTTAGAAAAAGATGACCGCAAAATGCTGAGAGATTTTGTAGGTAAATAAAAACCGCCATGCGTGAGCATAACGGTTACTATGTAGCTTTTTAAATTCTTTCGATTAAATACCAGGGATATAAATAAAGAAAGGCTCCTACACAAAACAGCAGAAAAATAATAACTGACATTTTCTTCTTTAATTTGAAATAAACTATCTGAAGTATCGCTCTGAATGCCCAAAAGAGACCAATACACAAAACAATAACATTACCTAATTTTGTATCTACTAAATCTTCTGTATAAAAAAGTGATAACACCGAAAATATTATAAAAGCAAACATCAAACAAAAGTTTAGAATTGGTAATACACTTTTATTATATCGATTTAGTTTTTTTAATTCAGTACCCCACTCAAATATTCTCCAAAAGAAAATATGAAAGACAAAAAACAGTAAAATAAATATCCCACCAATTTTAATAAATGTCTCTACAATAATTTCACCTTATTATTATTTTCACAGTTTATTGTATATTAGATTAGTTAAATGTAAGCAATAAAAAACCGCCATGCTTGAGCATGACGGCTCTAAAATTACTCTTTATAAAGTACATTTAATACACATTACCCAGAGAATCTGTTTTAATAAGACTAACATCCCGACTACCTGCTCCAAATGATTCTGTAAACCCCGTTATCACAAAGCCTTTATCTGATGTCTCACTAACAGAATAGTTATTGCCATTCCCCATACCTAAACCTTTTACCCAGACAAGAACACCTTGATTATCAGTTTTTAAAATATAGCTCTCTCCCGTGATTACAAAACCTCCATCTGAAGTTTCACAAACTGATTCACCCGCACCCCTACCATAAGTATTCTCCCATAAAAGGTTACCACTATTATCGGTTTTAATTAAGTAAACATCATAAAGACCAGAACTAGATGAACCTACCTCGCCTGTAATTACAAAGCCACCATCTAATGCTTCTGTAACAGAATAACTTTTTTCAATATATTCACTACCAATAGTTTTTTCCCAGAGCATGTTACCATTGATATCCGTTTTTACAAGGTAAATGTCATGAAGTCCAGCTCCCGAAGATTCTGTTTGACCAGTAACTATATAACCGCCATCGGATGTCTCGCAAACAGAATAACCTCTATCATCTTCATTGCCACCAAAATTATTTTCCCAAAGAAGGTTACCTTCACTATCAATTTTAACTAGATACACATCGTCACCAGTGAGTGGAGTTCTGTGTTCCCATCCAATTACAATATATCCACCATCAGATGTTTTTGCGAGAGAAAATCCTACAGAATGATAAGTACCATAAGTATTTTCCCATAATAGGTTGCCATCTCCATCGGTTTTTACAAGATAAACCCCAGCTGAAAATCCTAAACCGACTGACCAATTAAACCCAGTAATTATTAAACTACCATCGGTATTTTCCAGTATAGAAGTTCCTCTCTCATACAACTCTCCACCAAACGTTTTTTCCCACACTTTGTTTCCACTTCTATCCGTTTTAACAAGGTAAAGATCAGCTGAACCTGCACCAAATGAAGCAGTATTACCTGTTATAACATATCCTTTATCATCCGATAATTCTACGGCTGAATACCCATAATCGGAAGAGGTACCACCAAAAGCTTTCTTAAAAGTAATATGTAGATTGATTGTGATTTGTACTGTATCACTCTTGAGTGTTTGATCAGTTGCAATCAACGAAATGACATGTCTATTCTCAGACAGGTTACTTATTGTTATTGTAGTCCCAGTACCAATCTGACCATCAATATCAGAAGACCAAACAAGCGAGCTATCTGTGAGTTTACCTTCTTCAGTATCTGTTGCTGTAGCAGTAAGTGTAATTGTATCACCTAAATTATAGTTCGAATTATCTTGAGGTGTTACAATTGAAACTACTGGAGGATTATCTGTTGGTTCAACAGGATTATCAGAACAACTTAGGTTAATAAATAGAATAAAAGCTATCAGGTATAATGCTAAATATCTTAATTTCATCAATCCCTCCAATAGAACAGAGATGTACATGTTTCACTTATTATGGGCTTCAACTATATATAGAGATATATATACTTTATTCTATTTTAGTCAAGGGGGTTTACAAAAAAACCGCCATGCATTCGCATGACGGTTTCATATATTCAATAAAGTTATTTCTTAGTAGTTATTATATAAATCTTCAATAGCCGTAACAATTTTTGCTACTGTCGGAAGACAGGCTTCATCACCGTCAACACCATACGCAACTCGAGCATCTATCGCTGTTACAGTTTTTAAAGGAGCTTCAAGATGATACAGCCCTT
The DNA here is from genome assembly GCA_024276275.1 of Candidatus Zixiibacteriota bacterium. Lineage (GTDB taxonomy): Bacteria > Zixibacteria > MSB-5A5 > GN15 > FEB-12 > QQUK01. Next base: position 16,258 of record JAJRXM010000035.1, read on the forward strand.
CCCCGCCTGTTATAACAGATGAAATAGTCGCCGCAGCACCACCATGGAAACGGTCTTCGGTTACGACAAGCACTTTACCGCAATCTTTTGCGGTGCGAATAATTTCATCTTCATCCATAGGCTTGACAGTACGCAAATCAACGATACGTACATGAATACCTTTTTCCTGTACAATCTCAGCTGCTTTACGACACATCTGTAATGTTGCACCATAGGTGATAATTCCAAGATCGGTGAATTCATCGTTATATGTTTTGGCAACACCAAATGGAATCAGTTCATCAATATCAGGATATTCTGCCTCAATCGGGACACCTTCCCAATCACGACGGTTATATAAAGCAACCGACTCACAAAACAGAACAGGGTCATCGGATGCCCAGGCAGTTTTTAACAGACCGGCGGCATCGCGGGCATTTGAAGGAACCGCAATCAACAGCGACGGGATATTCATCCATGTTCCTAAGTTACCTTCAGAATGCCAGAAAGCTCCGGCACCTTGTTTATATCCACCGTATGTTGTACGTAAAGTCATCGGCATGATAAATTTCCCACCTGAACGCTGGTAAGTTGTAGCAACTCTATCTTTTAAAATTTGATATGCAGGTGAAACATAATCTAAAAATTGAATCTCTGGCATCGGACGACGTCCTTGATATACATGCCCCGATGCTCTGCCGATTATACCGGCTTCATCAAGTGGAGTATTAAAACAACGGTCGTTCCCGAAAGCACGTTGAAGGTTTTTGGAGACTAAGAAAACGCCGCCTTTACCTTTCATCTTTTTCTGTTTTTCAGATTCTTCAATCATATGACCGGAGAAATCGGCTACATCTTCACCAAACATTATCATATCATCAGTCAACATAAAGAGATCAAACAAAGTGTAGTTGATAGCAAATCGCATAGTCATCGGACCTATATTTTCAGGCAGTTCCGGTGATGTAAAGTAACCTTTTTTGTGAAACTCTTTATATTTCTTCGCACGGTCATTTTTGGTAGCATCACGATATTTTTTCCAGGTAGCTTTTACTTTATCAAAATCGTATGTATACACTAAACTTTCAATCAACTCTTTTGATTTTGGGGTGAAGTTATCAACAGCTTTTTTAGACTCTGCAGAAATAGTTGCATCAAGCTCATCCCACATTTTTTTAATATCTTTACCTGTTATGATACCGTCTTCAATGAGTGTAACAGCTGATTTTAAGATACAATCGTTTTTAGTATGCCAATCTACCTCGATAGGGTCCATATAAAATGATTGGTCATCTGAACCGGAGTGAGAACCCTCACGGGTTGTTTTGATGTTCATCAAAATAGGACCTTTACCGGAGCGGGTATAATCAACAGCCTCTTTTGTTTTAGCTAAAGAGTCTTTTAGATCAGTACCGTCGCATTGAATAATTTTCAAGCCAAAACGTTGAAGACCTTCATACGGTGTAGTCGGGTCGCCCTCAGGAAACTGCTCTTCAACAGATACCGAAATAGCCCAGCCACAGTTATAGATAGCAGCAATAAATTTAGTTTTATAAAATGCGGAGTAAAATACTGCCCGACCGAATTCTGCTTCTGATGACGAGCCCTCACCGATAGAACAAACAGTAACAGCATCTTTTTTATAACGTCCACCCGGATGATGTGACTGCTTGGAAATTTTTACAGGATGCTGGATAGCTTCGGCAATACCGGATGCTTCCAAGGCATGTCCACCTGTCGGAGATGATTGCGGAATAATCGACATTTCGGGATAGCCGGGATGTGCCGGTATCTGCATACCTTTGTTTGGTCCTTTAGCATCACCGATTGCTTCAAGCATTTTATCTTCAAGCGATGAACCTCTGTGTAAATCGAATGCTTTGTTTCTATAGTAACCCACCCACGGATCATCTTTATGTAAATTTTCACAAAAAGCAACATCAATAAGTTCTTTCCCACCACAGCCGATAAAAAAGCGGTTATATCCCTTACGAAGAAGAAACTTTTCTTCCAGTTCTACACGACGAGCTTTGAGCATTGTATACATCATCGCATTTAATTGTTTTGGTGTACGTCCCGAATATTCCTTAAGCGGCTTATCAGTTTTCGGGCGAGTTTTAACTTTAGTTTTAACTTCCTGTACTTTCTCTATAAGAGCAATAATGTCCAATCTGTTCTCCTTCTTCTATTAAAAAACATAGTACCTACAATTGTTTTATCATACAACACAAAATTTCTGATTTTGCTCCAACAAAAATACGTTTTTTTAGTAAAAAGTAAATCGTTATATTGCATTATTTACAAAATAATTGCATTTCTTTTGACAAATATCTCAAAAAAAGAACTTGTCTCAGTCGAGGGAATCGCTTAACTTCTATGAAAGACAACCGCTTACAGAAAAAAGGACAGTCTAAATATGAAAAAGTCGACCCGCTTAGTCTCAATTAAAAAACCTATCGGTACGCATGATTTATTTAATTTAAAGTTGCCTACTTCGGTCTCTATTTCCAATAATGAATCAAAAATCGCATATACCGTTGAATGGATGGATGAAAAAGAGAATAAATACTATCAAAATCTGCATCTTGTAGATGTTCATTCAAAGAAATCGGTCCAATTTACTCACGGCAATCAGAGTGATTCTTCAGCTATATGGTAACCCGATGACAGCCAAATTGCTTTTATTTCAGGTCGAAATAAAAAGATGGGGATTTATCTGATGCCTACTGCCGGAGGTGCCGAGAAAAAACTTATCGAAATCGACGGTGCTATTTCAAGTATGCAATGGACACCGGATTGTTCGCATTTGGTTTTCTGTCTCAGATATAATGATTCGCATTTTATTAAAGATGAAAAGAAGAAAAAAGAACAGCCTGTTTTTAGACATATTACAAAATTGTTTTATCGTTTAGACGGTGCCGGATTTCTACCACAAGATAAGTTCCAAGTCTACAAACTCGAAATTGCTACCTGTAAACTTACTAAACTAACTAAAGGGAAACGTGACAATTTAGCTACTGATCTCTCCCCCGACGGTAAATTTATCGCCTATATTTCTAACCGTACAAAAGACCCTGATATTGAAATGTCACAGGATGATATTTTTGTTCTTCCGTTGAAAGGCGGAAAAGAAAAGAAAATTTCCACACCTGAAGGACCAATTCATTTTGTAAAATTTTCACCGGACGGAAAATCTCTTGCCTACTTAGGACATGACAACCCGGATGATGACTGGGGCTCTACCAATGTACATATTTGGAAAGTCGGACTTAACGGTAAACCGAAAGCAAAAGATTTGATGCCGACTTTTGACCGTTCAGCCTATGATGAATCTATTTCTGATATGGGTGATGTCGGCGGCGGCGGAAATATAAGTTGGTCTAAAGACGGCAAACGAATTTACTTTTTAGGCTCTGACTTAGGTGCTACAAATTTGTTTTATGTTCCTGCTCGTGGAGGTAAACCGACCCGTATTTATAGTGGCAAATGTCACATCAAGGGATTCTCTGTCTCAGGTAAAACTCAAAAAGCTGCACTTGTATATTCCGATCTGAAAAACCCGGGTGATATTCAAATCTGTCCGACACAATACGGTGGCGAGAAAAAAGCTGTTCAGTTAACAAACTTGAATTCGTTTTTAAATAAAAAAGTTAAACTTGGTAAAACAAAAGATGTCATGTTTAAATCTTTTGACGGTACCAAAGTACAAGGTTGGATGGTTTTCCCTCCGAATTTTAATCCGAAAAGGAAGTATCCCTCAATTTTAAATATTCACGGTGGTCCGAGAGTACAATATGCCCATACATTTTTCCATGAAATGCAATACTTCGCATCACAGGGATTTGTTGTCTTCTACACTAACCCTCGAGGAGGTCGTGGGCGAGGCGAAATGTGGGCAGCAGCAATTTCGGGAGGATGGGGTGATTTAGATTATAAAGATTGTATGGCGGCAGCTGACTATATGGAAAGTCAGAAATTTATCAACCCGAAAAAAATCTGTGTTACGGGCGGTTCCTACGGCGGTTATATGACCAACTGGATGATCGGTCATACCAACAGATTTAAGGCTACCGTTACCCAACGATGTCTTTCTGATTTGAAATCGTTTTACGGTTCATCGGATATCGGCTGGGCGTTGCGTCGTGAGTTCGACGGTGACCCATGGACAAATAAAGAAAATTACGAAAAATGTTCACCGATTACATATTACCAAAACATCAAAACTCCTGTTTTGATAATCCATTCCGAACAGGACTTACGCTGTCATATTGAACAGGGTGAACAGATGTTTGCTATGCTGAAAGTGATGAAGAAAACTGTCGAGATGGTACGCTTTCCCGAAGAACCGCACGGACTTTCCCGTCACGGACGACCTGACCGACGCATCGCCCGCCTCGACTGGATTGTCAAATGGTTCAAGAAGTACACGAAATAAGTTATACCTGTCATTGGATAGCTATAGCTTGAAAGATAATTAAACCTGTCATAGCGAGGAACGAAGTGACGTGGCTATCTCATGTTTACACAATGACATCCCAATCTTGATTTGGGATGTCATTATCGATAAACTTGAATTTATTAACTAAACTACTTTTCTTACATCATGCCAAACTACTCTATCACTCTAAATTTCTTTGTACTCAATAAAATTGTATCAGCTTTGAAAGAAATTATTATTTCTAAAAGTCTATCATTTGATTGGCGAATTTACTGTAAGTGAAATCCAGCTTGTTATATGGAATCTTAAAGATATAGAAAAACCTACTATTTACTATAAATTTAACTTTAATAGATATAAAACTAGTGACCTTGAAAGTTTATGAAAAACTGTTAGGCGGAAACCCCTTACGGTACGAAAAATAAATAACCTGTAAAAACTTATTGGAATTTGGACTCTTTCACCCTATCTTCTCATCGAAATTGAAAATAACGTAAATTTTAGAAAAGGATTTTAAAATGGCAACTTATGAATGTTCAAAATGCGGTATGGCTGTAAATGCTACCTGTGCCAAATGCGACGCTCCACTTGTAAATGATATGTTAAAGCTCGACGACGGTAAAGAAGTACAGATTTCTAAATGTCCGAACGACCACGGCAAAATCAAATCACCTATGTGCTGTGGTGAAGATATGAGCTGTACTATATAGCTTTCAATATTTAGAATATCATCAAATTAACTAATTTAAAGTCATGCTAAACAGCATGACTTTTTTTACTGATTAAATTTAATCAAATTCCTTCCGATAATAGAACTTATATAATCTTTCAAAACACTGGATAAAAATGTATCATATTTTAGATAGAATAGGATTTAGAATTATGAAAATAAGTTCAACTCTTATCATCATAGCTGCTGTAACAATAATTATTTCATGCAGCAGCAACAATGTAGCAGACAACAATGTAAAAACAGTAACATACCCCCATGAATTCAACACTAGTGAAAATTTGATAGTCGATGAGTCCGGTAATGAGACTGTTTTTAAAGGAGTAAGTATTGAAAACCCGATTCTTCTCTCCCACTCATTTCAGGACAAAGCTACAATGGGACCCTTTTATTTCGATCAGTACCTTGAATGGAATGAATCTATATTCCAAACTATATCACAATTTGGAGCTACTATTGTCAGACTACCAGTTCATCCGGCAACATGGAGAGTTCATGGGCAGGTTGATTGTCTTGCTATACTCGATGAAGCTATCGCATGGGCAACAAAATATAAGTTCTATGTCATACTCGATTTTCATTCGGTAGGATATCCTCTCACGGGTGATTTTGAACCTAATTTTGCTGAAGGATATGGGGAGTTATTTCCTACAGCACAACCAGAGATGTTAAGTTTCTGGTCTATAGTTTCAGAGCATTATAAAAACAATAAGACTGTGGCATTTTATGAATTATATAACGAACCGGTTTATCCGTCCTTTGCATCAGCTGTTTACACACAACAAACGACTCAATGGAATAACTGGAAAACATTCTCAGAAGAAATTATTGATACAATAAGAGCACACGATCAAAGTGCTACTGTGATAGTCGGTGGGTTAAACTGGACATACGATCTATCATACTTATCCTTAAATCCATCCAATGCAGTAAATAGATCAAATGTCATCTATTCAGTACACCCTTATCCGGGTTCGCGTGTTTATGCGGATTCATCTGTAGCCGATTGGGATTTAATTTTCGGTAATGAAAGTGCATCCTATCCGATATTTGTTACTGAATTCGGGTTCTTATCAGATGATATTAATAGTGTGCCTTACTATGAGGGATTATTTGTCGGTGATACTCTTTATAGGGATGCTATAAAATCATATTTGACTAATAAACGAATAAGCTGGACAGCCTGGTGTTTTTCTCCATACACATGGCCGAAACTCTTACAGGATAAAAATTATACTTTAACAGATGCAGGAAGTTTTGTTACACAATGGATGCAAGAATAGAGTAGAGTTTATTAATCTTAAGATTTATTATCTTTTTACTTAAAAATACTACTTGAGTCTTTTCGGATATTATACCCTTTGCTCATGAGAAAATCTTCGCCCTCTTTCATAGTACGAAAAGTCTTACCGATATCGCTATATTTACCTGAATCAAACATTCGCATCAGTTGTCCGTAACCGACCTGATGATTGATAATGAAAACTGTCCATTCCATATTATTCTGACGACACCATTTATTTAGGTTGCCTATAACTTCAATTACCTCAGGGTGGCTTGATTTCCAGTTTGTTAAATCCATCAGTTTTGCCCACGGTTTTTTTATCAGAGGCTTGACAGTTTCTTTCATTTCATCAGCATATTCTTTTGCTGTTTCTACTTTCCAAATTCCGTATATTTTGCCGTACAGCATCTGGTTTTTCACATCTGTATCAAATGAGTATTCAAAACTCCAGAGATTCATATAAACTACCTTAATAATTTTATTATATTATAGAACCCTACCGATTTTAAGGTAAGGGTTATAAAAAAGAACACAAGTTATTTGTGCTTTTATTCACAATATATTATACGTTTAAAACCTTAGAATGTTTAAATTATTTAGTCTCTTATGTAAATTTTCTTCTGAGAATAATCAACGGTGATGTTAAACTTTGATAGAAATGATCCACCGATAATTCCCTTAAATTTTGCTCTCGGTGTAGACCTCTTAAACTTTTTCAAATCCGATACATAAGTTCTTACATCCTTAGCCTCGACACCCTCGATATTGATAGATTTCAAAATAGCCCGTCGATTTTCCAAAATAGGTACTTCAAGCTGTGCAGCCAATTCGGGCGTTATGGTTGTATATGATGCACAATAATCAAGCATCATAGGGACAGTCAACTCATTGTTTATAACAACATCTACTAGAATAAAATGCCGGGATAGTGTAAACGGAATCTCGGTGTATTTTCTTCCTCGTAAAAAATCGGGTTCTTCTTTGGTAAGTTCCAGTAATTTATTAGGATAATCAATTGAGACATAAAACTGTTTTAAAATCTGATAACCGATAAGTCCATCAGGGTTTACCCCACTTTTGCTTAATTTTGCCATATCTACAACGGTCGCATTTACATTAGTAAGAGTAACATCATCGGTAATTTGAAGTGTTGCAAGTGAGGCTTTTAATGCTCTTGTGGAGCCGTCTATCCCCTGTATATTTCTCTGTCCCAGAGCTTGCAGGATTTCGATATTATTTTTTACGGCAAATTTATTATCAATGTATATCCTATCGGTACCGGTATCAATACCAAACCGCCCTGTAATTTCACCGTCAATGAGAACATCAACCTCGACTATTCCCCTTATCGGGTCAAACCGTACCTGTTTGGCAAACAGAGAAATAACTGTCAGCAACAATATGGTCGAAATAAGTATAAGTTTTTTCATAATATATTAATCGGTAAATCTCCCGATGATATTTAATCATCGGGAGAAAAGATTTATTTTACACTAGTTCATCTTTACGACGATAGTAAACTAAAATAGCACCGATCATAATCAGCGTAGTACCCAGCCATACAAAATTAATAATCGGTTTTTTGGAGATATCCAGAATTAATCTATCCGGAGGTCCGGTTGATGTTAATCCCGGGATATTTAAAGCAATAGCACCTTGGTCAGCTAATATCTGATCAATAGAAACAACATATTTATTGTTTTCACCAAATGATGCTGGTTTATGTATAGTCTCTGTTTCTTCCCCATGAGACTTCATTGTAATAGATGGAGTAAGTTTTATTATAGAACCGTTTTTGGAAACTTCGATATTTGCTACAACAGTCATGGAAGCATGTGAATGATCCTCACTATTGTTATTACCCGCATCCTGAGACATCTCATATTTAGAAAACGTAAATGTATAATCTTCTACTTCAACAGGTTCATTTTTTTTCAGAACTAAAGCATTCCCCCCACTATTAGACTGCTGTATCTGCTCCGGTGCGAAATAAAGGTCATACAACCAAAACTTATCTACATACGGTCTTTTCATGAGACCTTGTAATTTCTCAGAAAAATAGAGTTGAGGGTCGGCATCATACTCTTTACCGTCTTCAATATATGTTAATATCAATTTATTCAACGGAAAATCAATATCATTTTCCATCCCTAAATACTTAACTGATAAACCGTATGCATCGGCACTTTCCCCTCGAGGAAGAATTAATTTCTGATTAGTACTAAAAGCAGATGATGCGAGAATACCTATAATCATAATTCCAAACCCAAGATGAGATATTTGAGCACCGATTGATTTCCAAGAGGAAACATTTTTTACTAATGAAAGAGTATTACTGACAATTAACATTACCGCTACAGCAAAAAAGAGCAGATACAAGTAATTATCAACTCCGACATACATTGAAAATGCAACAGTTAACAAAGCAGCAATAATCGGGAAAAGAAGATCATTGAAGAACTCTTTATTAAACATATACATTGCAAATGATACTAAGATAATAAAAAACACCGAGGCAAACATCAGAGTTGAACCGAGTACAAAGTAAAAAAGTCCAAAGCTTACTGCTAAAGAACTGACAGCAACTATACCAAGTTTTGCTTTCCAGTTTTCGATAGTGCGGTTTTGGAATGCCGTAAACGGTGCGATAGTTAAAAGAAGCGCATATATAATCGCAAACGGTGCCGCAAATGTATTATAAGTTGACAAATTAGCAGCACGAGGCTCTTCGGCAAATATATTAGTCAGTATCGGAAGTGATGTCCAGAAAAGAACTATTATTGAGAAAACAAATAGTAGCGACATCCCAACAAAGAGAATAAATTCTTTGTTAAATATATTTAATGAAATCGGAGTATTGCTAATCTGGTGTTGTTGTGGAATTAGTATTACGAGGTTGGTAATAACATACAGAGTTATCAAAACACCTATATACTGATTGCCGCCTGTAACAAATGTTGTCAGAGCAAAAGCAGCAAAAAGTGAAGTAGCGATAATATAGTTAAGTTTATTTTTCACAAAGAACATGAGAGTCATTAAAATATACAGCACTAAAAATAGAACAAGATATTGGTTAATACCCAAATCAACAAAACTATGTACCGAAAAATCAGCAAGCACACCGCTTCGCGTTAAAAATGTTCCGTAAATAACCAATACAAATATAAATGATGACATAAGTATATTTGATTTCCGTAATGCCCCGGTTCTTTTTTCAATAATCATTCCGTGTATAAACGCAAGCGATATGAACCAAGGAATAAACGATGAGTTTTCAACCGGGTCCCATGCCCAAAATCCACCCCATCCAAGAGTAATATAAGCCCAATAGCCGCCTAGGATATTACCGCCGGCAAGCATTAAAGCAGTGATTGCTGCCCACGGAAATGCTTTTTTTACCCATGATGAAAAATCATTTAAGAGAAGAGCGGCCATCGCAAAAGAAAATGGAACAGCTGAAAGGGAATAACCTATAAAAATTACAGGAGGATGAACCACCATCCATGGATTTTGTAATAGCGGATTTAATCCGGCACCGTCCGGTGGAAATCCGTTTAACATAGCAAACGGTGAAAGCTTGACAAGTAAAAATAAGAAAGACAAATTAACTACTGAATAAACAACCATTCCGACATTACGATAAATTCCGCCTTTTTTGATAATAATATACCCAAAGTAACAATTCATCATAAGCCATAAAAGATAGGTCCCTTCCTGCCCACCCCATAGAGCTGAAAGTTTATAAAAGAACGGTAAGGCTCTATCTGAATAGCTGTATACATAAGCGATAACATAAGTTTCTGAAAAGAAAAGGTAGCAAAGATAAAAAGTTGCCAGCGTGATAACAGCTGTAAATAAATGATAAGATTTTAAAGCGAGATTTTCATATGTCTTATTGCCTTTTGCAATAAGCAGAAAGAAAACTCCTGCCAATACATTAAAAGCAAATCCGAGATAAATTAATAGATCCCCAGGTACATTTGGTGCCATGGTCAGACTCCGGTTTCTCCAACGGCTTCGTTGTGTTTTTCCATATCTTGATATTCTTCGCCATCTTCACCTTGATACTTTGAAGGGCACTTCACAAGCATTTGTTCAGCGACAAAATGGTCTCCCTCGGTTTTTCCTTTCAAAACTACTGAAGTAGCTTGGTCAAAATTACCGGGAACGACACCTTTATAGATAACATTCATCTTAGATGCACCTACCATAGATTCTGCTTCTGCATCATAAACTGCGAACTCCAAACGAGAATTAGCAGCATCATAATTCTTTGTAGCAAAATCAATTTTCCCCATTACCTGCACCATCTTTTGTGATGACTTTGCTTTTTCAATAGAGACATACTGAATAGTAGTATTCAAAAAAGCTGTAGCTCCCCAAATCATAAATAGCAATACAATAACACCACCAATAATATATTTTGCTGTCATTTTATTTTCTCCTCAAGTTTTTTTACTTTTTTATCTGTTCCAAAAATAAAGAAAAACAGTCCGACCCATACGATCAGAGTAACTGCCATAACTACATAGTTTCCATCCATTATAAATCCTCCAGCTCCATTTGTTTCCGAAGTAAAAGTTGTACTCTGACTCCGATATTAAATAACCAAATATATAGTACGGTGAAAAGCGCCAAAGATGAGAAGAAAACTAATGAAATCGCACCTTCAATATTAAACTTCAAATCTGAATTTATAATTGAATCATTAGGATGCAGCGTCGGTACCATGCGTGGGACTATAAAGATTAAAAAAGGTACCGTAACAAAAGCAAAAATTGAATACACCGCAGATAGTGCAGCTCTTTTTTCCTCGATATCAATCGCACCTCTTAAGGCAAAATATGCCCCATAAATGAGTAGAAGAATAAAGATAGAAGTCTGTCTCGGGTCCCAGTTCCAATACATACCCCATGTTACTTTAGCAAACATCGCCCCGGTAACTGTTGCTAAAACACAAAAGATAAAACCGAGTTTAGCGGCAATCATTGCCATATCATCATATTTTAAATCTTTTTTCTGTAAATATCTAATAGAATAAAACATCGACATGGCAAATGCAATCACGCAAATCCATGCTTGTGGGATATGATAATAGAAAATTCTGCTTGATTCACCTATCTGCTGTTGAGGCGCAGGAAGTGCAAAAGAGAAGTAAATCATAATAGACATAAAGACAAATAAAACTAATTTCCACCACATCTTTCAATTTCTCCAAACAATCAATTTCCTTGTAAATCATTATACAACTAAAATTTAAAAAAGCAACAAAATTCGGAAGATTGGGCTTTTTTTCACAAGCTTTTCATTTTACTCACGCCATACAAACTTAAATAACAGGAGTGAAATAGTAGTCATAACAACAACATAGGCGATTAAAAACTGTATTTCTGATGATACCGAGCTGAGAGAATTATTATCTAAAATTTTCTCGGTTGCCCCGACTAAGACCATTAATAAAACCATAAGAATCGGAAAAGATACGACCGCAAACAATGCACCTTTGACCGATGCTTTTGAAATAATTGCCGCTACAAGAGTTGTTGCCGATACCAGCCCGAAAACCCCTAGGGTTAAAATAACCACAAACGGTAGAATATTTTCTGTTGGTGCATCGGTAAATATAAAAAACATCGGCGTTATAATTGATGTCATAGTTATTAACAGAGTCAGATTAAATAATAGTTTTCCAATATATATAGAATTCGGTTCTGCCGTTAAATTTAATATAAGTGATGTACCGGTTTCTTCTTCTCTAATAAATGTCTGAGCCAAACCGGACATCGCCGAGAAAAACATAATAATCCAAAACAATGCAGATAAAAGTTTAGGGGACAAACCGGACTGCCCTAATGAAAAAGACACAACAGTCAATGTTGTTACTCCGAACATTAGAATAGCATTCAAAGCATTTTTCGTGCGAAGCTCCATCCGAAGGTCTTTAAAATAGACCGCAAGAGAACGGCTAAGTAAGCCTGACGATGTCTTTGGCAAGATCATACTCCTCTTTTTCGTTGGTGGCTATTAAGATAATTGAACTGGAACGATATTCTTCAACTATGTCAAACACAATTTTCTTTCCGTCATCATCCAAATTTGATGTCGGTTCATCTAAAAATAAAAACTCGGGCTTTTTAAGAAGTGCTACAGCGTATTTCAGACGTTGTTTCATTCCCGATGAATACCCCATGACATAATCCATGCCTCTCCCCTCCAGACCGACTTTCTCTAAGAGAGCATTAATCTCTTTACCGGTAACATGGAAACCGGCAACAGTTGAGAAAAAAATAAGATTCTCTTCGGCGGTAAGATGGTCATAGAGATTTAAATAGGGAGATACAAATGAGATGTAGCTTCTAAAAATATCATCAGATAAAACTGTTTGATCTTCTATGTATTGTACTACCCCCTTTGAGGGTGTCAAAAGAGCAAGGATTACTTTTAAGAGAGTCGATTTCCCGGAACCGTTAGAGCCGACAATAGCTATAGAATCGCCTGTAAACAGCTCAAAATTGATTTTTGAGAAGACTTTACGTTCCCCAAACCGCTTGCCGACATCTTCGACTTTTAAACTATACATACTATCCATATCGGTTTTCAACGTACGGATTGACAGGTAAAATGCAACAAAAAAAAGTCTGAAAGCTAATTTATTTATAAGTCGAGTTGTGTGAAATAGTAATATCAAATATAAAAAAAAGGAACAGGCTTCACCTATTCCTTACAAATTTATCGGTACTCAAACTGAAACGATAAAACAGACTGTATGTCTTATTCTTTTATGTTACGGATAATTCTTCGAATCGGAAGTGACACTCTGGTGCGGAAATCATCGTTGATTTCAATAGTAAATGAAGAATCAAATTCTTTGTCGAGCTTGTCTTTGTGAATTGTAATCATTCCGTCAATAGATTCGCCCGCCTTGATTTTTTTAGGCATCTTCACATCAAATGCTTTCCCATCAATATCAACCAATGTTATTTCGTAGTCTTTGTCTGACTTGTTTACTAATTGAAATTTAGCTTTTCTTCTCGGCTTTTTAGTATACTGCGAAACATCTAACTTAAACGGTTCAAAACCGACAGGTCCGATAGATTCAGGTTTCGGAAACAATTCCGCATCAATTCTCAGATATACTTTTTCGTCAGAGATATTTGTTTCGAGATACGGTTTTTTTGCTACAAAACCGCGAAAAGATTTTGTCGCAAATATAATCTCAAGCGATGTTGAGTCGCCCGGTGCCAAAACTGAATCCTGAAGTGGTGCTTTTGTACAGCCGCAGCCCGGGATAATTTTTTCGATAACCAATGTATCGGTACCGACTGATTTAATCCAAAAAGTATGACTTACTTTTGCTTTTTGAGGTGCTTTACCAAAATTAAAAGATGATTCGGGTATCTCTATCTGCGGGGCGGCATACAGAGAAACAGTTAATGATAAACATATAATCAAAAAGATAAATCTTTTCATTTTAAGAACTCCACACTAATAAATTAAAATAAAATTGTCAGCTAATAATATTAAACAATCTTGACCATCGTACTTTCTGTACAAAATGAACAGTATTATAAATAAACATTCTCGGAACAGACAATGGGTCATTAATCGAAACATCAGGAGACGGATAAATACCATCATTCCACGACCAGTGAATCATGAGTGCTTCACCGAGAATATTCTTTCTCGGAACAGTACCCCAAAAACGGGAGTCCGATGAATTGTCCCTGTTATCACCCATCATAAAAAAATTATCCTTTGGAATTACATACGGACCAAAGTTATCGGGAGAATCCTGCCCGCCACGTTTTCTTGGTTTGATATTTGGGTTGAGATATTTTCCGTGTTCAGGCAGTTTGAAAACTTTGCCGTTGACCATCACTACTCTATCTTTGATTTCTAAGGTGTCTCCTCCAACAGCGACACAACGCTTGATATATTTTGTGATACCATCTTGCGGGTATATAAAAATAACAACATCACCTTGTACAGGGTCTGAAATAGCAGGCAGTTGCCAATCTACAAACGGTAATCTGGCACCATAAATAAATTTGTTGGCTAATAGAAAATCTCCGACTAAAAGAGTATCCTCCATAGATTCAGAGGGTATTTTATATGCTTCGACTACGGATGTTTTTATAAACACAGCCATAATGATAGCAAATAATAACTGTTTTAAGTTTTCCCAAACGGCATCTGAATTCATATATGTCCTATTTTTTTAATTTCTATTTTCTCTTATACTCTATTTAAACAAAATTTATTCAATAATTTTCGATTATCCGGTAAAAACTCGTAAAATATCATTATAGGTTACTACAAGAATTAGTCCGAGCAATAGAAAAACACCTACTTGCTGAGCATACATTCTTCCCTTTATAGAAACCGGAGAGCCTTTTATTTTTTCAATAGCTAAAAAGACCAAATGTCCACCATCTAATACCGGAATCGGTAGGATATTCAGCACTCCCAAATTAACTGATAATAATGCCATGAAAAACAGAAGCGGGACTATTCCCTCTTTGGCGACATTTCCTGATTGTTTGGCAATAAAGACCGGACCGCCAAGTTCTTTTACAGAAACTTCGGCCGTAATTAAACTTTTTACCGTATTAAAAGTCAGCATCACAAAAAAGTTAGCTTTATCAAAACCGGCAACAACTGCATCAACAGCCCCCATATATTCATACGATGACGGTTTTGCGGCAAACCCGATTATACCGAGCGTGTCAACACCTCCATCAGCATTTGGAGCTTCCACCATTGTAGTAGTAATAGTCTTACTTACAGTATCCGTTCCCCGAACCCATTGCAGTTCAAGGTCAGAGTTAACAATTTTATATATCTGAAATCTTAATGAATCAAAATTTTGGACAGAGGCACCGTTTAATCCGATTATCCTATCATCGGTTTGTAAACCTGCGGCAAATGCCGGCTTTTCTTCATCAACAACACCGACAACAATTTGATTATCTTCATACACAGGTTTACCGCTAAAATAGAATAAGCCGATAAAAATGACGACTGCTAAAGCGTAATTAAAAAATGGTCCCGCAAAAAGAACTGCAGCTCTGGTACCGACAGATTTTGACATAAATTCATTATCTGCTCCGGTCGATTCTTCCTCGGGGTTTTCCCCTGCCATTTTCACAAATCCGCCGAGAGGAATTGCACCAATACAGTATTCGGTTTCACCGTACTTCCTTTTGAAAATATACGGTGGGAACCCGATTGAGAATTTCTCTACAAAAATCCCCGCTCTTTTAGCGACTAAAAAATGTCCCAGTTCATGAATAAACACTAAAACACCTAATACAAATACAAATGAAACAAGAGTCATTAACATACAAATTTTCCTATCAGTTCGTCTGCTGTTTTACGAGCAGTTTTATCAGCTTCTAAAATATCCAGTAAATTTGGTTGAGATACAATATTAAAATTTTGAAGCGTATCTTCTATACAATTAGTTATATCGGTAAAATGAATTTTTTCTTTCAGAAAAGCATCAACAGCAACCTCGTTTGCAGCATTAAAAACAGCCGGTGCAGTACCGCCTTTTTCAGCGCAATGAAAGGCTAGTTTGAGAGCTTTAAATTTATCTAAATCAGGTTCTTCAAATGATAAATCAGGTAATTTAGTGAAATCCAAGGCTCCAAAAGGAGATTCTACTCTATCAGGCCAAAACAAAGCATAACTGATAGGAAGTTTCATATCAGGATTAGAAAGTTGGGCTATCACAGATGAATCATTAAATTCTACCATCGAATGAATAATTGACTGTGGATGAATAACGACTTTTACTTTGGATGCAGGGATATTAAACAAAACAACTGCTTCCATAACCTCAAGCCCTTTATTGGCAAGAGTAGCCGAGTCTATTGTAATTTTCTGCCCCATTTTCCAAGTAGGATGATTCAGAGCTTGGGCCTTCGTAATTTGCGAAAACTGTTCTTTCGGAAGTGACCGAAAAGGACCGCCGGAGGCAGTAATAATAACATTTTTCAGCTCGTTTTCTTTACCTGCCATTGCTGATTGCCATATAGCGGAATGTTCTGAATCTATCGGTAAAATCTTTGCTTTTGTTTTTTTGATAATCTCAGGGAATAATGGTCCACCGCAAACAAGAGATTCTTTATTTGCGACCGCCAAAGTTCTCCCTTGCTTAACTGTTTCTAAAGAAACGAGCAAACCGGCGGCACCTACAACAGCATTCACAACGATATCTACATAATAAAATTGAGCAAACTTGATTAACTCTTTTTCACCGAACAAAAGAGTGACCTCTTCATTTTTCAAAAGAGTTTTCAGCAGGTCAGCTTTTGACTCATCGACCAAACAAAGAGCTTCCGGTTTGTACTTATGGTACTGTTGTACCAGAAGTTCGACATTGGAAAACGCTGCTAATCCCCGAATAACAAACTGCCCGGGATGAGCATCCACGACTTCAAGTGTCGATTTACCGATTGAACCTGTAGAGCCTAATATAAGTAGATTTTTAGGTACCATATATATATCTAACGTAGCAAATAGTTCGCTGTTCCATTTTATTTTTTAATAAAAAAGCGGGATAAAAATCCCGCTTTGCATTGTATATTTGCAATATAAATTAGAGAGCATTTCCCTCAGCATCTGAGAGATACACTTTCCTCATGACAACTTCTTCTTTCGGTTGAGATACAGCTCCGCGGGCATCAGCTACGACCTCTGTAGAGCCTATAGCATGCAAAACATTATATCCCTTAATCAATTGCCCAAAGACAGTATACTGACGGTCTAAACCTGCTGTAGAGCGGTTTCTACCGAGACAAATAAAGAACTGACAAGAAGCTGAATTTGGGGACGGTGAACGTGCCATAGACAGAGTTCCGTCCTGATGAGGAAGTTCATTAAATTCAGCAGGAATAAAATAGCCTGCATTTCCGGTACCGTTTCCAAGAGGATCGCCACCCTGAATCATGAAATTGTTGATGACCCGATGGAAAATAAGACCGTTGTAAAACCCGTCTTTTGTTCTGGCAACAAATGAATCGGCATGAGCAGGTGCAACATCACGATAAAGCTCTAAAACCATTTTTCCAAAATCTGTTTCAATTGTTACAATAGGGTTATCTTTTGAACGGATTGGAAAAGATTTCCCTTTTAACGAGTCAGCAGGATTTGGAGCAATGTCGGCAACTACTTTTGCCACAGTTTTAGCTTCAGTTTTTGCCGGTTCTGACTTGGTGTTATTTTCTACTTTTTTCCCGCATCCTACAACAAAAAGCAGTAATGTTAAGACAAAAGCACTAATAAGATTTTTTTTCATTTTTTTCCCTAAGTTCAGTTACAAATTCATTTTGGGCGAATATATCGGATTTTAAAATGAGTGTCAAGTTTGTAATAAATTACTTACCGTATCGTTTGAAACTTGTTTCGGTGGAATTTACCGGACTTTCATTATCTTTTTTAACAGTAGGAGGTGGAAGTGTAATATTTTCTGTCAAATGTATCTCAAAGACCTCTCTATCAACAAAATTATTTGTCGTATCAGTCCAAAAAGTTATCCCGAGAGCAGGATATTTGTAATAATATGCAGGCGGAGGTGTCGGGTCAAAGACTTCGGCAGTACCTCCGTAAACAGTACCGACTTCCCCCATATTTGAACCGATTCCTAATGAATCTTTTGTTTTCCCTTTATAAACAGTATTAACGATTACCCCCAAAACATTTGCTGTATCCACAAGAATAGAATCTTGGTTGATATCTTCCATTACAAATACAACCCCTAAAGTAGATTCATAGACTGCATACAAAATCCATGAAACAGGATCAACATCAATTCGTACAGGGTTTCCGTTAAAATTCTTTATATCAGCATATCTATCTTCCATGAGAATATACTGTCCCTGACCTGTTGTTCCCGGGATGAGAGTATTGGCTCGGACAGTAACAGTGGTAGTATCTACATTTCTGACAAGAGCTTGAATTTCAGCATGTCCAAGTGTACCGTCAAATCGGTATTGACAAACTGCTTTACCATTGGCATCAGTTCTTGCCGAATCATTAACAATAGTGCCGTCTCCGAGTAATAAACTGAAATGTACCCAGTTGTTCGGTATCGGTGACTTATTGGATGCACCTAAGCTGAATTCGATATCATTAGTCCCGCTCATTTGAGCTTTGTAATAAAAACCGCCAATACTGTTTAAACCGGGAGTAACTTCAGAGCTTGTAGAGTTTTTACCACATGATGAAAATAATAACGAAAACAATAATATAACTACTGTAAGAATAATCATTTTTGAGACCTTATTTTGTAACATATTCTACCTTTTATATTGTGACCTAAGTATTACGGTCTAAAGAAGAACTTTAACCCGATTCCGAATGTCATATATTTAGGTCGGCTGTCTGAGGCATAAAATTGATAAGTATTTACCGATGATATCGCCATTGAATTCATTTTGTTTGCCGAATGCCAAACTGTCAAATCTGCTCCAAAATTGAAAGCGGTTGCAACTACAAAATCCGACTCTGATCTTGCTCCGATTACAGATGCTGAAAGTAAACCTGTTTGAAGACCTACTCCTGCATACGGAGCAAAAAATTGTTTCACAGGTGAACCAATATAGTAATTCCAATTAAAATCAACATTATAAATTTTTAGCTTAAGCCAATTTATATAAGAATCAGGAGTAAACTCATTTTTAAAATTATTACTAATCTGAGCATCTACAAAAGAAAACCCGACATTAAAAACAATATTGTTATTTATTAAACGTCCATAATTAATTCCGAATGATGTTGAATTATCATATAAGTCATCCGCATCAAATTCAATTATCTGGTTAAAAACTCTCTCAAACAGTATCTCATATCCTCCAATTCCTATACGACTATAAGAACCGTGTGGCTTTGCTGAACTTACATTAAACTCCATAACATTGTAACGGGCGGCGACTCTGGTTATTGAAAATATACTCGAAGAGCTAGAAATAATAATTATTGCGGTAACTAGAAAATATCGTATAACTTTACTCATCCAAAAATTCCTTTATTTGTTTATCTAATATCTTTCATATGAATAAATCAGGTAAATGCATTAAGTCAAATAAAACCTATCTTTCATACAAATCAAACGTAAAAATTGATGCAATTATCTCGGTAATATAATAAATTGCACCGCTTCTTCCTTATTTACGTATAATTTGCGATAAAATGACCGATAAACAGATTAAATACTTGACTATACGTGCTTGTTATTTTATTCACAATAGTAAAGACATTATAAATTAGGATTAGAATTGTATGGCGAAATCAAATATTATTATTATCGGAGCAGGCATAATGGGACAGGGGCTCGCTGAAGCAATCGCAGGGTGCGGTCATGATGTTATCCTTATTGACAAAACAACCAAACTTGCTGAGCGAGGTATCAAAGGCATCAGAGAATCAATCGACCATGAAATCGAACGATGGGGATTAACACAATCAGATAAAAGGGCAATTTTAGCACGAGTGCATCCTTCATCGGATTTATCCCAGGCAGAAGAAGCAGAAATAGTTCTAGAAGCAATCCCTGATGACCTGAGCATGAAAAAGAAACTGTTTGGACAGCTTGATTCATTATGCAATCAAAATGCTCTGTTAATAACCAACACCTCTACCCTATCCATTTCAGAAATCGCCGCCGCAACCAAAAGACCCGAAAAAGTCATAGGAATGCATTTTTTAAACCCTGTTACAAAAATTCCGTTAGTTGAGTTTGTCAAAGGTTTAAAAACAGATGATGACACTTTTAAAAAGGCTGTCGAATTTGCTGAACTTTTGGATAAACAATATATTACCGTCAACGAATATCCCGGTTTTGTTACAACCCGTATAATTGTTCCTATGTTAAATGAAGCAATGCATATCCTCATGGAAGGTGTCGCCACGGCAAAGGATATTGACAAAGCGATGAAACTAGGCTTTGGATTTAATGTTGGCCCTCTCACCTTGGCAGACATGATGGGGCTTGATGTTGTCATGCTCTGGATGGAAAATTTACTCTCCGAACTAGTCGAACATAAATATAACCCTTGTCCTATATTACGGAAATTAGTCCGCTCCGGTCATCTGGGTGTAAAAACCGGTAAGGGATTCTTTGTTTACGACTCTGAGGGTAACAAAATTGATGAGAACCACGCCAACCATGTAAAGATCATGTAAGATGAAAATACTAGTTATAAATGCAGGCTCTTCATCTGTAAAATATCAACTTATTGATTCAACCGATGAAGTAGCTCTCGCAAGAGGGGATATTGCCCGTATAGGTATGTCAGCATCGGTGTTGACACATAAACCGCATGACCGGGATGAAATAAAAGTAACAGCTGAGATTTTAGATCATATTGTTGCGATTGAATATATCGTTTCTATTTTGATGTCTGAGAACCATGGTGTCATTAAAAATGTTTCCGAAATTGATGCTGTCGGACATCGGTTTGTACACGGTGGTGAAAAATTTTCAGGCTCAATGCTCATCACAAAAAATTAATGGGTGAGTTTCGAAATCTCATAGAACTCGCACCGCTTCATAATCCCCATAATATCCGTGGTATAAATGCCTGTATGAAAAAACTACCAGATGTACCGATGGTGGCTGTTTTCGATACTGCTTTTCATGCGGGAATGCCACCGCATGCATATATTTATGGTCTCCCCTATGTCATGTATAAAAAATACGGTATAAGACGATACGGTTTTCATGGAACTTCGCATCATTATGTCTCCGACATCGCAGCGGAAAAAATCGGTAAACCTATTTCTGAATTAAAAATAATTACCGCCCATCTCGGCAACGGTGCCTCAATCGCTGCAGTTCAAAATGGAACTTCGGTTGATACTTCTATGGGGTTTACTCCGCTTGAAGGTCTACTCATGGGAACCCGTTCCGGTGATTTAGACCCTGCTATTATTTTACATATCATGGCTCGTGAAGAATTAACATTACACGAGGCAAACACCCTGCTAAATAAACACTCGGGGTTAGTTGGAATCTCCGGTCTGTCATCTGACATGCGGGAAGTAATCGATGCCGCCGATACGAATAGCAACGCATCGCTTGCTCTGGACAGTTATTGCTACCGAGTAAAAAAATATATCGGTGCTTATGCTGCCGCAATGGGTGGAGTTGATGCCTTAGTATTCACCGCAGGTATAGGTGAAAACTCACCGATTGTACGACAAATGATTTGTGAAAAATTACAGTTCTTAGGAATTGAAGTCAATGAGACAAAGAACAACGATGCTATCGCTTCTTATGCAGATATTTCTACCGAAAATGCGAGAGTTAAAACTTTTGTTATACCGACCAACGAAGAACTGGTTATTGCCCGAGATACCAAGCAGATTGTTGAGCAGGAAACCTGAATATAATTGTAAAAAAGGATAAAAAGAGATAGTTTTTTTTGAATTTGATGCTTATCTTATTGTGTAAGCAAACGAGAACAATTAAAAGAAATGTTTTTATGAAAATTTTGATACATATCGCTGTTGCTTTATTCATTTTCTCTTCCACTATTCTTGCCGGCAATCCATATATTATTTGTAAATTTACAAAGAACAACAATAACGATACAAACCTATCTATAAAAAAGCCAAAAGGCTGTGGTGAATGCCGTATGTCAAAGGCAGTTGAAAAAAGTTGCTACTCAGGTGAAAAACAAACGAACTGCAGTATTTCAACCGAATCAGCTTTAAAGAAAAAGTGCGCCTGCCCTACTTCATTACCGATGCATTCTGCTGTTTTACAAGAGATAAAATTACCGACTCCTACGAAAACAATCGTCCGATTTAATTCGGACTACTTTAATACCTCCAACACATTTAAATGCGACTTTTCGAAGTCGTCTCCTCTAATTGGAATACATAATACAATTTCCTCTACTATTTTACTTCTATGAAGATTTGCAATAGCCATGAAATCGCGTGGCTCTGATTTTTAATCAATTAGTATAAATTAAATTATAGAAAAGGAAATATTATGAATAAATTTCGTTTTACTGCAATAGCTATGCTCTTAATTCTCTTTATTTTTGGTGGAGTAACTATCGCCAAAAACAATGAGACAAAAAAAGATACAAAAACTACTTGTAATCATTCAAACATGAAACAAGCTGATTCTCAAAAGTGTGATTCTCATAAGAAATCATGTAACCCATCCGAATGTACTCCGGAAAAAATGGAACAATGTAAAAAACAATGTGACATGAAAAATATGGAATGCACACCGGAGAAAATGGAACAATGCAAAAAGCAGTGCGACATGAAGAAGAAAGACTGTTCATCTGATAAAATGAAAAAGATGTCCGGTAAAGATTCTTCAAAATGTTCTAAAATGAAAGAAAAATGTTCTAAAAAGTAATACTTGATTAGATTTATCGTTACATGATTTTAGTTGGGCAGGTCTCGCATTTAAGACCTGCCTTTATTATTTGCATTTTAAAAAGTCACCCTGAACACCCTGCCGAGTGTAACCTTCTCGAAGGACTTACCAAAGACTACTTCCGCCCACAAACTCCTCTCCGTGCTTGACACGGAGTCCAGTACAGAACCAAACAGCAGACATTTGGTAGTTCATACATTCAAACGATACACGCACCTTGCAGTCAAATGCAAACCTACCCTCTATGTCATCCTCTTTTCAGAATGTCATTCCCAACTTGATTGGGCATCCAACATTGTTGTTTCCCTACTCCTCTCCGTGCTTGACACGGAGTCCAGTACAGAACCAAACAGCAGACATTTGGTAGTTCATACATTCAAACGATACACGCACCCTGCAGTCAAATGCAAACCTACCCTCAATGTCATCCTCTTTTCAGAGTGTCATCCAAAACTTGATTTGGGATCCAACATTATTCTCTTTTAGCTCTAAACAAAATGGGTTCAGTCGCATATAAAACACAGCCTGAAGGCTGTTTTATTAACCGTTTTTTCCCGACAAGCAACTTAGGCTTAGCCTGTTAGGGGGAAATGGCTTTGGCTTGAAAAATGGCTTTAAGCCATTTTTGCTCATAAAAATTGTAGTCTTTTTGTGCATACTAAAACTCTTCTTATAAAATGATTCTTTCATGTGTAACGGGATTAATGCATGACCATTAAAAATGTATGGAACTTGTAGAGACTTTAGGACTTTAGTCCTATAGATGCTGTATTAAAAGGGCGTTTCACGAAACGCCCCTACAAACGGCCACTCCCGTTACTCCTCTCCGTGCTTGACACGGAGTCCAGTGCAGAAAAGAATACATTCTTTTTCGTTCTATATTATCTTTCTATGCTATGTCCTCGTCTGCCAAAGATGCATTACATAATCACCACAAACTTGCCCATCTGCACCTCACCGTCGGGGAACTCAACTGTCCAATAGTATAGCCCGCTTACAATCATCTGCGTATTTCGTGTTATCAAGTTCCAACTGTCGCGGCTATAAGTCGGGTCGGAAATATCTTTGTCATGTAAAAGATGTCGAACCAAATCACCGTCCAATGAGAATATCTTTATGTCGCATCTCGGAGGTAAATTGGC
>JAJRXM010000036.1 GCA_024276275.1 Candidatus Zixiibacteriota bacterium
AGCAAGTTGAAAGTATCTGCAATAAAAATAAATGCTCTTATATAAAACGAGAAGCCGACCCTATCAAATCTGATGAGCTTTGGAAAGTTCGTAGAAATTTATCTAAAGCTGTTAAGGAATTATCTGTGGTAAGAATATCAGAAGATGTCGCCGTACCAATTTCAAAATTTCCTCTCTTAGTTGATTTTGTTGCCGAGATGAATCAAAATTCTAAACTGCGAATCAATTCATTCGGACATGCGGGCGACGGTAATTTACATGTCAACTTTATGGGACAAACAGGCTCGGAAACTGAAATTAGGGAAATCGAAATTGAGATAGAAAATCTCCTACAAAAAGCTATCGAATTGGGAGGCACGCTCTCTGGTGAACATGGAATCGGAATTGCCAAAAAAAAATATCTTCCGATGGAGTTCGACCAAACTACTCTCGATTATATGAAACATATCAAATCAGTTTTTGATGATTCAAACATTCTGAACCCAAATAAGATTTTTCTTTAAATACAAGAATATCGGTCAAAAAGCCGATAAAGATATTGACAAGTAAAACCTAAAGATGTACTATATAAACTCAATGTGAAACATTTCACATTTCAAATCTGTTTTACATAGAAACAGTAAGTTGAAGTTAACATATTTATTATATTTAAAGGAGCTGTACAATGGCTGCGGCAAAAGTCAAAACATTACATGACAAACTTGAAGCTATCATTCCGAAACTTCGTGAGGAAAAGAAAGCTATCTTGAGTAGTGACGGCGACAAAAAGATTTCTGATGTTACAATAGCACAGGCTTTTGGAGGTATGCGCGGTGTCAAAGGAATGATCTGCGATACATCTGTTGTTGAACCTGATCACGGATTAATTATTCGAGGATACCCACTTCTCAAATTAAAAAAACGTCTCCCTGAAGAAATCTTTTGGTTACTCATTACCGGAACACTCCCAAACAAAAATGAATTAAAACTTTTCCAGAAACAACTGAGTGAATATAACAAAGTACCTGCCTATGTTTGGAAAGTTTTAAAAGCAATGCCAAAATCTTCACACCCTATGGCAATGCTCAACACTGCTATTTTAGTAATGCAAAATGAATCTGTATTCAGCAAAAAATACAAAGAAGGAATGCCGAAAACAGATTATTGGCATCCTGCCTTGGAAGATTCGATGCAGATACTCGGTACAATTCATACTGTTGCTGCTGGTATTTATCGCATGAAATATAAAAAAGGTCCGATACTTGAACCAAAGAAAAGTCTCGACTGGGGTGCTAACTACGCTTATATGCTCGGTATGAAAAATAAAGAAGAAGTGTATGAAATGATGCGCCTCTACCTTGTATTCCATTCTGACCACGAAGGCGGAAATGTTTCAGCAAATACCTGTCATACTGTCGGCTCGGCATTATCTGACCCATACTATTCTGTCTCGGCCGGATTAAACGGTTTAGCAGGTCCTTTACACGGACTGGCAAATCAGGAATGTCTCGGCTGGATTTTACAAACAATGGAAAAATTCGGTGGTGCTCCAACTGAAAAACAGATTGAAGACTACGCCTGGGAAACATTAAACGCAGGCAAAGTTATCCCGGGATACGGTCATGCAGTTCTTCGAGTAACTGACCCTCGTTTTGTAGGTTTTAATCAGTTCGGTCGTAAATATTTGAAAGATGACCCTGTCTTTAAAACGGTAGACAGAGTCTTTAAAGTTGTACCGAAAGTTTTAGTTAAACATGGTAAAGCAAAATCACCATGGCCAAATGTTGATGCCGGTTCCGGTTCTTTATTATATCATTACGGTATAAAAGAGTTTGAATACTATACTGTTCTATTCTCAGTTTCACGTGCTATGGGAATGCTTGCCCAGTTAGTTTTAAACCGTGCCTTAGGTACTGCTCTTACCCGTCCAAAATCTGTTTCAACTGAATGGATAAAAAAGCAAATCAAATAGTATTTTATAATTACCTATAAAAAAAACGGTCTGTAGTAATACAGGCCGTTTTTTGTTAAATGATTTTTATTTCTAAAACTTATTTTCAACAACTACATCGGACAAGGATAGTTTACCCGGGTTCGGCCATGCTTCTTTTGTACCTTTACCGATAACAACAAACATCGCTATTATATGGTCTTCGGGCAGATTGATAAGTTTTCCGACCGCATCAAAATCAAAGCCGTCCATCGGACAGGAATCATATCCCATTGCTTTAGCGGCAAGCATCAAAGTCTGAGCAGCAATCCCGCAGGAACGGAGAGCTTCATCTCTCTGAGTTTGGTCTTTATCTCTATAATAACTGTCAATAGCAGGAACCATAAAATCCTGTACCGGTTTGTCAGCATTTTTCCAATAACGGACAGGCTCTTTTTCCCAAGCTTTTAAATCAGCACATAACACAACCAGCATTGAGGCATCGGTAACTTGTGCCTGCCCCCAGGCAGCCTGTTTGATTTCATTCCTGAG
Source organism: Candidatus Zixiibacteriota bacterium (assembly GCA_024276275.1). GTDB lineage: Bacteria > Zixibacteria > MSB-5A5 > GN15 > FEB-12 > QQUK01. The sequence continues at coordinate 2,462 of JAJRXM010000036.1, forward strand.
ATTTTTATCTGTTACATGCACAAAACGCCAGTTTTGGATATTAAATGCTGTAGGTGAATGAGTTGCAAGTTCAAACAACCTATCAACTTCTTTTTTTGTCATCTCATGTTCTGAGTCAAAATGTTTGACTGAACGTCTTGTTTCAATCGTTTCAAATGTCTCCATCGAGCATCCTTTCAATGTTTATATCTTTACTATAACTTCTTAACGTTTTAAGTTAAAATTAGTTTCCATAAATCCTATAATCCATTAAAACAATAACCTATATTGGATTATAGGAAAGATACCCATCTGATATGAAGTCCGAATAGAATTATTTTTCACATCATATCTATCCAAGTAGATGTTTTTATAATTAGTGACATTTTGAATATCTAAGACCCACTCCTGTGTAAATTTTGACGACTCTTTTCGATATGTAATTTTCATATCAGACCGGAAATATGGTTTGTACTGGTCCTCGTATGCTTGGTCGTAAATATAAACGGCAGAATCCACTATCTGAGATTGTGCTAAGTCAATAGGTATAGATCTCCTGTTTCCGGCTGCGGTAAATTTAACATCAAAAGAAAGAGCATTGTATTCACCCATTTTGAATTCTTTACCCAGTAAACCGTTTATGACATAGTTACCGTTAAACATTGTATTACGTTCTATTCCGTCAGACCCTTTATATTTTGAGTCAAACAAAGATGTTGTCAGTAAGAAATAATATGAATCGGATAAAAACTTTTCTAATGTTATTTCTGCCCCGATGTTAGAACCGGTGCCTTCGTTTACAAGTGAATCTTTATCGGGCATATAAAAATCCGCACCACTGTTTATAGTAGAGAAATAAGAGGAGTTTCTTTCTACCGGAATGTTTGTAAGTTTCTGATAATACCCTTCAATTTTTAAACGAACATTTTCTGATATTTTATTATCATAACCGATTACATAGTGATCACTTGTTGTAAAATCTAAATTTTTATTGGTTTGTTCTATTGTACCGTCAGATAGTTTTGTATCCCTGAAATAATTATCTAAACCTTGCATCTGGTTATGTTTACCGTATGCTGCCGATAGTTTTTGTCTCTCGTTTAACTGGTATTGAATTCCCAGACGCGGTTCTAGTTTTGAAGAGTTATTTAAATAGAGATATTGATAATGAATCCCTGGGGTAATTGTAAATTTTTCATTATGTCGATGCTGCCATTGTATGTGAGCTTGTACCAATGTTGTAGCATCATTTGAGGTAACAAGATTATATGAACTGTATTGTGATTGATTTTTATCTGCTAAATTTAAATCAAATCTATCAATAGAGAATCCGGTCGAAATATCATTTTTAGAGTTGAATTTTTTTACTAATTTATAGTCAAGTGTAAATTTCAGTTGAGTTTTATCTTCGTTAAAATACGGTTGTATATCTAACACTTCATTTGCCGGAGATCGAAAAACAGTATCTATCTGATTTTGCAAATTAAATGCCGAGAAACCCAGAGTAATTTTAGAGAATGCATCTTTAGATAAAAATGCAACATGCGACAAACCGACAACACCCATTTTACTTTCATAATTAATATCTAAGTCATCAAACGGGTACTGATTGTAATCTTCTATCACATCTTTATCACTTGTTAAGAGTTCGATATTGCTTATACCTCCGACTCCAAAAACAGTAAACTGTCCAAGTTTAGTTGACGGGAAATTAAACTTAAAGGAAACATCCTGATAAAAAGGCACAGCTGTTCCGGTTCCAAGGTCCACACCTAGTTTATCCATCAATCCTAGTACTGAATACCTATAGTTTATCAAGTATGTTGATTTTGATTTTTTTGAAATCGGACCTTCTATTCCGACCTCAAATCCGTTTAACCCGGATTGCAGCATGTATTCACGTTTTTCATTATTTCCGTTTCTCATTTTTAAATCAAAGACACCGGAAATTGCATTTCCATAGTCGGCTGGAAAAGCACCTGTAATAAAATCAGATTTTTTTAGTATATTATTATTTAACATACTAACCGGACCACCGGTAGAACTGAGCGAGCCAAAATGATTGGGATTGGGGATATTTAAACCTTCTAATACCCAAAGCAGTCCAAAAGGTGAATTACCTCGAATGATAATATCATTTCTGGCATCATTGGCACCGCTCACTCCGGCAAAATTCATAGCCATACGAGAGACATCATTAAGACTTCCGGCATAACGACTTGTTTCCTCGATTCGAAACCCTCTGGAGCTTACCGATCCATTTCATTATTAGTAGCAGATTTGTCAGCCTCACTTTCTACTTCAATTGATTCAAGAATTATGACATCTTCTTTTAACTCAACATCAATTACAGTCTCTTTTCCTGAAGAAACCAAAATATTATTTAAGATAATCGGTTCATACCCTACTGAACTAAACTTAAGAGAGACCCTTCCTAACGGAACATTTGTAATTTTATAATATCCGTCATTATCAGAAATTGTACCTTTTGGAGTTTCACTTCCTAAAAGTTGAATAGTTACTCCGATAAGTGGATAGTGTGATTGAGCGTCTATTAAACGCCCTTTAACAGTTTGGGTTTTATTATTTGCCCAAGCCGAGGAAGAAATCATTACGACTAGTAATGATATAATAACAATTTTCATTTTATCTCCGTTTTTACTTACTATCTTCTTTTACGTAAGACTAAGAGACACAAAGTGTAACGTCTCACACATTATGACTGTCGGTCATTATTACTCAAAAAAACACATTATTTTCTAATACCGTAATCTAAGATATTACACGCTTGAGCTATAATACCGTCAATTTGCATGTTATATCCTTTTTCTAATAAATCCTTTTTCTGAGATGTCATCTGTAATAATCCCGTAGTAAACGACCAAAGGATCAAAGCTGTTTCAACCGGCTTTACATCTTCCCTTATTGAACCATCTTTTATTCCTGTTATAATACTATCAATTAAAACAGCATGCGGATTACAATTTTCTTCTGTCTTCATAGCAACAAAATCTTCTTCAGACAGGTGTTTACTTTCAAAATTTATCATAACATTAAAGTAATCCTGTTCCTCTAAATAAAAGAGATAATATGCATCGCCTATTGCATCAACTTTGTCAGCACCAAGTTTTCTTTGAGCTGCAGCATCTTCAAATCTATCAAATAGTATTTTACAGGAACGTTTCATTATCTGGCCATACAAATGATCTTTACTTGAAAAATATAAATACAAAGTCCCTTTGCTAAGCTCTGCTTTCTCAGCAATCTCTTCCATAGTTGCATTTTTAAATCCTTTGGAAAAGAAAACCTTTTCAGCAGCATCTACTATTTCTTTTATTCTTCTTTGTTTTTCTCGTTCTTTTCTTTCAGAGATTCCCATTTTAAGCCAATCAGGTCAAACAATATGACCACCGGTTATTTTATTTACGCAAGTATAGTATTTTTGTTGCATTTGTCAAGAATAAAAACTATGGACCGTTTAATTTATTGTATGTCAGCATGTTACAGGAAACGCACGGTAAACATAGCCCCGCCGATACTACTTTTTTCTACTTTAATCTCACCGCCAAAATCAGTAATAATTCGGTATACTGTAGGTAAACCAAGACCCGTTCCCGCTTCTTTGGTCGTGTAATACGGAGTGAATACTTTTTCTTGTATCTCTGAGGGAATACCGGGACCGTTGTCTTCAAAAATTAGAATACTCACATTATCTTTATTTTGAGTAGATATTTTTATCTCTCCCGGTTTATTATTGATTGCTTCTTTGGCGTTATTAAACAGATTAGAAAGGACCTGTTTAATCTTATCCTGTTCAGCAGTAATATAGACTCCCTCTGACAGTTCAGTTTTGATATTAATATTTAAATCATCGGCCTCTGCTTTAATTAATAATATAAACTGCGATATCAATTGATTAAGATCTATCCTTTGATTTTTCTTACTTTCACCGCGAGCTAAGGCAAGAAACCGAGTAATAATATCATTTAGACGTTTGGTCTCATTTCGAATCTGATTTGTAAATTCCCTGAATTCTTTTTCATTCTCATTTGGAGTAAATTCAACTGCTAGTCTTTGCGATGCGATTGAAATTGTGTTTAGAGGATTGCGAATTTCATGAGCAACACCTGCTGCCAAATCACCCATTTCAGACAGACGTTCTTTGCGGGCAGTTTTCTGCTCTAACTCACGCAGCATCGTAATATCATTTATGACAACTACAAATCCATCATGCTTATCAGACTGCGATGCGAGAGAAGATAACACGACTAAAAGAACTTTACTTTCATTATTTTTCCTGTAAAGAATCTCCTCTTCAATCAATCTTGTTTTAGCTTTTTGCAGACTAGGAAAAGAAGGGATTAGCTCAGAAATAGTTTCATCCCATTTTTCCCCGGACAGCCTGTCAGTATGAAAAATATCCTCAAAGGCGGAGTTTACAACGATAATATTACCTTCTCTATCAACAGCCGCTACTCCTGTTTTCATTTCATTGAATATCTTATCTGAAATAGATTTATATTTGTCGTACTGTGCTGATATTTTCTTTCTCTTTTTTCTACTGCTGAGATACACTACACTGACTATAAATAGTAAAAGCAGTCCCCCCGAAAATATAATCATCTGAATATCAAATCGCCTTGAAATACTGTTGTAAGCATCGAGAGACAGCCCGATACGAAGTAATCCAAAAGGATAATCTGAAGTAGAAAAAGGACGAACAATTTCAAGCAATTCAATATCGTCCATAGTTGTAATGCGATGCATGATTTTTTCAGATTCTAATGCTTCGGATAAAAACGTATCGGACTCAATAGATAGAATTCCATCAATATCTAAGGATGAGAAAACTATGCCGTCTTTTGCTTGATAAATTATAAATACGATAGACCTATCCGATGCCATCTGTCTTGCAAGGTATCCGATTTGCGTCTGTTCAAGAGCATCTAAGAAATAATGAGCATCAGCTACAATTACAATCACTCTATCCATTTTGTTTGACATCTTGATATAGTAGTGCCTTGCCTCGCCTGATTGACTGTCATCATCTAGGAGTAGAAGATAATTTTCCTCGGGGTTTGACAAAAGATACTGCATCTCAGCAATAACAAAGTCAGGAAGTTTTAATTGAGAACCTCTTGCAAAGGAGCTCGCTTTAAGAGTAGAGTCAACATCAAAAATATGTACGGAAAAAAGGTTATGCAATAAACAAAGCCGATATAAATCGTCGTTGGTTATTTTGTCGAGCTCTCGCTGTTCTAATTCAATCGAAATTTCATTATATCTTTTATGGGCAAGCCTGTTATAAAACTCTTCAGATGAGATAGCATTTTTAGCAGCCGAACTTAACGACTCGATAAATGCTTCACCTTGGATTACCAAAAGTTTTAAACTGTCAGACCTGCTCTCTTTGATAGAAAAGTACGTTAAAAAGAAAACAGCTACAGTAAGAGATACAAGTACAGTCAAGGCTGTCTTCTGTTCAGAAAATGATATTGATGATATTTTTTTAATGTTAAAACATAGTTACATAATGATTAGTTTGGCAACTAAAAGTTATGCATAGGATGATGTAGAATTTTGCAGATTTATATAATCTTGAACTTCTACTATTTGATTAACCGGCAGTACAACGGTAAACAATGCACCGCCTTGATATGAATATTTTATTGAACCGGAATGAGTATCGATAATTTTCTTACACGCAACAAGACTGATACCATGTCCATGAGATTTTGTCGTAAATCTTTTTTGAAACAGATAGTCGATATTTACATTTACAACACCGGGGCCGTTATCAGAAACTGTTATTGTAACGGTTTTGTTTTCAGCATCACCTGTTAGCTCCGATTTAACTACAATTATCTTATCTCCCTCTTTCTCGCACAAGGCTTCCCCTGCGTTGTAAATCAGATTTACAAACAGCTGTCGGATTTGTCCGATATTAGTATGTACAAGTGGGATATTATCGGCATATTCTGTTTTGATTTCGATATAGTCAAATAAATTCTGTGGCTGTAAAAATGCTTTTACTGCTTCGAGCAACTGATTCATATCTACCTGGATAAATGTTTCATCACCGTCGTTTGCCTCTAATAGTCCATCTGTGAAATTAACTATACGATCTACCTGTTTTTTCATCAACTCTAGTTTTTTCTGAATTTTTTCAGGGTCGTTCTTTTTCAATAACAACGGCATCAGTTCAATATTGCCTGATAAAATCGCTAAGAAGTTATTTATTTCATGAGCAATATCACCGGCCATTTCTCCTTTAGTATAGTATCTATCCATTCTAATCATCATGTTATGAATTGATTTAGATTCAGAGATATCAGAAATAATATACAAATGAGATGAAATATTAAAATCGTTATCATATATAGGTGCTATTAAGAGAAAGGCAGAAAAAACAGTTCCGTCATTTCTTTTACATATAACTTCCAGCTCATTTTGAAAATTATGGTCGAGTGTTTTCATATCGAAATCATCAGTAAAGAGATTCTTTATATGAGACCCGACAGCTTCTTCGGTAGAAAGTATAAAATCTTCACCTGCTGTCTCGTTAAATACTTGAATAATTCCATCAGGAGTCGTTGTAATAATAGAACCCGTTGAGTTGTCTAATATCTTTCTTAAAAATTCTCTTGAGGACAGAAGTTTACTGTTTGAGTCTATAAGTTTCTGGTTGTATTTTTTAAGTTTTTGGTCATTGTCCCAGAGAGTTTTACTCATGGTGTTAAATGATTCCGTTAATTTATTCAACTCAATATCTTTATCAGTCTCTACCATATAGTACAGATCCCCTTGAGTTGTTTTTTCAAGACCTTTCATAATTCTGGCCAAAGGTTCACTAATACGTTTATTTATCAGATAGACGGTTAAAAGTGATACAAGTATCCCTCCTAAAAACAGAAGACCAAAAATATAAAGAACTTTATCTCTGGAAGTTACAAAATAATGATGTCCAAATTCTGCTACTAGTAAAGCATGCTGACTGCTGTTTAAGTTAAAGGTATAATAGTATACAATAATCTGAGTACTGGGGATGCTTTGAATAAGATGACTTTCAGTCTTTAGAAGTTCCGAGATTACAAGACCTTTTTCGGACTCATTCTCAAGCTCTCTTCCCACCTCAATTAATGGTTTTAAATCTTCATTATTATCCAAAATATAAATATTACTGGAAATATAATCTAAATGACTTAATGACGATTTAAATGACGATTCAAGGATAGCAGCACAAGATTTCAAATCCTCTTTTTTGTTACAATCTATGATTTTTTCAGCAATTGAAGCAAATTTTTCTTCAAGTATAGAGGGATCGGCAGTAGTAATTTTTTCTTCAACGGGATACAAAAACAGTAATCCGAATGCTGCAAAGACAAATAAAACCTGCAAAATAATCAGGTTGCTTAATCTGGTAAAAAACGCAGGTTTTTTTATATTGAGAAATTTTCTAATCATAACAATACCTTCATTCTAAAGGTATCGACAGATTAATACATGAGTTTATATGAAATACAAACTTAAGATTATAATATGGGAGTGGCGGAGGGGGGATGCCCGACGAATCGTCAGGTGGCTGAAAAATCAGCACACACCACTCCCAATTTATTTTCTAAATATCCGTTCTCTTTTTTCTACTCATTTCTAAAAGCAAGATGTATACCGAATTGTACTTTGAAGTATGATTATTATCTACCCTAAAAGAATAATATATAAACCGTTGAATAGCAAGATAATTTCGATATAAAAAAAGAGTCTCCCCATCTTGTATTAAAATTGACTTGAACAGAGAAAATCTCTCAGAAGAATAAAAGTATAAGAAAATATGCATTTTCTTGCAATACTATAGAAAGACTTAAAGTAAAGGGCTACAGATATTTCTATTGCAGCCCTTTGAAATTTAGACTCGATTTGCGAATTTATCTTCTAATTCTTCTATATATTTTTCAGCAGCAACAGCTGCAGTAGTACCGTCTCCGACAGCATTTGTAATCTGCCTAACCAACTGAGCTCGAACATCACCGCAGGCAAAAATACCTTTAATAGAAGTCTCCATCGTATAATCAGTAATAATATAACCACCCTGATCTGTACGCATATTTTCTCGGGTTACATTTGAATTAGGTCTGAAGCCTAAGAGCGGAAATATTGCTCCGACGTCTAAATCTGATTTTTCGCCGGTTTTGACATTTTTTAGTTTTAACGTCCGAACCTGCCTATCGTCACCGGTAATTTCCTCGACAACGGTATCATAGATAAATTCCATTTTGTCATTATCAAAAGCTCTTTGTTGGATAATTTTTGCGGCACGAAGCTCATCTCTCCGATGCATAACATATACTTTCGATGCAAATTTTGTTAAAAATGAACCCTCTTCAACAGCAGCATCTCCCCCACCGACAACTGCAATAATCTGCTCCTTAAAAAAGGCACCGTCACAGATAGCACAATAAGAGACACCCTTGCCTGAGTATTCTTCTTCTCCCGGAACACCTAATTTAACAGGAGTCCCACCGGTAGATAAAATTATTGCTTTTGCTTTGTACACAGCTCCCGAGGCACATTTAGCGTACCGATAATCACCGTCGACATAAACCTCTTCGACTTCTTCCATATCAATTTCCAAACCAAATGACTTTGCGTGATCGGCAAACTTCATAGAAAGTTCTGCACCGCCGATTTTTTCAAACCCCAGATAATCTTCAACTTCATGTGTATTGGCAATCTGGCCGCCCGGCATATATTTTTCCAAGCAGATAGTTTTGCGATTTGCTCTTGATGAATACATTCCCGCACACAGTCCGCCCGGACCGGCACCTACGATGACAACATCATACTCTCTTACTTCTGACATAGTGACCCCATATATTTTTGTAATCCGTCTTCCAAACTTATCGGATTTATTAAAAAAAGTTTCTGCATTTTTTCTGTATCGCAGGTAGACCCTGACTCCATCATAAGTATTTGATCTCTCGTTATCGGAGCCGGTTTTATTATTTTTTCTAAAACCGATGATACAATCTTCATTAACATAACAGGTATAAAAAAGTTCAATCTTTTTTTACCCATCTGTTTTTTAAGTATATGTAAAATTTGTAAATATTCAAGTTTTTCAGGGCCGCCGACTTCAATTATTTCATTATCTATTTTATCGACATCAGTCATCATAGTTATAAGGTCATCAATATATAACGGCTGCATTTTATATTTGCCTGTGCCTATTACCGGAAGAAATAGGGAAAAACGTATCATTTTTTCTAGCATACTGATAAACCCGTCTCCATTACCAAACAATACCGACGGTCTAAATATAAGATACGGAATTTGTGAGGTAACTACAGCCTGCTCAGCGATATATTTAGACTGATGATATTTTGATAAAGCATTTTCGGCTGTCCCTAAAGCTGAAAGATAAATAATTTTTTTCACATTCTGATTTTTTGCTGCCGTTACGATATTTTGAGTTCCTTCTGAAACTGTTTTTGAAAATGTTTTTGTATGAGTCTCAGCAATTATTCCAACAAGGTGATAGAGAATATCAATATCTTCGCAAAACAAATCAAGTGAGCCTTGGTCATTAACAGAACCATCTATAGTTTCGACAGGTTTGCTCCACAAAGAGATATCCTTTTTACTGTGTGCTAAAACTTTTACAGAATGATTTTTTTCAAGAAGTCTTTTAACAAGATGTGACCCGACAAAACCAAATGCACCTGTTACACCTATTTTCACCAATCAATACCCTTTTGTGCTAAAATACCTTGTTGGTACGGATGTTTAATTTCCTTCATTTCAGTTACTAAATCAGCCCGTTCAATCAAATACTCGGGAGCATTTCTACCTGTAATAACCAAATGCTGTTTTTCAGAGCAGGCATCAAGGACAGATAATACATCCTCTTTACTGATTAATTCTAAGTCAGCAGCAATATTCAATTCATCCAAAATAATCAATTCATATTTTTGAGACTTAATTTTCTCAATGGCAAATTCGACACCCTCTTTGGCCGCTTTTTGATGCTCTGAAAACTCTTTTTTATCATCAATAATTCCGACAAATCCTTCTCCGACCAAGTGAAGTTCAACATTCGGTTCGAGCCTTTTAATTCCTTTTAATTCACCGTACTTCCAACTACCTTTTACAAATTGTATTACCGAGATATTCCAATTGTATCCGACAGCCCGCACTACCATTCCTAATGACGCTGTTGTTTTACCTTTACCGTTACCGGTGTAAACTACCAGTAACCCTTTATCAATACTTTTTTTATCTTCTGTCATCGTAACCTCATTTTACTTTCAAACATATACAATATCCAACTTTTGAGGTAAAATGTCAATCTCCTTGCTGAAAATAAGTTAGAGCGAATCGGCAACAATTATATTGTGAAATTTTTAACAAATTTAGTTTGACAAATCAGTCTATATTTAGTATTATTTTTATAAGTAAGACAAACCGGGTAGTAATTATGAAATTAATACCCTTATATATTAATTTCAGAGAAAGAAGGCTGCTATGCAGTTTACAAAAGCAGAAGAATACGGCATGCTTGGAGTTCTTTATTTATCAGAAAAAAAGTTAGGTTCTATCACACCTCTTTCTGAAATAGCTGAAGCTAAAGGAATTCCGGAGAAATTTTTAGCAAAGATATTTCAATCTTTATCTAGAGCAACTATTGTAAGATCGCATCGAGGAGTTCGAGGTGGTTTTTCTTTAGCAAAAGACCCTAAAGAAATTTCGGTAAAAGAAGTATTGGAATCTATTCACGGACCTTACCATCTGATTAAATGTACAAACAATACCGAGATATGTGATAAATCAAATTTCTGTTCACTTCGAGAATTACTGTCAATTGCTGAAAGAAAACTGGTTCAAATTTTTGAAGATCATACATTAGCAGATTTGGTTAAATGGCAAAAAAACAAGATGATTGCTATTTAGTTTTATTAAAATGAGGTACCGTTTATCTTGTTTTAGGTTTACATTCTGTCTTAAATTTATTATGTTCGGGCAAATATGTGTGCTATAGACTATTAGGAGAATTAAGCGAATGCCCGTAATGCCCGACAAGTGGATAATCAAAATGTCCAAAACAGAAGATATGATTAAACCGTTTTCTGAAAATCAAGTTAGACAAGGTATTAGTTTTGGAGTTTCTTCTTACGGATATGATATAAGTTTAGCAGATGAATTTAAGATATTTGACCCTACCTCTGTTGATGAACTCGACCCGAAAAAAGATTCCTCGGCATATTTTAAAGACTTTCAAGGAAGTTCTGTTTTAATACCGCCTAATTCATTTATCTTAGCCAGAACAAAAGAATACTTTAAAATTCCAAGAAACATCTTAACTATTTGCCCGGGAAAATCTACTTATGCACGAAACGGTGTACTTGTAAATGTTACCCCGTTTGAGCCTGAGTGGGAAGGGTTTGCTACTATTTCTCTTTCAAACACTACACCGGTACCGGTAAGAGTTTATGCCAACGAAGGTATTGCTCAATTAATTTTTTTAAAAGCAGACGAAGAATGTGTTACATCATATAAAGATAAAAAAGGTAAGTACCAAGCACAAAAAGAAATTACATTATCTAAATCAGATAAATCTGTCGACCGGTAAGGCGGCAAATTTATTTTTTGAAATACAGGAGCAATACTCATGTTAAAAGATGCTGTTCAAGATAAAGAAAAAAAAGAATCAGCTGCTGGAAAAAACAAACGGCGTATGGTCACCATTGACGGAAACTCGGCTGCTGCTCATGTAGCCCATGCCACCAACGAAATAATCGCAATCTATCCTATCACTCCATCATCTAACATGGGTGAGATTGCTGATGAGAAATCAGCAAGAGGAGAAAAAAATCTGTGGGGAGTTATCCCCGATGTTGTCGAGCTACAATCTGAAGGTGGTGCCTCCGGAGCCGTTCACGGTGCCTTAACAACCGGTGCTTTAACAACTACATTTACTGCCTCTCAGGGCTTGCTATTAATGATTCCAAATATGTTCAAAATTGCCGGAGAATTAACTCCGACAGTATTTCATGTTACAGCTCGAGCGGTTGCCTCGCATGCCCTTTCTATTTTTGGTGACCACTCCGATGTCATGGCAACCCGTTCAACAGGTTTTGCCTTGCTTGCATCAGGCTCTGTTCAAGAAGTAATGGATATGGCTCTCATATCCCAAGCAGCATCACTTGAAAGTCGTATCCCATTTGTACATTTCTTTGACGGGTTCAGAACATCTCATGAAGTACAAAAAATTGAAGAAATTACTTATGACGATATGCGTAAAATGATGAACGAAGATTTAATTGCTCAACACAGACAAAGAGCTCTCTCCCCTGACAATCCGACCATAAAGGGTACTTCGCAAAACCCGGATGTCTTTTTCCAATCTCGTGAAGCTGCAAACAGTTATTATGAAGCTTGTCCTGATATAGTACAAAAACAGATGGATATTTTTGCAAATTTAGTCGGAAGAAAATATAAATTATTTGATTATTTTGGACACCCTGAAGCTGAACGTGTTGTAATTATCACGGGTACCGGTAATGAAGTTATCCATGAAACTGTTGATAAGCTCGTTGAAGACGGTGAAAAAGTCGGACTTATCAAAGTTCGTTTATATCGTCCGTTCTCTACTAAAGCCCTTGCTCAAGCACTACCGGCTTCTGTTAAAAAAATCGCAGTGCTCGATAGGACAAAAGAGCCGGGTTCAGTAGGCGAACCTTTGTATACCGACGTACAAGCCTCTATTAACGAAGCTTTGGACAACGGTCTGGCTTCTTTTAAAACCCATCCTATCATTGTCGGCGGTCGTTATGGATTAGGTTCTAAAGAGTTTAACCCGCCAATGGCAAAAGGCATTTTTGATAATTTAAATCTGGATAAACCGAAGAATCATTTTACAGTAGGAATTATCGATGATGTCACTCATTTATCATTAAAATCAGATCAGACATTTGATTTAGAAGGTGATAATTTCCGAGGTCTCTTCTTTGGATTAGGTGCTGACGGAACCGTAGGAGCTAACAAAAACTCTATTAAAATTATCGGTGAAAATACTGACAATTTTGCTCAAGGGTATTTTGTATATGATCCCAAAAAAGCCGGTGCTGTCACTGTTTCCAATGTACGGTTCGGCAAAGAAATAATCCGTAAACCGTATCTTATCAATGAAGCTCAATTTGTAGCATGTCATAATTATACTTTTTTAGAAAAATATGATATGGTTGATAAGTTAGTAGACGGCGGTACATTTCTTTTGAACTCTCCTTTTTCTGCTGCCGAAATTTGGGATACACTTCCAATAGAAGTTCAGAAACAATTAATTGAGAAAAAAGCAAAGTTCTATGTCATTGACGCTCTTAAGCTAGGTAAAGAATTAGGACTCGGCACCCGTATTAACATGATTATGCAAACTGCCTTTTTCTTAATTTCAAATATTCTACCTAAAGAAAAAGCGATTTCTGCTATTAAAGTAATGATTAAAAAAACATACGGTTCCAAAGGTGAAAAAGTTGTTAACATGAATTACAACGCCGTAGATGCTGCCGTTAATAATATTGAAAAGGTAACATATCCTGAAACAGCTACTTCAGAAACTCATCGCCCTCCGATTGTACCAAGTAATGCTCCTGAATTTGTACAGACAGTTACTGCTGAAATTATTGCCGGCAGAGGTGACGATTTACCTGTTTCAGCCTTCCCTGTTGACGGTACATTTATAACAGGTACTACAAAATATGAAAAGCAGAACCTTGCTACTGAAATTCCTGTTTGGGATAAAGATACATGTATTCAATGTAACATTTGTGCTATAGTATGTCCACATGCGGCAATTAGACCAAAAGTGTTTGAAAAAGAATATATAGAAAACGCACCGAAAGATTTCCTATATGTCGAAGCGAAAACTAAAAATTTCAAAGATATGTATTATACATTACAGGTCGCACCTGAAGATTGTACAGGGTGTGAAATTTGTGTTAATGCCTGTCCTGCTATTGTTAAAGATGCTGACGGAAATAAGACCGATGAACGGGCAATTAATTTACATCCACAAGCTCCAATCCGTGAACGTGATAAAAAGAACTGGGATTATTTCTTAAACGAAATCCCTGAACCTGATACATCCAAATTTAATATCGAAACAACAAAAGGCTCTCAATTTGTAACACCATTGTTTGAATTCTCAGGAGCTTGCGTCGGTTGTGGTGAAACACCATATATTAAATTGATGACTCAACTGTTTGGTGATAGAGCGTTATGTGCTAATGCTACAGGTTGTAGTTCTATCTATGGTGGCAACTTACCTACAACTCCTTACTGCCAAACTGCCGACGGTCTCGGACCGGCCTGGTCAAACTCACTTTTTGAGGATAATGCGGAATTTGGACTCGGCATGAGATTAACAGCCGACAAACTCCATGACTATTCTTTACAGCTAGTTAAAGAGTTAGTACCGGAAATGTTTGATGCTTTTGCAAATGCCGAACAACTTTCTCAGGCAAACATTGAAGAACAGCGTGAACGTAAATTTGCTCTGATGGATAAATTAAATTCTCTCAGACCGTCTGATAAAATCACCGCTCTTAAAAATGTTGCCGATTTTCTGGTAAAAAAATCTGTTTGGGCAATCGGCGGAGACGGTTGGGCGTATGATATCGGTTTTGGCGGTCTCGACCATGTACTAGCCAGCGGACGGAACGTAAATCTGCTTGTTTTAGATACTGAGGTCTATTCAAATACCGGCGGACAGATGTCAAAATCAACCCCTCGAGGTGCAATTGCTAAATTTGCCGCAGGAGGAAAACCGGGTGGCAAAAAAGACCTCGGTCTTATGATGATGTCTTATGGAACAGTATATGTCGCCCAGATTGCAATCGGCTCCAGCCATAATCAAACAGTTAAAGCAATGGTTGAGGCTGAACGATTTAACGGCCCGTCACTACTTATATGTTATTCTCATTGTATAGCACATGGAATTGATATTTCATTGGGTAATACACAAGAGGATCATGCCGTAAAATCAGGTCATTGGCTTCTCTATCGTTATAATCCTGATTTAATCGAACAGGGTAAAAACCCTCTGCAATTAGACTCCAAAGAGCCTTCAATTACTTTTGAAGAATATGCTTATGCTGAAAACAGATATCGTTCTTTAATCGGACAAGACCCTGAAAAAGCAAAAACACTAATCTCACAAGCTCAAATTGATTGTGACAGACGCTGGAAACTCTACACTCAGTTAGCTAAGATGGATTATTGATTAGAAATCGATAGGTTATATACGAAAAGGCGAGTTGAATACTCGCCTTTTTTTATCATTTTTTAAAGCTTTTCTTAAGAAATATCCCTGCTTTCCGATAATAATACTAGCTAATAAAACAAAATCTAAGCAGGAGATATTATGCGTATTAAAACATTCATTTTGACAACATTAGTAGCGATTTTTTCGTTCTCATCGGTTGTAGTAGCAAACGATGCCGAAGAAGCTTTGACAAATAAGTTTCTCAAAAGACTTGAAGCAAAACATATGAAAAAATTAACATGGCTTTCAGGTTATTTTTCCTTAAACAGAATTAACCGTGACAATGACTATAATAAATTCGCAAGTTATGAATCAAACAATTTTTCTACTACCGAACTTTCTTGGTTGGGTGATGCTAAATCATTCGGCATGGAAATGGGTGTTGTTTTTAAAGAAAAATTTGCCTGGTCTCTCGGCGGTGAATACACTATGCAATTAGGACAAGAAATTACAGGGTCTCATTTTTATAACCCTACCGGTTCATTAGTAGAAAACCCTTCCAGTACAATTTCACTATACGGTATTAAAACTGGTGTACAATATTACTTTTATAATGCTCCAAGCGTAGCAGAAAAACTAACTTCATTAGCTCTCCGTACAGGTTTTTCTGTAGGATATTACCAAGTAAGTTGGGATTTATGGTCTTCCTATAGTAATCTAAATCTTTCGACTTCTGCCCCGACCGGCTCAAATACAACTTTTCAGGATAATGCGGCATCATTTGAAGTACATTTAGGAGCAGATTATCCTACAAAAATCATGGGCCTTGCTCTTGGTTTTGAAATGAGCTATTTATACTTGAACTTTAATCAGGTTGCTTGGTATAATTCTCAAGATGACGAAGTTGTGGCTTCATTTAACGGTACTTCAGATGGTCGGGTTGATTTGAATTTCTCCGGCATCCGTGGAAAAGTAGAAATCAAGCATTTCTTCAACTTCTAAATAAACAGAGAATAAATGGTTGACGCAGGTCATTCTATCTCTATTTTATGTCGAACGTTAACCAATTACGGAGAAATGAATTGAAAAATTTTATATCACTTAAAAATGTATGTACCGTATTAGGGATATGCCTATTTCTAACAGGTATCTCTATTGCCCAAAAATCACTACCGGCAGAAAAAGCCGGTAAAATCGGACAACCGACAGGTAAAATCGCATTTATCAGAAACGGTGATGTATGGCAAATGGATATAAGCGGGCAAAATCAAGATAAGGTTTGTGCATCTGCTAATGCTGACGGACGTTTGAGTTGGTCGCCGGACAATAAAACAATAGCCTTTACCCGTTCAGGTATTGTAGATTATAAAAGCCCTGATATGCTTGGCGGTAAACACAAATTATATGATATTTTCCTCTGTTATATAGATTCAGCCTATGCAAACCAACGTAACTATTGGTATCGTATTACCAATGACCTTGGAAATCGTGGCCCTGAGTGGCAAAAAGATGGTAAGCGAATTCTTTTTTGGAAAGACATGAACGCCAATAAAGTTAATGCTGAGTCTCCAAACTATCAGATTTGTACTATGGAACCTGACGGAAGTACTGTGGTCCTGCTTCGAAAAGATTGGCAGAACTTGAACATGAATTATTTAATAGCTCCGTCAATGAATGACAATGGTGATATTGTAGCAGTTTACTTGAATAAACACCGTCAAGTAGGGATGGTTGTAATGCCTTCCGGCAAGTATATGCCTGATATGGATTCTCTTCTGGTAGTTGCTGAATCTCGTCAAGGAACGATAGCACCTTCTTGGTCCCCAGACGGAAAATGGATTGCTTACATAAGTAATAACTTAAAAAAGAGTGGTCTTTTTATCACTTCTGCTGATTTAAAAGAAACATACTTGGTATCAGCTCCACCGGTAAGTTCAAATATGGTGACATTAGCTCCCTCTTTTTCTCCTGACTCTAAATGGATTACATATTCAACAAATGACGGTTCAATTTGGATTGTTGATATTACCGGAAAAGGGAAGCGTCGTTTGACAGGCCCCGGACCAGATAAAAATCCAGCCTGGTCAAAATAGTTTTAGAATAATAACAAACAGTTAATTTACAGAGGTGTTTTTCAAAACACCTCTTTTTTTATACATATAAATTTCTGTACTCGTTTTGATGCTAATGTTGTTAAGGCTAAAATACTGAAAACTTAAAGTACTTTCGTGGGTTATCCTGAATATCAGCAACAAGAGTATTTATTCTTGCCATCAGATCGGTCATTTCAGAATACAAAGCAGTATCATTTACAAGCATACCCATATTACCCTGAGCCACATTTATTTTATGTAAAATTGAATCAAGTGATGCACTACTGTTATTTAGGTTGTCATATAATGAGGGGTCATTAACTAATCGCCCAATAGTACCTGTGTTGTCATCAACTTTTGTAGAGATAGAACCGATAGCATCTGAAGTTTTCTCAAGTGATTCCACTATCCGTAATTGGTTCTTCTGAAGGTCAGTTGTAAGTTTTGTGATTTCACTAAGTAGTATTGTCATTTTGTTATACATATCGTCATCGGTAACTATTTTCCCAAGAGTGCCGTCTCCCCTATTCATACGAGTCAATAGTGTATCTATGTTATTTATCGTATGTCGTACATCAGAAAGAGAACCCTGTGCCTCCGCAAAGACCGCTTCAGCAGAACCTGCATCTTTTGTCATAACAACTTCCATATCAGCAATCGGCATTCCATCTGTTGTCCCGGGAATTACTTCTACATACTTATCTCCTAAAAAACCAATAGTCCCTAACTGTACTCGTGCACTTCCTGTCATACGGTCCCATACTTCGCTTTTTACTCGACAGACAAGTTCAACCTGTTTTTCCGGAGATAAGTTTACAAATTTAACAGACTTGACATTCCCGACCTCAACACCTGACATCCAAACCGGAGAGCCCGGTACTAAACCGTTTACATTTTTGAAGTAACAGACAAACTTTTTCTTAGATTCAAATATCGAGGTACCCCCACCGGATAACGAAGCCCAAAACATTACCGCAATAGCAAATGTAATAGCAATCCCTACTTTGAGAGTTCCCCATTTAACTTTTGTAGTTCTTTTCATATTCATATAAGTAACATCCTATGTATAATTAAAAAAATCTCTTTTAAGCACTTCATTAAATGATAATCTAAACGGAGCTAAAAACTGCAGAACATCTAAATTTTTAGAGTCACGTAACTCCTCTAAACTTCCGTCAAAAGCAATTTGGCCGTCAATAATTATAATAAACCTACCGGCAAATCCGATAGCATCGACTATTTCATGAGTGACAACGATTGTTGCAATATCCCGCTCTTTATTTAGTTTGTCAATTAATTCCAAAACGTTTTCGGTCGATTGCGGGTCAAGCCCGGTTGTCGGTTCATCATAAAGCATTGCTTTCGGTGCTGTAGATAATAAAGATCTTCCGATAGCAACACGTCGTTGCATACCACCCGAAAGTTGTTCAGGAAGTTTATTCATTATCTCTTTCGCATCTAACCCGACAAAACCGAGCATTTCAACAGCTCGTTTACCAACCTCTTCAAGAGAAAGTTTAGTATGCTCTAAAAGATAAAACCCGACATTTTCCCACACAGACATTGAGTCAAATAATGCTCCATCCTGAAACACCATCCCGATTTTTTTCCGAATCTCTTGCTTCTCTTTTTCCTTGAGATTACAGATATTTAAGCCGTCTACGCAAATTTCACCGCTTTGAGGGCATTCCAACCCCAAAATTAAACGAAGAATTGTAGACTTACCTGAACCGGACGGCCCCATAACAACAACAGACTCTGATGAGCCGACATTAAAGGATATGTTTTTCAAAACAGGTGTATCACCATATGAAAAACTTACATTTTTAATCTCAATCATAAGTACCCTTTTAAAAATGACGATGCCATCTTGGTTATGAAAAAATTCACAACTAATATAATAATAGAGGAAAGAACCACAGATTCAGTAGTTGCTTTACCTACACCTTTTGTTCCGCCTTCAGAATAAAATCCTTTATAACATGCTATAAAAGCAATAACAAATGAAAAGACAATCGGTTTAAGTATGCCAATAAAGAGATTACCGAAAATCAGTCTTTCTTTTACCGCAGCAAAATACATTGTACCCGAAACATGTGCTAAAAATACTGCAATAATATAACCACCGAAAAGAGCTATAACATCACAAAATATAGTCAAAACCGGAACCATAACTATTAAAGCAAGTAGTCTCGGTACAGCAAGTTTTTGAATCGGGTCAATACCAAAAGATAATAAAGCATTTAATTGATTAGAAGATTTCATAGCACCGATCTCTGCTGTAATACCTGCCGCTACTCGAGCAGCAATCATCAAGGCTGCTAAAACAGGACCGAGTTCTCTTACTATGGCAATAGTCATTATTCGTCCCAAATAATCTTTTGCCCCAAAATCGGCCAATTCATTTGAAAAAGCCAAGGCAAACCCTTGCCCTGCAAAAATACCTGTCAGGATGACTAAATAAAGAGAGCCGATACCAATGAGATACATCTGCTCTTTGGTTTCAGCAAAATAAAAAGGTCGTCGAAATAAAGCTATAATCATTTTTAAAGAAAAATAAAATAGGTTCTGAGAAGTATATACAAAGTGCTTTAAACCTTTATTGATAATGGAAAAAATCTTGATGCCTCTCTTTCAATTTCAAACCTGCTTTTCTCAACATACAACTATTCTAATTTAGACAACAGAAAAAAACTAAAATAGTTTAAAAAAAATCAAAGACAAGATATAATTTATTCGTTATATTATAAGCTTGTATTGTATTTTACAAATTTAAAATGAATTAAAGGAATGAAATTATAATATGTCTGAAAAAAATAAAAAAGGACATTGTATTGCCCTTTTCTCCGGTGGTTTAGATTCTGCCCTAGCAGTACTTTTGATGTTGCGACAAGATATAGAAGTTACTGCAATAACATTTATGACTCACTTTGGTTGTGATTTGGGCGATAGGTCATCATGCGGCTCAAATCCGTATCCTGCTGCCGAGAAATATGGTTTTAATGTAAAGTTGATGCATTTAGGACAAAAGTTTGTTGATATTATCGAGAAACCAAAATACGGTTATGGAAAGAACATGAACCCATGTACAGATTGTCGTATTTTGATGCTTGCTGAAGCTAAAAATCTGATGGAAATGGTAAATGCCGACTTTATCATTACCGGTGAAGTTATGGGACAGAGACCGATGTCTCAGGTTAAACATAAGCTAAACCTTGTCGAAAACGAAACAGGCCTAAAAGGAAAACTATTACGACCTCTATCTGCTAAATTATTAGCTCCTACCGATGCGGAACTTAACGGTATGATAGACCGCGAAAAACTAGAGGGTATTTCCGGGCGTGGACGTTACCGTCAAATTGAACTTGCTAAGGAATTCGGTCTTGATGATTACCCTAATCCTGCTTCCGGGTGTTTACTAACAGATGCGAACTACTCTATCCGCTTGAGAGACTTATTAAAACACTCAGAAAGACTTACTTTTGATGATTTAAATCTTTTACGTATCGGACGGCATTTTAGATTAGATAGTAATACAAAAGTTATTGTCGGTCGTGATGAAAAAGAAAATAATCAATTGGAAGCATACAAAAAACCTCATTACGGTCATGTGGAAGCACTAGGTATCGGTTCTCCGGTAAGTCTGGTTATCGGTGATTGTTCTGATGAGAATTTAAAAAAGGCGGCGATGATAACTGCTCGATTTACATCTGCCCGTAAAGAAGCAGAAGTTAAAGTAACATTGGTCAGTAAAGATTCACAACCTGCAATCATTGTTCCTCCTGCCAAAGATGAAGATTTACAATATATTCAAATAAAATAGCAGACAACGAAAAAGGCCCTAACTACCTGTTAGGACCTTCTCTCTCCTCACCATCTGAAGTCTTAAAAACAACTCAACCGCCAAGAAAGTCATTTCTAAATCAGAAATCTGACACGACTCCAGAGATTATAACTCTATATAGTATCAAATTGTGTGCCAAAACAGCCACCATCACATAACACTATATATTACAACGAGATAACATCTACATTACATTATAAATCTTCTTTTTTTAGTCTAATTTCGCAAGAGTTGCTATATATAGACGCAGAATTTAAAAAAAGGCAAAAAATAAGCCTCTCTGAAAAGTCAGAAAGGCTTATATAGAAATTTATTTCCTGTTATTTCAGCATAATCATCTTTTTGGTTTCGCTGAAACCTTCAGTATCAATGCGGTAAAAATACATTCCACTAGCCAAGTTTGAGCCGTCAAATTGAACGACATGCACACCGGCTTCCATTTGACCGTCAACTAAAGTAATTACTTTTTGACCTAAGACATTATAAACTGAAAGATTTACATTTTCAGCATTAGGTAAACTAAAAGAAATTTGAGTTGAAGGGTTAAACGGGTTAGGATAGTTTTGCATTAATCCAAAAGATTCAGGAAGACCATCAACACCATTTGAAAGTGCAACAGTTGTACCGCTAAATTCAGGAGAAGAAGTTAAAATACTACCCTCATCGTTACGATACACAAAAGTCAGTGCATGGTATGGATTTTCAAGAGTTACTTCTTCAATAGAAATATCAGTAATAGTTGCATCATTGACTTCAAAAACCAATTTCGCAATAACACCCTGCCCGACCTCAAGATCAGGTTTTGCTTCCGGAGTAAATTGCGGCAGTAGACCGATAACTACTGTTCTGTTTTCGTTATCAATATTGGCAACTTTTAAATCAAAATACTCAACCCGTGTTCCTTCGAAAATAACTTCTTTTAAAGTTACTCCTTCTGAAAAACTGAGTGGAATATCCAATGCTGCCAAATCAACATCGTTAGATATTTCAATTGGTACAACCACAAGATTATCTACTGTTTGTGCTGATTTCGCAACAACAAACTTGTTTGCACCTGCAAATATCAAAGTTGGTGCCAATAAGACACAGACGATAATGATGGTTAGTTGTAAACGTTTTGTCAAGATTCACCTCCTAAAAGGTTTAATTCGCTTTTGCTTCGTATTTTTCTAAAGTCCATTTGAATAATAGAAG
Organism: Candidatus Zixiibacteriota bacterium; assembly: GCA_024276275.1. GTDB lineage: Bacteria > Zixibacteria > MSB-5A5 > GN15 > FEB-12 > QQUK01. The sequence continues at coordinate 24,828 of JAJRXM010000036.1, forward strand.
CGCTTCAGTCCGTAAAAACGAAAGGTGCTTGAAATTGTTACTCTATGCTTATGTTATTTATGACGGTTATAGAATCGTTCCCTTACCTATAAGTATAAAATCAGACAGCTGTGCTGTCAAGATTTTATTATCCAATTGTTAAACAATTGATTATTTGACAAGTTCCCTATTTAATTCAATTATACCGCAATGTGATACCGCAGATGATCGCAGATATCTCGCCCTGTTATAATCTTTTACAAGATAAGCTGTTAGCTGTTCCAATAAAAAGATAAAAATATCTTATCGTTATCACATTTCTGATTTATTTCGCATCGCAGGATGTGCGACATCCTGATAATTTACTGTTTAATCTTTGTTTCTGTTTGACATTATTACTGCAAGAACTTACATTTTAAGACATAATAGGAGGGTTTTACATGCACCCAAATAAGGCTTTCAAAACACTGTTATATAGTTTTCTCATTATTATTTTTTGCTCAGTAAACCTATTCGCACATGAAATGCATACCGGACAAAATAAAAGTTCAAGCATTGCTGCTGACGATAATGAATACTGTATAACAATGCATTCGCTTGGAAAATTAGTTTTGTCAGTAGGTGCTACAGGTTTTGGCGGACTAAGTTCATTGGCTTCATTAGGATTCAAAGACTGTTTTACTGGCGATGTTTTGAATTATATAGCTAGTGAATATCCGAAAGGTTCAGCTGTAGGAATGACCAATGGGGTATCAACTTGGTATGGAGGAGTTGTAGGCAGTGATAGTTTAGTATCACAAAGTAACTATAGTGAATTTTACGGTCAATATGATAAGATAGTGAGGTCATCTATTGAAAGTTCACCATCCTTTTCATTAAAATCTGTGGCTGAATTAGATTTAATATCAGTAACCGATGACACAACAGCAATAACCCGCCCACGATTTCCTTATCTAGATTACGATACTAGACCTCATAAACCACTAGGCTTACATTTATCTAATACTTCGTATTCATGGTCATATGAATATACAGATGATTTTATTCTATTCGATTTAATGATTAAAAACGTTTCTTCTAAAATAATCAATGATTTTTATTTTGCTTTTAATGCTTCCGCTGGAACAGGATATTCTACTTTCTTTGATGTTGACGGAAGAGACGATATTCTCGGTTTTTTGCAAAACTATACATTAGAAGAAAGATGTGAAAGAAATGACAGTTTAAATATGATGTGGATAGCAGACGGTGACGGTGACCCTTATGAAGATGTATTTATAAAAAAACTATCTATTATCAATGGAAAGTATTATCGCTCTGCTACCGATGTTTCAGGTGTTTTTTACCTGAGCGACTATGCTGCTAATATACGAGATGTAAAAACATCATATAATTGGTGGGCTTCATCAAGTGATGATAACGCTTGGTTTATGCCTATTTCAAAAAAAAGCACACAACAATATTTCACTCGAAAAAATACACACCCTTTTGGAGATAAAGACAGATATAGTATTATGACCAACAATGAAATAGATTATGACCAAATATTTACATCTACAATTTTACCTAATGATTCTATATGGAATTATCCAAATCAAAAATATGCCAAAGATATTTCTGACGGTTTCTCTCCTTCTCAAGATGGCGACGGATGGGGACACACACCATATACTTTCTATCGGTCCGTTCGATATGCCTCCCGGGGGAATTCTGAAAATTCCGTTTGCTTATGTTGCCGGAGAAAATTTCCATACTGACCCGTCTAACGGTGACAATCTTCCTCTTTTCCCTGAAGCATATTATAACAATCTTGATTTTTCTGACCTTGCCAAAAACGCTCAATGGGCAAGATGGATTTATGACAACCCCGGGGTTGATACCGACGGTGATGGTGTTTTCGGTCGCTACACAATCTGTGTCTTAGATTCACAGCTTGTTGACAATGAATGGCAAATACTTGCTGCCGATACTTTTTGGTACCAAGGTGACGGTGTCCCTGACTGGCGAGCAGCAGGACCCCCACCTGCACCGTATCTTTGGTTAGAGCCTACTCTCAATGGAATAAGAATTCGGTTCAACGGTTCCCGTTCAGAAACCGAAAAAGATATTTTTACACAGATTGCCGATTTTGAGGGATACAATATTTATTTCGGTCGTGATGAAAGAGAAGCATCTCTGTCGATAGTTGCCTCGTATGATAACAAAAATTATGACAAATATATCTGGAACTCTACTGTCTCAAAATACATAGTCGAAGATATCCCATTGACACTTGAAGAAATTCGTTGTGCCTATGCCGACAGTTGTAACGATAGTTTTTTTGACCCATTAAGTTACAGTCGTTCGAACCCATATTATAATGTTGATTCTATTTTTTATTTTGTCAAACATTCCTACAATGTTGTCGGTAATGCTATCGAAAAAGTTTATCCGAACGCACGAGACCCAAGATTGGTTCATGTAGATTCATTAGTTGATGACGACTATACAGAAGAAGGATATTTTAAGTTTTTTGAATACAGTTACTCGTTAGATAATTTGTTACCTACAATCGGTTACTGGATTAATGTAACTGCTTTTGATTTTGGTTCACCAAAGTCAGGTTTGCAGGCACTTGAAACATCTAAAACTATAAGCATTCAGAATGCATTTCCCCTGATAGATGCCGATGAATTATCGGGAGAACGGAAACAGGTGTATGTATATCCAAATCCATATCGAATTGACGCAGGCTATCGTGCATCGGGTTATGAAGGTCGCACCGAAGAAGACCGTCCTGACTACCGCGTACGTGAGCTGAATTTTGCCAATCTTCCACCGAGATGCGATATAAAGATATTCTCATTGGACGGTGATTTGGTTCGACACCTTTTGCATGACAAAGATATTTCCGACCCGACTTATAACCATGACAGTTGGAATTTGATAACACGAAATACGCAGATGGTTGTAAGCGGGCTTTATTATTGGACTGTCGAGTTCCCTGACGGTGAGGTGCAGATGGGTAAGTTTGTGGTAATAATGTAGGTAGATTTTCTTTGTACCGACAGGGCATCGCCCTGTCGGTACAATAAATATATCTTCTCATTTAAGAAATAGATAGAATTCATTTTTACTTCGTAGTTTTAAAGAATTTGACAATAAGGTAAAATTGTGTATCTTGATGTCAACAACAGATATATACTTTATAAAAATCGGAGGAAAAGTTGAAAAATATCTTTCTAAGTGTTATTATTATATTAGCTCTAACGAGCACTATAAACGCAGTATCAAAATCTAACATTCAAGTCACAAAATCGCTTACTTCTATGCCACTCTCTTTTACAGCAAATAATGGACAATGGGATGAGAAAGTAAAATTTCGTGCTAATGCAGGTGGAGCGACAATGTGGTTTGCTGCAGATGGTGTCTACTACCAATTCACTCGTACAATTGATAGAGACCCAATCTCAGTTGTAGACAAGAGATATGGTATGTCTGATGACATGATGAATCAAGAACCTGACTCCATCGAAACGATGATGATAAAAGCCAACTTTATGGGAGCAAATGTAAACCCTCAGATGGTTGGTGTTGACATGATTGACTACAAATGCAATTACTTCATAGGAAACGACCAATCGAAATGGGCAACTGATGTTCCCAACTACACCTCTGTCATGTATGAACAAATTTATGACGGAATTGATTTGAAATACTATGGTAATGGTACCCATATGGAATATGATTTTATTGTTGAACCTGGGGCTGATTTTTCACAAATTAAAATTCAATACGAAGGTGCTGAATCTATTGCTGTTAATGAAAATGGTCAATTAGTTGTCACAACGATGTGGGGTGAAGTTGTCGAGCAACGTCCTATAATTTATCAGATAGAAAATAATAATCGAATATCTGTTAATGGAAGTTATCTTTTACAAGATGAAAATTCATTCTCATTTGAACTCTCGAACTACAACCCTTCACTCCCATTAGTCATCGACCCAGTTTTAGAATATAGCACGTATTTGGGTGGTAGTGGTGATGAATTTGCATATAGCATCGTGGTAGATGCTAATGGTTCAGCATATATTATTGGAAAAACAATGTCTACAGACTTCCCAACAGAAAATCCATACAATGGAACTCTAACATCTCTTGATTTTGATGTTTTTATAACCAAGCTTAATAGAAATGGTAATTCTTTAATTTACAGCACTTTCTTTGGTGGTATTAAAGATGATTATGGAATGGACATTGCTTTAGATGGTACTGCATCAAGATGGAACTGATGATATTTTTGTAACTAAAATAAGTGCTGATATTCTTACAGATATTAAGGAAAACTATTTTGATAATTTACCGTCAGATTTTATTCTGTCACAAAATTATCCGAACCCGTTTAACCCGACCACTACTATTGAATTTAATCTGGCAGCCAAGTCAAATGTAACTATTAATATTTACAATTTACTTGGACAGCAAGTAGAACAACTTGTCAATCAAGAATATTCGGCTGGAAATCACAAAGTGAGTTGGGATGGGACTACATCAAATGGTACTCAAGCTGCGACAGGAATGTATCTCTACCGAATAGAGGCAGACCATTTTGTCGAAACAAAAAAAATGTTGTTGTTAAAGTAGTGTTTTGCTTAAACGCGAGACTTTCCTTATGTTTTTGTAGTGAACCGGCTTGACTGTTCCGAATACATGGCAGGTCTCAAAAGCGAGACCTTCCCTACAACCGACTCAGTGTCAAGTGCGGAGATGATTCACTTACACACCCCTTAATCCCCTCTTAAAAAGAGGGGAAATGACAATTATAAAGACATTGTTCCACCTATCACAAAAAAGAGATGGCAGCCCTGTTCCCTACATATTTCTCTCAAACTAAAAACTTGACAACATACCTGTTTCTCTCGTTTCTTTTGTAAAAATAAATCATAATCAATACTTCGGAGAATTTATGGCAGAAAATAAACCTGATAAGTTTGAACCGTTTATACCGGCATCACAAAACATTGCCGAGGTAACCTGGAAAGCAATTATCCTCGGTGCTATTATCTCTGTTTTATTCGGATGTGCCAATGCATATCTTGGATTAAAATTTGGAATGACGGTATCGGCTTCAATTCCGGCTGCTGTGATTTCGATGGCAGTACTTCGTTCTTTGTACGGTAAAAACGTTACCGTCCTTGAGAACAATATAGTCCAGACTATCGGTTCGGCAGGTGAGTCACTTGCCGCGGGTATTATTTTTACCATACCGGCATTTTTTATATGGTCTGCCAATGAAACACTTGTCGCACAAGGTTACAGTTACAATGTAACGCAAATGCATATATTCTGGTTATCGATACTCGGCGGTTCGCTTGGTATTCTATTAATGATACCTCTTCGAAAATATCTTGTCGACCAGGAACATAAAAATTTGAAATTCCCTGAGGGTACCGCATGTGCCGAAATTATAATTGCCGGAGATGAAGGCGGGAGCAAAGCAAAATTAGTATTCACCGGTATCGGTGTCGGAGCTTTATATAAAGTTTGTATGAATATGCTCAAAGGGTGGTCGGAGTCTGTCAATTATGATTTCAAAGGTCTTTTTAAAGGTGGTACTGTCGGTATTGATGCGACCCCTGCGTTGTTAGCGGTCGGGTATATTATCGGACCTCGCATCGCTGCTCTTATGCTTGCCGGTGCTGTCTTAGGATATTTAGGAATTTCGCCGCTTCTTGCTTTTATCGGCGACCAACTACCACCCGGAACAATAATTTCTCCGGGGTTGATTCCTCTTGCCGACATGGGGTCGGCAGAACTTCGTAACTCCTATATTAAATATTTAGGTGTAGGTGCGGTAGCCGTCGGTGGGTTTATGTCTCTGATTAAATCACTTCCGGTGATTGTTACATCGTTTAAAAAAGGTTTTGAACAGATAATTAAAAAGTCCGGAGCTACTGACGACAGACCTCGTACAGATCAAGATTTACCTATGAAATGGGTCCTTTTGGGAGTAGTCGGTATTATTATCGCAATATGGATGCTGCCTGACATGGACCTTGATTTTCTCGGTGTAGTAATGGCGGTAATGTTCGGATTTTTCTTTGTAGTGGTATCTGCCCGTATTGTCGGTATTGTCGGGTCATCATCAAACCCTGTTTAGGGAATGACGATTGCGACGTTGTTAGTAACCAGTACGATTTTAATATATTTTGGAGTAGACGGTGTTACCGGTATGGTCACGGCGATGTCAGTCGGTACGATAGTTTGTATTGCTGTCTGTATGTCAGGCGATATTGCCCAGGATTTAAAAACAGGGTATTTACTCGGTGCTACTCCTAAGAAACAGCAGCTTCTTGAATTTATCGGACTCTTCTTCCCCGCTTTGGCAATGGGAGCAATGATTTACCTTTTAAATGATACATTCGGGTTTGTACAGATTGAAGGCTCGACTAGAGCTCCTCTTTTAGCCCCACAGGCAAATGTTATGGCAACAATAGTACAAGGCTTAATGCATTCAGAACTTCCGTGGGCTCCGATAATTGTCGGCGGTATGATTGCTCTTGCAGTTGAACTGCTGGGGATATCATCACTCCCGTTTGCTATCGGCTTGTATCTTCCGCTATCGCTTTCGACTCCGCTTATGACCGGTGGATTGGTTTCTATGCTTATTAAGAAAGTATCCAAAAAGGATGAATACAAAAAGAAAAATGAACAGGGAGTTTTGTTCGCCTCGGGAATTGTCGCAGGTGATGCATTGATAGGTGTAGCGGTGGCATTCATGATAGGACTTTGGGGTACATACGGTGAGTTTTATGACAAACATGACGGAGCAATGAACACTTTGACAGGGTCATTTGGCCCATGGCTTTCATTGATAATGTTCTTTGGTTTGGCTGCTTTGCTCGGACATTTGGCGTATCGAGGATTTAAGAAGAAATAGTAAGCACAAAGTATTGGCAGACGAAGGCGTCTGCCATGCACAGAATGATACTGTCTTTTTTGGCAATCACTTATTACTGGAACACACTTCGACAAGCTCAGTGTGACTTATTATAAATACTGGCTCCGTTTTTTGTTATCTCAATAGACTTTGAAAAATTCAATATTGTTCTTATATTCTTATCTATGAAACAATGGACAGCTGAAAATAAAACCGTACTGCTGATTTCGTGCTTTGCACTTTTGGTACGTATCGCATATCTGATTGAATTAAGCTATCAGCCTGATTTTTTACTGCCGATGGTTGATGAAAAATTTCATTGGCTATGGGCTGCCGATATTCTCAATAATTCTTTTTGGGGCGAAAGTTCATATTTTAGGGCTCCTCTGTATGGGTACTTTTTAGCCTTTTTATACTGGGTCAGTTCAGGTTCTATATTTATCTCAAAATTTCTGCAACTATTTTTATGTTTCTGGACAACGTTCTTTATTGTCAAAACTACCGAAAGTCTTTTTAAGAAACCGACTTCAGTTATTGCCGGTTTGATATACGCCTTTTATGGAACGCTGATATTTTATGAATCGATGTTTTTAATACCGGCTCTATTTCTTTTCTTTCTGACATGGGGACTTTATAGGATTATTCTTTATGCTGATAAAGATAATCTTAAATGCTGGCTAATCACCGGAATAATTTTTGGATTGGCGGCGATTTCAAGACCGAATATTTTATTAGTCATACCCTTTTTTATGCTTTGGCTCTTTTTTACTCTGAACAGAACAAAACAAATTCTACAAAGAATAAAAATCCCGTTAGCTCTCTGTGCCGGATTACTGATTGTTATAACTCCGATTACAATTAGGAATGCTCTTGTTACCGGTGAGTTTATTCTTATTTCATCTCAGGGGGGTATCAATCTCTATTTAGGTAACAATCAAAATGCCGACGGGCTGACAATGCTTATGCCGGACGTTGACTTAGACGAGTCAGTCAGTTGGTCTGAGTTTGAAAACGTTACTCATAAAGCTGCTGAAAAAGAGACTGGAATTAAACTATCTGAAACAGAGGCATCATCATTTTGGTCACAAAAAGCGGTAGCATTTATATTACAAAACCCCGAAAAGTTTTTAAATTTAGTTTGGAAAAAATCTGTCTATCTTGTAAGCGGGTTTGAAAATTCCGACAACGGTGATATTTATTATCATAGAAATAAATCAGTTATTTTTTCAGCTCTGCTTTGGCACAAACTAATCTATTTTCCGTTTGGACTTTTATTACATTTAGCAATTGTCGGTTTTTATCTTTCCAGAAAAAAACGAAACAAGCTACTTCCTCTATACATTTACCTGCTTGCTTATATTCCGTCTATTGTATTATTTTTAGTGACCGCAAGACATAGACTACCGTTGGTTCCGGTTTTGATAATCTTTGCATCTGTCGGGATATATTATCTTTACAAAGAATTTAATAACTTCAAAACAAAAGAATATATTATAAGTTTAGTTCTGTTAGTTCTATCTATCTTTCTATTTAATCAAAGATATTATGACCAAAAAGAAATCGGCGGTGTTAACGCGCAGTTCCAGATTTTCTTTAACGAGGGAATCCAGTTTGAAAAATTAGGAGATTTACCTAAGGCATTAGATGCCTACCGAAAAGCAGACAATAGCTTTCCAAACTCTGCGACTCTTCTCAACAACCTTGCGTATGTACAGTTTCGTTTGGCACAATATGAACAAGCAGAGAGTAATTTCAAAAGAGCTTTAAAACTTGATAACTCTTTTGCCGCTACATATAACAACTATGGACTACTAAAACAAAAAACAGAAGAATTTGATTCAGCCTTACAGCTTTTCAGTAAATCTCTTGCTCTGTATAAAAACAAAACAGATAAAAATGATAATATCAGTATGGTCTACTCTAACATCGCCGATTTATATGACCAAAAACAGGAGATGGACTCCGCCGGAAAGTATTATATCTATGCTCTTTCTCAGAAGGAAATTTACTTAACTGCTGTCCCGAGAGCAGCGTCATTTTTTGCTCACGCTAAGATGTTTACAAAATCGGATTCATTGTTTCAATCTGCCGATTCTCAAAATATTTTAAGTGCGTCTCACTTATTTAATTGGGGACTTTCGTATATGAAAAGAAACCAGATAGAGGACGGTATTTCTAAATTAAAAAAATGCGTTACACTGGATTCTAGATTTTTTCAGGCATATCATTTGATAGGCTATGGATTATATAAGACTGCAGCACCCAAAGATTCCACCTTGTATTATCTGAACAAAGCATTGGAAATAAATCCTAATTTTAAGCAGGCTTTAGATTTAAAAAATGAAGTTATAAAAAAGTAAGTATTAGTATTTACTTCTGCGTTCAACCATGTAGTTTGAACCCGGCTTGAGTTTTGTAGCCTTTTTTAAATCAGCCAGCATCTTTGACATCTCACCCACATGTTTAAACATCCCTTTATGATTTATTATGATTGCGATAGAAAGAGTCAGAATAGGAAACTCCTCCAAGACACCGTTTCTATTGGCAACTGAAATTTTTCCTCTTTCTAAATCGGCGTTATCATATCTCAATCGAATCAAGGAATCAAATGTTTTAATAATAGTCTTGCTGACCAGTTCAAATTTATCCTGCGGAACTATATAAATATAATCATCACCGGCAATATGACCGACAAATCCTTCACGGCAAACATCAAAAACTATATCTTTGATAATTCTGGCAGTAAGTCTGATAATAGCATCACCGTAATAATACCCATAGTAATCATTATAAGCCTTAAAATTATCTAAATCGGCATAGGCTACAGCAAATTCAGAATTACTTCTAATCTGTTCAGAAAGCTCATGCTCAATTATAGTCGGTCCCGGAAGATGCGTTGATGGATTGATAGACATATCTCGTCTGATTCGCTCTATAATTTTGTTAATACGTACCTCTACCAATTTATCTTTCCAGTCGCCATATATGAAATCCTCAGCTCCTGCTTGATATGCGGTAATAACCAAATTTTCATCGGGGTTTGGGTGGAACAAGATTATCGGTATAACCGCTAAAAACATATTTCTTTTTATTAAAGAAACCATTTCGACTTCTTTCAGAAAAAGATTTTCCTCCCCACCTGCAAGAATAATTATATCTACTTCATTTCTTTGACAAATGACAATAAGTTCTTCAAAAGTATCATAGAAATGCAGTTGAATCTGATTTTGGAGAAAAAAGTGCTGCAAATGAAAATCAAGGGACATACCTTTTTGCCTGATAGCAAAATGATATGTAGTCTTATGTGGCCGTTCCGTTGTTTGCGGACCTTGCCAATTCTCGAGGGTGGTACTTTCTGTGTTCTGCAATTATGTAATCCCGATCAATAGTAGTATAAACCTGTGTAGTAGATATATCGGCATGTCCAAGCATTTCTTGCACTATTCTTAAGTCAGCTCCTCCTTCTAATAAGTGAGTCGCAAATGAGTGTCTAAACGTATGTGGCGTAATCTGTTTCGAAATCTGGGCTTTACGTATAATAGATCGTATGACCTTCCATAAACCTACCCTTGAAATTTGCCCACCTAATCTGTTGATTATCAAAAAATTAGATTTTTCCTTAAATTTTTGCTTTTCTTTAAACTCTATATATTGCTCTATCGAGATTTTGGCACATCCACCCAAGGGAACTAACCGCTGTTTATTTCCTTTACCGGTAACTTTCAGAAATCCTGCCTCAAATTCTATATCAGATTCTGCTAAATTCAGAAGTTCGGAAATCCGTAATCCGCATCCGTATAATACTTCGATAATTGTTCTATTTCTCAATCCATTTTTTTCGGTTGTATCTATTGATTTGATTATAGTCTCTATTTCATCGGGTGAAAGATATCCAGGGTGATACCGTAAAATCTTAGGGGCAGAAATAGCCAAAAATAAATTCTTTTTTATTTTAACAGGATACATCTCTACCAAAAAATTATAAAATTGTTTTAATGACGAAATTTTTCTGGCAATAGTAGCCGGCTTACGTTCATCTTTTGAAAGACTATCAATATATTCAGTAATCTGTTTTCTATTAATTTTAAATAGAGAAGATTTTATATATAATTTCAAAAATTCATTTATATCGTTTTTATATGACTCAATCGAGTTCGCCGATAATCCTCGTTCAAGTTTAAGGTGCAGTAGATATTCGTCTATGAGTTGATTATTCAAAGCCATTAGAATGCATGGGCAATTGAAACAACTGCCACTACCCTATATCCTGAGTTTTCTAATTCTTTTGCCGCTTCAAAAACAGTATTACCGGTCGTTACTACATCGTCTATTAATATACATTTGTACTTTTCATCTGCTTTTTGTTCAACTTGAAAAACAGAATCTATATTTTTCTTTCGTTCAGAAACTGCTAATCTTGCCTGCGGTTTCCTTTTTGTTGTTCTAAAAATGAGAGATTCGTTTAACTCAATAGAACTTAGTTCTCCAAGTTTTTTTGCAAGAACAGATGCCTGATTATAACCTCTTTTATTTTCCCTTGAGTTATGCAAAGGTATCGGAACAAGAAAATCAGCATTATATTTTTCCAGCAGATTTGCATACAGGGCATAAATACGTTTGGCAAATAAATCCGCAGGAGTTGTTATCCCTTTAAATTTGAACTGAATAATAATTTCACGAATAGGGTCAGCATAATTAGCGTAGGAATACAAAGCAAAAGTTTTATCTGAGCAAATTTCACAAACAATTTCATCGTTCATATAGTTCATACAATGCAGACAATACGGTAATTTTATAAGTTGGAATCTTCTTTCACAATTACCACAGATGTCTTTATCGTTTTCACAATACTCACCGCAACCGAGACATAATTTCGGAAAGATGAAATCTAACAGATTTTGGATATATTCATTCTCAAGAATCATACATATAACAAATGATATTGAAAGAGTTCAGACAAGTTAAAATTAAGAAAATCGTTTTTTTAAAGATAGAGCAGTATAATACACAATAGACAGAATGATATACAAAGCTGAAAGATGCAAAATAAACGAGTATGTTTCATTATGACTAGATATTCTATAATCGGTTTTATAAGAAAAGTATTTGTAAATAAAATCTATAAATACTCCACAAACTATTGAAACAATAACAAGAGATGCTATGTATATAGCCAAAGCTCTTTTTTTGAGAAGTTTTAAGATGACAGTTAGCGATGCGATATTTGTAGCAGGACCTACCAGTAAAAAAACAAGTATAGCACCCGGAGAAAACCCCGCCGCTAATAATGCTGCCCCCAAAGGAGTCGAAGATGTCGCACATATGTATAATGGCAGACCTATAATAACTGCTCCTACATACCCCCCCAACCGGATGTCATGAACTCCGGAATATCAGTAAAAACATCACCCATTAAAGCTGAAATTATCCCTGCCAAAATAAACCCTAACAGTAAGTATGGTGCTAAATCTTTTAAAACAGTTTGCATCGAATATCTGAACACCTCGATAATTTTTTCCCAAAAAGACATCTTTATATCGGGCTGTGTAGAACAACAGGAATCACAACCGCTCGAATCTTCTAATTCAACAGGCTCAGTTTCATCCTCAGTCTGATTGACTAAAAACCCTGTAGTCATCGCAGTAAGAAATGCTGCTGCAGGACGGGCAACTGTTAGAATAGGGTCTGTAAGTGAATAAGTCAGCAGAATAGAGTCAACACCGGTTTCGGGAGTGGAAATCAGAAACGATGCGGTCGCTCCCTTATTTAAACCGTTCTTTCGTAATTGATGAGCCATTGGGAGAACAGAGCAAGAGCAAAGCGGTAACGGTATACCAAGTACGGCAGCTTTGAACATAACATAATTTTTGAGCCGACTAACAGTTTTTGCAATAACGCTTCGTTGAGAAACAGATGTAACACACCTGCCAATAACAGCCCTATGATTAATAAAAATGACGAATCGTACAACATTGCATACGTCGACTCGGCAATATCTGTGATGATAGAAATATCTATTTGTTGAGCTCCGCTAAATATTTTTTGGCCTGATCGGCTGTTTTACCGGTCGGTTCAAGAGACAAAAACTTATTAAAATAGTGCTTTGACGAATCTATCTGACTCATTGTAAAATATACAATTCCTAAGTTAAAATTCGCAATTGTGTGTGTCGGGTATTTAGTTGTTACTGTCATAAATTCAGCTAATGCAAGTTCTTCCAGTCCCATCGCATGCAGACAGGCACCATAATCAGTACGCACATTCGGAGAGTCAGGGTTGATAATTAAAGCTCGCTTATACGCTTCAACTGCCAAAGCATAATAGCCCTGATCCATAGCCTGATTTCCAAATTGAACTAATGAATTATAATCGGTCGGCAAAGTTGAAATAGCTGTATTCAGCTCTTTTTCTGTCATTTGAGGACGATCTTGAATATGTACGTGCTCTTCTTCCTGAGAAACAGGAGGTGCCGCAGGTTTGTTAATTATAAAATATGCCGATGCAACGACAACTAAAACTACAATAATAATTAGGGTATCTCGTGTTGTGTTATTTTTTGGAGATTTTGCCTTTTCAACTGCTTTTTTTGATAGCGGTGAACCGCATTCGGGGCAAAATTTACTATGTGCCGGGACGTGATTTTGACAAGAGGGACATTTTTTTTGTGACATTATATTTCTCCAAATCTATTTTCTCTTCATTTCTACTTGGTAATGTAGCTTATTTTCCGACAAATTCCAATTTAAATAACTGCTGACAACTGAAAATATATCTCATATATTGCAAAAAATAATTCTGTAGAAAAAGGTAAAAATATGATATATATATATATCTTATTAATGTCATTTATAATAACTTCCGCTGGTTTACAGGCTATTGAATCAAAATACGAAATCAATTCTAAATCAGTTTTAAATCATATAGAAATTCTCGCAGATGACTCGCTTGAGGGTCGACAGGTCAGTGAACCGGGCGAATTAAAAGCAGCTGAATATATTCGTTCTGTTTTTAAATCAGCCGGATTATTATCTCAAAATGTAGAAGATTATTTTCAATACTATGATTTTATCAAAGAAATTAAAGTAACCGACAAATCAAATTTAACAGTAAACGGTACTACTTTTGAACTTCAAAAAGACTTTAAACTTCTTAAGCAATCTGCTTCAAGTGACTTTGCTTTTTCTGAGCTAGTAGATGTAAACTATGGAATTAAAACCGGTGATGATTCAGCCAGCTACAATGATTATGCCGATAAAAACGTAGAAGGAAAACTAGTTCTTATAAAAAGATATGCTCCTGATGAAAAAGATAACCCCCACGTAGATTTTGACAAGTTTTCATCACTCACCGACAAAATCAGCCGTGCTATCAAAGAAAAAGCAGGCGGGATAATCTTTTATACACCCGAAGGTCACGATGATACTCTTATAGATTATGGGGTAACCAATATTCATGCAAAAGAAATCCCAATTTTCTTTTTCAAAAAAAGCGGGATGAAAAAACTACAAACACTAAAAAATCCATATAAAATTAGCGGTAGAACTGAATTAGTTACGGTCCGTGACACCGCTCAAAATGTTATAGGGTTTATTCAGGGAGAAACTGATACTGCTGTAATTATCGGAGCACATTATGACCATCTTGGCTGGGGAAGCTCTTCCTCGCTTCATATTGGTGAAAAAGCAATCCACAACGGTGCCGATGACAATGCCTCCGGTGTGGCAGCCTTATTAGAGCTTGCACGCAAATATGCTCAAGCAAAAGAAAAGTTACATTACTCAATGATATTTATAGCATTCTCAGGTGAAGAAGCAGGATTGCTTGGAGCTAACAAATATGCAAAAAACATGACTATTGACTCATCAAAAGTTCGGATGATGTTTAATATGGATATGATTGGCAGACTCAAGGAACAGGATAACGGGTTGGCAATTTTAGGTGTCGGTACAACAGAAGAGTTTAAAAATTACTTTGATTCTTTAGATTATAAAGATATAAAACTGTCGCTCAAAGAATCCGGAACCGGTCCTTCTGACCATACAATTTTTTATAATCGTAAAATTCCGGTACTACACTTCTTTACCGGAGCTCATAAAGATTACCATAAACCGTCTGATGATGTCGAAAAAATTGATGCCGACGGTATTGTAAAAGTAACAACTCTAATTGATATGCTCATAACGCACTTTGACCGATATGATAAACCGCTAGTTTTTTCCAAAACAAAAGATTCTTCAGAGGGTAAGCGTAGCAAAAGATACTCTGTCTCATTGGGAGTTATGCCCGACTATGTTGCCGAGGTGCAAGGTTTAAAAGTTGACGGTGTCATGGAAGGTCGTCCTGCTGAAAAAGCAGGCATACTTGAAGGCGATATTGTTGTACAACTGGGGCATGTAGTAATAAACGATATTTATGATTATATGGATGCTTTAAGTAAATTCAAAAAAGGTGATACAATAAAAGCTCTCGTGAATCGTAATGGGAAAAAGATTGAATTATCTGTAACTTTTTAAATTAAGTTAATCAGAACTTGATTCAACTCCCTTTGCACGATGTACCGAAATCACGCCCCGTATTTTCTTAACTTTATCGAGTATTCTATTTAAGTGCGACAGCGAAGAAACTTCTACAATAAATTTCCCCATTGCAGTCGTGTCTTGAGTTTTCATTTCAGCAGCCCGTACGTTGGTGTCTGCATCGGCAATTGCCTGAGTAATATCTCGAAGCATATTTTTTCTATCTTCGACAATAATCTTGAGCTGTACAATAAATGATTGCCCCTTAGCAGTATCCCAGGTAACATCAATTTTTCTTTCAGGATTTATAGAATATAAATGATTTGCCGAACTACAATCAGACCGATGAATTGTAACACCTCTCCCCCTACTTATAAAACCAATAATTTCTTCACCGGGTACAGGTTGACAACACCCCGCAAAACGAAACATCATATTATCCATACCGTATACTTTGATACCTTTTGAGCCACGAATACGGTCGATGACTTTATCAACAAAACCGATTTCAGGTGCTTTTTTATCGGGCAGTATCAAATCTATAAGTGGTCTTGACGATTTAGAACCGTTTCCTATTGCTGCATATAAATCTTCCAGTGTCTTCTTATCAAGCTGTTCGGCATATCCTTGTAAAATTTCGTCAGACGGTAATTTAAATCTTAGTTCTTTTAGTTTTCTGGCAACAATTTCTTTACCGAGAATTACAGACTGTTCAAACCCTGCTTGCTTCAGCCATTTTTTTATTCTTGTTCGTGCCGATGAAGTCTTTACCAGGTTTAGCCAATCATGCGAGGGTGTCCTATTTGGGTTTGTAATAATTTCGACAACATCACCCGATTTTAATTTTGTAGAAAGCGGTTGTAATCTATCATTTATTTTTGCTCCGGCACAATGAAGTCCTACATCGGTATGAATCTGGAAAGCAAAGTCTAACGGTGTCGAACCCAAGGGTAAATGCACTAATTTTTGATTTGGAGTAAATACAAAAATATCTTCAGAAAACAAATCAATTTTTAGGTATTCCATAAAATCAGATGGGTTAGTCATCTCTTTTTGCCATTCCAAAACATCTCTCAGCCAAATCATTTGCCTGTCGGATTTACTCATCTGCTGCTTACCTTCTTTATAAAGCCAATGAGCAGCAATACCGTTTTCAGCTATGTAGTGCATCCGGTGAGTTCTGATTTGAATCTCAATCATTTTATTTTGAGGTCCAAATACTGTAGTATGCAACGAACTATACCCGTTCGGTTTTGGATTAGCTATATAATCATGAAACCTATCAGGTACAGGTTTCCATAATGAGTGTAAAATACCCATAGCATGGTAACAATCACGTTCTGAATTTACAATAACCCGAATAGCAAAGAGGTCATAGATTTCCTCATAAGGAACTTTTCTAATTCGTATTTTTCTATATATAGAATCAAAATGTTTAGCTCGCCCATAAACTTCAGCTTTTATATTATCTTTAACCAGAGCTTCTTTTACAGGAGTAATAAACGCCGCCACATACGCTTCACGTTCTTCTTTCCTCTCGTCCACTCGATTCATGATGTTATGATATACGTCTGACTCTAAATACTTTAAAGATAAATCTTCAAGCTCTACTTTAACCTTATTTATACCAAAGCGATGAGCCAGCGGGCAATAGATATCTCTCGTTTCTTGAGCAATTCTCTTTTGTTTTTCTACAGGAAGATGTTCCAAAGTACGCATATTGTGTAGTCTGTCAGCAAGCTTCATTAAGATTACACGAATATCTTTAGCCATAGATAACAGCATCTTTCGAAAATACTCAACCTGTTGCTCTTCTCTGGAGCCATATTTCATTGCTCCAATTTTTGTTACTCCGTCAACAAGCTCTGCTATCTCATCATCAAACTCTATTCTAAGATCCTCAATCGTAACATCGGTATCTTCTACAACATCATGTACCAAACCTGCTGCGATAGTAGTTGAATCCATATGCTGTTCTGCCAATATAAATGCAACTTCTAAGCAATGCTCAACATACGGTTCACCGGATTTACGCATTTGTCCCTGATGGGCTTGATTAGAAAACTCGTACGCTTTTCTAATAAGAGGAATATTTACATTTGCATTAAATGCTTCAATACGTATTATAAATTCGGCAAGGTTCATATTTATTCGCTTAATATCTTTAAAATACTTTTGACAACTTCATCAGGTTCAATTTTTTCCATACAATTACATTTACCTTTTGCACAGAGACATTCGACCTTTGGCTGTAAAACGATATGACCTTTACCTAACGGTCCCCATCTGGTAGGAGACATAGATTTTTTACTGGGATATAGCCCTACTGTCTTAGTGCCTACTGCTACTGCTAAGTGAAGAGGTCCTGTTGAATTTGCAACTACGACTTTAGCCAGTGAAAGCACAGCCGCCAAAGAACGTAAATCGGTGTTACCGGTTATTTTATTTAAATCCGGAAAGCCCATCGTATTCGAAAGGGTATCAAACAAGTCACCTTCTTTGTCAGAACCTGACACAACAACGCCCTTCCCTTGTTTTTCTAGTTTTTTATACAACTGAATAAATCGTTTCGATGACCATACTTCGGCTGAACCACCTGACCCGGGATGTAAAACTATAAAGTCATCTTTGATACCGGCATTTTGAAGTATTTTCTTGGCACTTGCTATATCTTTATCAGTTAGATACACCTTTGGAATAGTTTCAACTACGCCGTCTTTAAAAAATGACATAAAGTCTAAATTATATTTTGATTCATGTTTAATATTTTTCTTTCTGCTATGCAGAAGTCTTGTATTAAAAAATATTGAATGAAAACGTCCGGCAGTTCCTATTCGTAATGGAATTTCCGCCTTGTAGTACAGCCTGGATATCTGCCTTTCGGGATATAACACAATAACAATTTTGTATTTCTCTTTTACTATTTTTTGCAATAAATCTTTTCGGTACAGATTGTTTGTAAATAGCTGGTCATTTTGGACTCGTAATATTTTGTTGATAGAATCATTATGTTCCAGTATAGGTGATGCATACAATGATGCTATAACATCTACTTTTACGTTTGGATATCTTGTTTTAAAAGATTCGATAAACGGTAAAGCTAACACAAGATCGCCTAGCTTATCTGTTCTGCTTATCAGAACTTTATCGCCATCTTGTAACTGTATCGGTTTGTTCATTTATGTCGGTCTTTCCTTTTCATTAATTCGCGTAATTTAGCATATTTTACCATAACAGCAATAGCAGAGAGAAAAGAAATTAAAAAACCTTCAATTCCATCTAGAAACCCTTTTTTAAGAACATAATGCTTAATAAACGATGCTACCGGTTTTATAAAGATAGTAAAGAAACCTGCTTTTTTACCTTTTGCAAGTAAATCTTCAGCTCCCATTCGGGTGTAGATATTAAATTTTCGAAAATACTCATCCAAAGTCGGATAGCTGTAATGTAATAAATCACTTTTTAGATATTCTTTTTGTCCCGAAACTTCAACTGCCTCGTGAACCACATTGCTATTAAATCCGCCCTTTGTTTTATCAAATAATCTGAGTACATAATCGGGATACCAATTTGAATGGTTTATCCATCGCCCCATAAAGTTCGTTTTTCTCGGTATTAAATATCCGTCAGCAATATCAGTTTGCGATAATACAGCTTTTATTTCATTAGCAAGCGTAGTAGACACCTCTTCATCAGCGTCGATAGATAAAATCCAATCATGCGAGGAATGCTTGACCCCTTCCTGTTTGGCGGGACCGTAACCTCTCCAGAGAGGAGAATAAATTTTAGCATCATATTCTTCAGCTATTTTGATAGTATCATCTTCCGATTGCGAATCAACAATAATGATTTCATCAACCCACTTAACAGATTCTAAACATCTACGGATATTTTTCTCTTCATTTTTAGTTATGACAACAACCGAGATTTTTTTCATCACTGAACCGTCTTTCCTGACTCGACAAGAGCTTTAAAAGTATCCATCACCTGCTTTACTGTTATGTCAAAGATATTATCATCATTTGACGAAACAACAGCTCCGATTTCTTGATCGTACGGTCTCCAAAGCATAAAATTTTTCATAAATTTGCTATAGAAACCGATAACGGGAACATTAAATGAGCGTGCAATATGAACAAGCGATGTATCAGGAGTAATTAGTACATCAAGATATTTTATAAGAGCGGCAACCGAGGTTAAATTCAGGTTTTCAGGAATAATATGAACATCAGATGAAACAGCACTTTGTAGTGATTCAGCTCTCTCACGTTCATCGGGTGTTGTAAATAAAAGAATTCTATAATCGTTATTGTATTCTTGTATCTGCTTAAGCAGTTCTATTGATTTTTCTTTTGCCCAAATTCGTGTTGGAGCTCCTGCAGAAAGATTGTATCCGATTATTTTTGTATCCGGAGTTTTCTTCAATGATTGAACAGTAGTTTCTGCAAATTCTATCTCCTGCTTTGATAAATAAGGTTCTGCATAACCTGACTCTTTTGCACTGTCAATTCCGAAAGCATCGAGAATTTTTAGAGTGTTTTCAATAATATGGTTCTTGTTATCAGTACGGTACAAATAATTGTAATCATAATACATTTTATGTTTTGTTTTACCAATTCCGATTCGTGGTTTACCAGGAGCCGACAGTTGTGACAAAAATAAAGCAGTAACCGAGTCATCACCTATCATATCAACAACGCAGTCATATTTTTCATTTCGCATTTTGCGTAATGTTTTAAAATCTTTAATCGGATTTTTGAGATACATATATATTTGTGAAAAACGTTTGTCATTTTCAATAATAGCTCTATTACGAGGTGAGCCGAGTATTGCTATTTTGATATGCGGGAAATGTCTTTTTAATCCGTCAAACACCGGAAATGAAATAACCATATCTCCTAGTTTTTCAGGACGTAAAAATAGAACTTTCTCTAATTTGTTTCCGTCTATCGGACTAAACTCATTTTGCCCCCGTTTAAAAAACAGTTTAAACAAATTAAAAACCATCGCTTTAAATTTATGTTCAAGAGGTTTCAGGGCATCCACTAATTTGTCTCCGACACATTTTGGTCATGTAAAGAGAAAAAACAGTTTTCAATTTTATCTATCATAGCAGACATTTGAAAAAACTCTTCATATCTTTTTCTGCTATTCTCCGCCATAACAGTAAACTGTTTTCTATCTTGTAAAAGTTTCAAAACAGCATCCGATAGTTTTTGAGCATCACACGGTGATACCAAGACAGCATTGTATCCTTCTTTAACAACTTCGGGGATACCTCCAACATTTGATGCGACCACGGGTAGCGATGCTCTCATCCCTTCTAAAATTGCAATACCGAACGGTTCGACTCTGGAGGGGTGAATCATTAAATCTGCACCGAAAAGTTCTGTATCTATATTATCAAGCATTCCCGCAAAGATAAAATACTTTTCTAAATCAAATTTAGATATTCGGTTTTCAAGCATTTCTTTTAAAGGTCCGTCACCTAAAAATAAAAACCGCAGTTTCGGAAACTCTTCCACAAGAGACTTAGCTGCTTCTATCAAAAATTCATGCCCCTTTTGTTCTACAAATCGACCGGATGTAACCGCAATAATTGAATCATCAGGTAATGAGTATCTGCTCAACAGTTCTTTACGGGCATCGAGTTTACTGGAATAAGGAGTATTATCTTCAATAGAGATAGGTATAACATCGGTGATTTCTTTACTTATATATCCCAGCTCAGTAATTTCATTTTTTAATGATTGCGACGGTGTGATAACTCGGTCTATTAACTTCGGTGTCAGAAATTTATGAATGAATGTATCTTTAGTTATATTTAACCCGACCGACCAGACAATTTTACTGTTTCCGCTTATACGAGCTGCCAGCCCGCCGAGCCTGATATCTTTATTAAAATTAACCGATAAAATATCAATTTTATTTTTGTCTAAATAATTTTTAATTTTTGAAATAGTTGACGGGTTAAAATCTCCTGAAATATCAAGAGTCAGTTGTTGTATATTTTTATACGGTTCAGCAGCACGTTTTAAAAAATATGAATCTGTTCGTCCGATAAGTGTTATCTTATGATTTCGCTTGGCAAGTCCGACTGCTGCTAAACGAATCCATTCCTCCATACCTCCGTACGTTTCTTTGTCTATCGAGTTTAAAAAGGCTATATTCATTTATCCTCCCTAAACTGCATCGAATGAAGACGGTTATACAAACCGTTATTTTTTATAAGAGTTTCGTGACTCCCTTGTTCAACAATTTGACCTTTATCAATAACCAAAATACGATTCGCATTCTTAATAGTAGAAAGACGATGTGCGATAACTAGCGAAGTACGGTTCTGCATCAGCCTGTCGATTGCTTCTTGCACCAGCATTTCAGATTCTGTATCAAGTGCCGAGGTTGCCTCATCAAATATCAATATCTGAGGATTTTTCAGCAAAGCTCTTGCAATTGCAATCCGTTGTCTTTGTCCGCCTGATAATTTTATACCTCGATTACCGACCTCTGTTTCATATTTATCTTTGAACTGTTCGATAAACTGATGAGCGTTTGCCATAGTAGCCGCATCGACAACATCCTCAATCAAAGCATCTTCCATTCCGTAAGCAATATTATTAAAAATAGTATCATTAAACAGATATATTTCCTGAGTTACAATACCCATTAAAGAACGAAGTGACTGCAAAGAGATATCTTTGATATTTATACCGTCAATAGAAATCTCTCCTTTTTGCGGATCATAAAAACGCGGCATCAAATCTAACAGAGTTGACTTCCCACCGCCCGAAGGACCGACAAAGGCGATAACCTCCCCCTGCTTCACTTCAAATGAAACAGAATCAAGAACTTTTTCATCTTCGATATAATTAAAACAGACATCTTTATATGAGATATTGTTTTCTAATCTCTGAATTTCTATTGCTTGCGGAGCATCTACAATTTTCTCTTTACTATCCAATACTTCAAATACTCTTTCAGCAGCAGCCATCCCCTCTTGAATTTTAATATGAATCTGAGAGAGTGATTTTACAGGTTTAATCAATTGCAACATGGCAAGCAGGTAGGTCATAAAATCGCCGGCATCTAAATCACCTTTGGAATCTATAATATCATTTCCAGCATAGAGCAGAATAACAACACCTGCAAGAGTTGCCAAAGTATCATTTATAGGTGATGCAAGATGTCTAATACGGGTCATTCTGAGCAGAGATTTAAAATAGTCATAGGTTGCGGCAAAGAATTTTTTAATCTCGAAATTTTCCATTGAAAAAGCTTTGACAATGCGGACATTATTTACCGCTTCTTCAAGTACCGAATTTACATCGGACATCTTCTCTTGGGAACGTTCAGAATACTTTCTCAGTTTTTTGCCGATAAACCAGATAAATCCAAAAACAACCGGAAGGATTATCATTGTAATCAGAGTCAGTTTCCATGAGAGTATTAATAAAAAAGAAAAGAAGACAAAAACCAAAATCGAATCGGTTACTAATCTGTTAAATCCAATATCAACCGCCTCGTTTAAAACCATAACATCGTTTGTTACTCTTGAAATCACAGAACCGGTACGACGGCTATGGTAATAATCAAGAGACAGACGTTGATATTTTTCAAACAACTTGTTCCGAAAAGACCTGATAACTGATTGCTGAACATATGCCATAAAAAATCCTTGAAAATAGAGAAATAGATTTTTTGCTATAACAACAATAAGAATTACCCAGCAGAATTTAAACAAGGTATCTTTGCGGGTCTCGGCATAGACTAATTCATTGATAGACTCTTTCATGCCTTCTTTAATAGAAAGAGCAAAATCTGAGACCTTAGTAAAAAAACCTGAATCTTGTACCTGAGCATTTGATTCAGTCACCGTCTGCGGAACAATATCAGTTACACCGGGAATAGTTTCTACCTGAAATAAGGTCATCAAAAGAGGACCAAACATCCACACGATTAAACCTGAAAACAGGTCATGGAGTGCTGCCGATGTTGATGCGGTCAGTAATTGTTTCCAATACGGTTTTAATACCGAAAATGTACGACTATATAAATTCACACTTTCCTCTTGGACCATATCTAAAGTCCGGATTTTTCATTAACAAATCCCTTTGACAAGGAGTAAATCAAATTTATTTTTCAAGACCCTTTCCGCCTAGGCGGACTCAGGGTGACTTGAATAAAACTACTAACAATTCTGTCATACTGAGCGGAGTCAAAGTATGCTCAAAAAAGATACATTAGGGATAATATGGTGAAATCAGAAACGGAAGTCAACCGACATAAAACGATATAAATTAAGGGATTATACGATTCATAAACGGGGTTATTTCAACCTCAAAACGGGAACGCCGAACTTTTGAAGTCGGCTTGTATTCCCGCCGATTTCCACGCAATATATTTCCCTCGCCATCGTCAAACATAAATTTGCGAATCCTATACCCTCTTTTTTTAAGGTCGTATGTAATTTTAATTTTCCAAGAACAGTATGGAAAACTAAGCACATATTGGGGACGTTTTGCGTTAGAACCGATTTTTTCTATATAGATATCTTCACTATCAAGAAATTTATCAGGTAGTTCAGAAAAAAGTGACATTATCGGAAACTTAGGTATATCACCCGAACAGTTAAATGATGAAAATAGATTATAAATCGGTTCGTAGAGATATTCTTTCATTGTCGGAAAAATCATTAAAATCGAATCGTTGTTCATCCACCCTTTTAATGCACCTTTACCTAGATAGCCTTTGCCTCCGATTGCAATAACCGAATCAGTTTGGAAGAAAAAGAGTCGAACCGATGTCGGTTTGCCTTTTTGTTTTAACTTGGCATCAAAAAGATATGCTTCAACTTCGATTTTATCTTTCGGTTGAGCGATTTCCACTTCTTGATTAATCTGTTTATTATAGGTCGCTCCGCATCCTGATATAATTGACAGCGATATAACAAACATGAAAAGTTGGAATATCTTTTTCAAATTAAATCCCTGTTAGCAAACTGACAAAAAATGTAACAATAGGTCCGAGAACTATCCAAAAACCGCCGACTATAATCAGAAAAATCAAAATAAACGGCGAATATCTTTCCAGTTGGTCAAATGTATTCGAATATTTTTGCGGCATAAGATTTCTTAAAATATGAGAACCGTCAAGAGGGAAAAGAGGAATCAGATTAAAAAAGCCGAGTGATACATTAATCATAACTGAAAAATAAAGAAACAGATACACTACATCAGGAAGAGGTATACCTAGAAATTGTAACAACTGAAAAAGAGTACCAAAGATTATTGCTAGTCCAAAATTAGAGAGCGGTCCTGCAGCAGAAATCCATATATCGGCAACTCGGGGGTTACGCAGGTTAAATGGATTAACAGGAACAGGCTTTGCCCATCCAAAACGAAAACCGGACATAAACATCATAATCGTTCCAAATAAATCTAAATGAGCCATCGGGTTTAAAGTCAACCGTCCCATATCACGAGCTGTTGTATCACCAAACTTTAAAGCAGTCCAGGCATGAAAATACTCATGGACAGTCAAAGCAAAAAGAATCGCCGGAGCAGCAATTATCGCACGTCGTATAAATTCAGGTTCAAACATTCAATTTTTTTCCTTTTTATTTTTATACAATTTTACAAAATCATATCGCTTATACAAGATTTAACTGGAAACAGTCACCTAAATCTCTTATTTACGTGAAACAGATTTGGAGTTTTTATCATAAAACCGCCAAAGAAGTTCTTTACCGTCAGATATTCCGATTCTGGTTGTTTGCATTATATCAACTTTCTTGTTACTCCGAGACTCTACATAGAGAAGATTTTTAGTCAGATTGAGCCCGTTCTGTTCTCTAGTAAGTCCAAATGCTTTACAAAACAGACCGGGTCCTGCCAAAATTTTCGACCTATCTTTTTTATGATTATTTTCAAGTATTATATCGAGACCTTCATCTGGTTCAGCGGCACGAAGTAAAATTGCCGCGGGAAAATCTTCTTTTTCAGTGACAAAATTCAAACAGTTATACATACCGTAGATTAAATAGATATACGAAAAACCTGCACAACCAAACATTATTTCATTCCGTTTTGTCTTCCCTCTTGATGCGTGACAAGCAGGGTCTCCCGTACCTATATATGCCTCGACCTCGACAATACGGGCAGATATTTTTCCGAGTGGAGAGTTATAGACTATAAATTTCCCCAATATATCGCGTGCAGCATCTACTGTATCTCGGCTATAAAATGAATGTGAAAGTTTGTTCGGCAATTTTAAAACCGCTTATAAAATGTTATTCTTCGGTGCCTGTTATCGTATTAGGAACAAAAGAGGCGGCAATTTCAAAATCAAAACCGATATCCTGAGGACGGTGCGCATCTGAACCTAAAAACTGTACATGTACTCCGGCCTTTTTAGCTCGGTTGATTATTTTTATATTAGGATAATACTGGTTCACACCATGCCTATACCCTGCGGTGTTAATTTCAAGAGTTGTTTCTGTTGCGATGAGAGATTTGAACAGTTCTTCTAAATATGGTTCATACGCATTATCTAAATTTTCTTTATAATAATTCTTTGCATATTTTATATAATACTCCAAATGAGCAATTGTATCAAAAAGTCCGGAATCAGATGCTTTGATTGCAGTTTGAAAATACTTTTCGACCATCTGCTCAAGCGAATATCGGTCAAAACACTTTTGGTATGTGCTTCTACAGCAGAAACAGATATTTTCTATCTCATGGATACCGCAGAGAAAATAGTCAAAGGCAAAAGCATCTTTAACTTTTTGGGCAGTTTCCTGACAATTATCAAACCATCCGAATTCAAGACCTAACTTAACGGACAATCCTCGGAGATTATATTTTTCAGCAGCTTTTCGAACATCCTCGACATACGGTTTTAGATTTTCAATCGATGTAGTTTTATGCTCACCTTTTATAGAAATTAAATTCCCCTGACAATCACCGACCGGGTTACAATCATAGTGAGTAGTAAAACAAATTTCAGCAAGATTTCTTTTGAGGGCTGCCTCGCAATATTCATCAATAGTCCCGACCGCATCAATCGAGTAATCACAATGCACATGATAATCCATCGCACCCTCAAAATGGATAGGTTCTAATTCTTGGAAATCAGACATAATTCCCTCCTTGTAAAAACGGATTATTTACTCTTTCGCCGCCTATGGTTGTTGTCGGTCCATGACCAGGCACACACTTTATTAAATCTGGTAAAGGTAATAATTTTTTCTGAATTGATTCTATCAGTTGTTCATGTGAACATCCGGGGAAATCAGTTCTTCCGATTGAACCGTAAAAAAGAGTATCACCACAAAATAATAAATTTTCCTTTTCATCTAAAAAACAAAGCCCGCCGGGTGAATGTCCGGGAGTGTGTAAAACTCTGAAATTTATAGTACCGATAGAAATAATCTCTTCATCTGAAAGCCAAAAATCGGCAGGAGGTACTGTAATTGCCTCACCGATAAAAACAGACATATTAGCAGTAGCATCAGCAAGCAGCTCTTTTTCATTTTCACCGGCATACAGCGGAATTTGAAATTCATTGAGAACTTCTTGAACAGCCCCGATATGATCGGAATGTCCGTGAGTCAACAAAACTGCTTTTGGAGTGAAACCGAGATTCATGACTTCATCGATAATCATTTTAGCATCAGCACCGGGGTCAATAATTACCCCTTCTTTGCTGTTTTCATCAAAATAAAGGGAACAATTTACTTCGTAAGCCCCTACAACAAGGATATGATTTTTCATAGAGTCAATGATACGGACTTTCTTTAAATTGTCAATCTTAAGATAGATAAAAAATCACCTTGATTTTTGTGAATAAAATCACATATATTGGAAAGTTAAATAATTGACCTACGATGATTAGATATATATATTTTGCTTTCAAGTAGAAGAAAGTTAGGAAATGACAATTACTGAACTAAAAAATAAACTGCCGGAATATAAAGAGAAACTCGATAAACTAGTGAGGTATCTTTGACTTACCCGGTCGGATTGAAGATATAGCAAAACTTGAAAAAATTTCAACTGAAGAGTCGTTTTGGAATAACACCCAAAAAGCTCAGGGAATTCTTAAAGAAATTTCCATTCACAAAAAATGGGTCGACACCCACCAAAAGCTGAATTCCGACCTTCACACAATTGAAGAATTTGTTGAACTGACTGATGGTGCCGATGACTCTGCTGACACTATTGAACTGATAGAATCTTTCAGCAAACTTGAAAAAGAAATCGATGATTATGAATTTAAGTCTCTTCTCTCCGGTCCGGATGACTTTCGTGATGCTCTTATCACTTTTCACCCCGGAGCAGGCGGAACAGAATCGCAAGATTGGGCTGATATGTTGTTTCGCATGTACAACCGATGGGTCGAACGTAAAGAGTTCAGTTCCGAATTGATAGATTATCAACCGGGTGATGAAGCAGGTCTGAAATCTGCTGCATTAAAAGTTAAAGGTGATTTTGCTTACGGATTTCTCAAAGCAGAATCAGGGGTACATCGTTTGGTACGTATCTCCCCATTTGATTCAAATGCAAAACGACATACCTCGTTTGCATCAATTCATATTTTCCCTGTCGTAGAAGATAGTATTGAAATCGAAATTAAAGATGAAGAAATTCGTATAGACACTTTTAGAGCATCAGGTGCCGGTGGACAGCATGTTAATAAAACTGATTCAGCAATTCGGATAACTCATATTCCAACTAACATAGTTGTATCCTGTCAATCGCAACGGTCACAGCATAAAAATAAAGATGCCGCCATGTCTGTGTTAAAATCTCGACTGTATCAGTTACAAAAAGAAGAAGAAGCCAAAAAGATGGATAAATTTGAGCAGTCCAAAAAGAAAATAGAATGGGGTTCTCAAATTCGGTCATATGTTTTTCACCCGTATAATATGGTCAAAGACCATAGAACTTCAGCACAGACTTCAAATACACAAGCAGTCATGGATGGCGATATAGATCAATTTATTGAGGCATTTTTGAGTGATCCGGAATTACACGATCACACAGTCATGTAAAAGAAAAATGATGGAGTAGAAAATGAATATATTAACTCAGATTAAAGATAAAGCGAAAAATCTAAAACGCAGGGTTGTCCTCCCGGAAGGAACTGAACCCCGTATGGTTCAAGCTGCCAAAAAAATTATTTTTGAAGGAATAGCAAATGTTACTCTTATCGGTAACCGAAAAGAGATTGAACCACTCGCCAAAGATTGCAATCTGAACCTTGATAAAGTCGAAATAATTAATCCTACACACTCTCCTGATTACAATACTTTTGTAGAAGACTTCATGGAACTTCGAAAACATAAAAACATTTCAGCAGATGAAGCAAAAACAACTATAGCTAAACCTCTCTTTTTTGGTGCAATGCTGGTCAGACATGATAAGGCAGATGCCTCTGTTGCAGGTTCTGTTAATACTACCGGTAATGTTATAAGAGCTGCTATTTCTGTTTTAGGCTTAAAAGAAGGTATCAATACTGTATCCAGTTGTTTTATGATGACTATTCCAAAATACAGGGATGAACTGAATAAAGTTTTTCTTTATGCCGACGGTGCCGTTATGCCAAATCCGACTGCAGAACAATTAGTTTCTATCGCAGCTTCAACTGCTGACACTATGAAAAATTTACTTGGCATAGAACCCAAAATTGCCTTTTTGTCATTTTCAACTAAAGGTTCTGCCTCACATCCGGATGTTGACAAAGTTACAAAAGCAGTCGAAATGTTTAAAAGAGAATATCCCGATATTATTGCAGACGGAGAATTTCAACTCGATGCTGCCATTGTACCTGAAATTGCTAAATCTAAAGCACTGGATTCTGTACTTGCCGGAGATGCCAATATCTTGATATTTCCTGATTTAGATGCCGGCAATATCGGATATAAACTAACCCAAAGACTTGCCAATGCAACCGCTACGGGACCGATTATTCAAGGTCTCTCAAAACCTGCCAACGATTTATCTCGCGGATGTTCGGTAAACGATATAATAGACGTAACAGCTATTGCTGTTTTAATGAAAGGATAGCAGGTGAGTGTCAGTCATTTAGCCCGTAATATAAAAGACTCCCCTACTCTCGTCTTTAACGCTAAAGCTCGGCAGTTAAAAGAGCAAGGTAAACCGGTCATACATCTAGGTTCCGGAGAACCAAAAACAAAAACTCCCCAAGACGCTATAAAAAGTTGTACGGAAACTTTGCAAACAGCAGAGATACATTACACTTCGACTGAGGGAATACCTTCTCTTCTTGAAGCGATTACAAGCTATACAGAAGAACATTATGATAAATTAGTCAATTCCGAAAATATTTTAGTATCTTCAGGAGGAGCTAAACATGCAATTTTTAACCTGATGATGGCAATCATTGACCCCAAAGATGAAGTAATTATCCTTGCTCCTTACTGGGTCAGCTATACCGAAATAGTTAAAATGGTTTACGGTATACCGGTTATAGTAACTCCTGCTAACAATCAGTTTGAACCTCGATTTGAAGAAATAGTAGCATCTGTTACCTCCTCCACCAAAGCAATTATGGTCAACTCTCCGAATAATCCTTCAGGTTGCATTTATTCAGAACAGTTAATCGGAGAACTGGTAGAGTATTGTGAAAAAAACGATATCTATTTGGTAATGGATGATATTTATCATCAGCTCTATTTTGATAATACTAAACCTGTTTCTGTCTATAAATACTCACAAAAAGATATTGACAAATCTACTATAGTTGTTATCAATGGTATTTCCAAAGCATATGCTATGACCGGGTTTCGAATCGGTTGGGCTATTGCGAATAGAGAAGTAACTCAGGCGATGAGAAATGTCTCCGCTCAAAACACGTCATGCCCGTCGGTTGTATTACAATCTGCCGCTGTAGGTGCATTAAACGGTGATCAAAGCGGTGTTGAAAAATTACGACTCACCCTTGAGAAAAACAAAAACATTATGATGAAAGAACTTAATAATTTTCATGATATAAAAATAACAGAACCGCACGGTACTTTTTACTGTCTACCGGATTTTTCTGCTTACAACAAATCCTCATCGGAACTTGCAAAGTTTCTGCTCGAAAAAGCATTAGTTGTAACGGTTCCCGGTGGTGAATTCGGATTTGAGGGACATCTCAGACTCAGTTATTGTGGTTCGGAAACTGATATAAAAGAAGGTATTGCCCGAATAAAGTGGGCACTTGATATAAAATCAAATGATGAAATTATTATTGGAAATAACAAAATGAAAAGGAACTGGAAATGACTCATGACATTTTAAACGTTAATTCACCTGCATTAGGTCATGCTGATGCTCTTAAAAGTGAAAATGGGTTGGACATTCTTGGATTGAAAGACCTGAATCGTGTCTATTGGAATCTAACACCTGAAGCATTATACGAAGAAGCAATTTTCCGTAGTGAAGGTAAAATATCTCACATGGGAGCCTTTGTCGTAGATACCGGTGCTCATACTGCTCGTTCGGCAAATGATAAGTTCATTGTCAAAGCATCCCCTTCCGAAGACCATATCGACTGGGGTGGCGGAAACCGTCCTATGCCTGTTGAAAAATTTAATGCTGTCTTTGATCGGATGCGTGAATTTTTAAAAGGGAAAGACCTTTTTGTACAAGACTGTTATGCGGGTGCTGATCCAAAATATCGGATGCCTGTGCGTATTATTACCGAATATGCCTGGCATTCTCAATTCGCCCGTAACATGTTTATTCAACCTGAGACAAATGAAGAATTGACGAATTTTGCTCCGGGGTTTACTGTTATGTCGATTCCTTCTTTCAAAGGTATCCCGGAAGTTGACGGAATAAACTCTGAAACATTTATCCTCTTAAACTTTGAGGAAAAACTTTGTATAATCGGTAACACCGGATATGCCGGAGAAATCAAAAAATCTGTTTTCACGGTTTTAAATTATCTTTTACCTTTACAAGATGTATTAAGTATGCATTGCTCAGCCAATGTAGGGAACAACGATGACTCTGCATTGTTCTTCGGTTTATCAGGTACCGGTAAAACTACATTATCAGCAGACCCTACTCGTCAGTTAATCGGCGATGATGAACATGGCTGGTCTGACAAAGGTGTTTTCAATTTTGAAGGTGGCTGTTATGCCAAAGTTATAAATTTATCTGCTGAAGCTGAACCGGAAATCTATGCCGTTACTTCCATGTTCGGCACTATTTTGGAAAATGTCGTTTATGATGTAAATACTCGTAAAATTGATTTAGATGATGACTCCATGACTGAAAATACTCGCTCGGCATATCCTATTGAATATATTTCAAACTCATTACCTGAGAAAATGGCAGGTCATCCGAAAAATGTAATCATGCTCACTTGCGATGCTTCCGGTGTCATGCCTCCAATTGCGAGACTTACACCAGAACAAGCGATGTATCATTTTATTTCCGGTTACACATCTAAAGTAGGTGGAACTGAAGTCGGATTGGGTAAAGAACCACAAAGTACTTTTTCAGCTTGTTTTGGAGCTCCTTTTATGGTGCATCATCCGTACAAATATGCTGAAATGCTCAAAGATAGAATTCTTAAGCATAACGCCACTTGTTGGATTGTAAACACCGGCTGGTCAGGCGGTCCTTTCGGTATAGGCAAACGGATGTCTATCAAGTATACCAGAGCGTTATTAAATGCTGCTTTGGAAGGTAAACTTGCTGATGTCAAATACTACAAAGATCCGGTCTTTGGATTTGAAGTTCCTACACATTGTGAAGGTGTTCCTGATGAAGTATTGCGTCCTTCTGATACCTGGGATGACAAAAAAGCATTTGAAGCAAAATATCTAAACCTTGCTACACTCTTTGTTGAAAATTTCAAGAAATTTGCTGATGGATGCCCACAGGAATTACTTGATGCTGCTCCAAATAAAGATGCTAAGTTAAATTTATAATATATTATTACATTGTGTATAAAAGCAGGACCATGCAAGGTTCTGCTTTTTTTATAATAAAACAAGGGTTCAGTTTTTAACTGAACCCTTCTAATTTTTATTATTCTAATGTACGTATAAATTTAATTCATACGTTGAGTTTGGTCATCTGATTCTTTTGTAAGTACTAATGAGTAATTACCTTTAAGTATTTTACCCACAACAATTGTAAACTTTGAAGCATTAAGCATTTGCAAACTATAGGCGTGCCAACTTTCTTTTTCACCTAGAGGAGCAAATTTTTCTTCTTCTTTTCGTTTTGGCATAATCTAATTCTCCCTATAAAATGTTCATCCCCCCATCAATAGAAGTTGTTTTTTACACACAATTATATTTGACAGTGATGAAAAAATAGGGTCTACAAAATTTTTAGAGTATCACCTCCTAAAAAAGTGTCTTAATATAACTTTACACATAACATTTCCGCTATGCGAAAAGCATGGTTTACTGTTTATATTCAACTGTTTACAAAATTGTAGTTATTTTATGCACTTACTAGTTTTTTGACATACACCTAGTTAGTAATAATTTTATGTAACTTCTTGATAGCCCTATGCTTATAAATGTTTACCACCTGTTGAGTAACCCCCAATATTTGGGCAATTTCCCTCTCAGTTTTCCCTATTAGATAGTATTCAATAACTTCTTTTTGTCGTTTCGAAAGTGAGCGTTTTATATGCCATTTCAATTTTGAACGAAATTTATCAAGCGATGTAATATTTTTCAGATCTTCAGAACTTCTATGATATGCTGATTTGTCATCTGAAAAAGATTCTAAAAAAAGTTTATCAACTCTTATTTCTGCATAGTGATATTCTTTATTCTTTTCCATAGCTGACAAATCTTCTTTTAATAATTTAATTTATACTCTTTACGTATTTTAGATAATTTATTAAGTGAAATAGAAAACTTCGATGCTGTCTCTTCTCTAATTTCACTTAAGGCTATTTTTCGTTCATAAGTCGAAAGATCTTCCGGTAAATCGGTGTATCTCTTTTTATAATAACGATATATCTTTTCATGCTCGGAAAGTTGTTTTGGTTTTTTCTTTACCTTTGATGCTGTTTGTTTCTTCTTCTCCGGTCGTTTACTAAGTTTTGTAATTTTTGCCGACTGATTGGAAATAATACTTTCCAATGAATCTAAATCAGATTCATAACTATTTTTTTGTGAAGTTAATGATTTATTAAATGACTCATCTTTAGACACAATCAGAGTTGAAAGAGAATCAATTGATTTTTTATAATCTCCGAATTGGGATTTATTCTCTTCAGAAATTTCTGATTTTGCTTTTTCGAGTATAGCATCCTGCTTAGCATAATCACGTGATGTTTTCACATAGCTAAATCCTGCTAAAACTACTAATAATACAAATGCGATTAATATTTTTCGAAACATATATATATCTCCAGTTTTCAGAAAAATAATATATCTCTTCACCCTCAAGGTCAAGTTTTAACATTTCATTATTATTTAAGAGCAAGCTGAAGAATGTTAAGCTGTTGAAATAAAACAACTTACTTTTTGAGACGTAAAGTAAGATATACCCATGGTCGGATCATAGACCACCAACCGATAAACGGTTTGATTTTAGTATAGTTTTTCCCCTCTGTCGGATAAATCATAGAAACCGGTACTTCTACAACTCGAAACTTAGCTTTGATTACTTTAAAATGCAGATAATATTCCATCTCATATTGCCCAAGCCAATCTTGCTCTATATCTATTTGTGGATGCTCAAAAATAGAAAGACGATAGGCACGAAACCCGCAAGTAATATCTGTTCCCTTAAAACCTAAAATCAAATTAGTTATAAGAGTAAACAGTTTGATAGCAATATTTCTAAATTGAGGCAGATGAGGAGAATCTCCGCCTTCAAGATATCTTGACCCTTGCACATAATCAGCTTTGTTATCTTCCAACGGTTTGAGAAGTCTATTAATTTCAGACGGAAGCATTTTACCGTTACCTGCCATTATCACGATAGCATCATAATTATGTTTTTTGGCGTATCCTGTTGCTGTTCGTATACCTGCTCCAACACCAAGATTTTTTGGATGATTTAAAAAAGTAAGATTATTTTCTTGCAAGAATTGTTCGGTAGAGTCAGTTGAACCATCGTTGACAAATAGAATATCGTATCTTCTCTCAGATGGAAAATCAGCATACAATTTCTTTAGTTTCTCACCTTCATTAAAAGTAAGAACAGCAACTAATGTTTTCAAACTTGATTTTGTCATCTAAAACTATTTAGGTTGAATTATTCCGTCGGTATTAACATATACTAAACCGCAAGAACATTTTAGTTCACTTGCATCAGAATCTTGTAACCGCTGCCCACATTTACAAACATATCCGGAAAACTGGGCAGGGTTGCCGTACCAGATTGTATAGTCAGGGATATTTTTGGTAACCACAGCACCTGCACCGATAAATGCATATTTCCCAACAGTATGTCCCGCCACAACGACAGCATTTGCACCGATAGTAGCACCCTGTTTTATAAGAGTCTTATCCACTTCATCGTGATAGACTTTACTTCTGGGATATACGTCATTAGTAAAAACTGCATTAGGTCCGATAAAGACATCATCTTCAATGACCATTCCATTCCAAAGAGATACCGAATTTTTCACCGTTACTCTGTTGCCGATTACAACCTCTCCCTCAATAGAACAATGGTCACAGATATTGCACTCGGCACCTATTTGGGCACCTTTTAAGATATTGCAAAACGCCCAGATACGACTGTCATCACCGATATTATCAGTTGCAACCAAAGCAGACTCATGCACAAAATAGTTCTGAGACATTAGAGTTCAATAACCTTTCCATTAGCTTTAATAGATTTATTGGCAGCCTCAAGTATCTGCACTACCCGCAGCCCTGCTTTTCCGTCAGTTAAGGAATCTCTATTTTCATTGATGGCATCATAAAATTCTTGGCTTATTTTTTTGAGAGCCTCTGTTAAATCTATCTGAGGAGCAATCATATCTCCTGTACGATATTGCACACGCATATCATAAATCTGTTCTTTATCTTTTATAATATCAACACCTTTGTCATAGACCTTAACTTTTTCCGACGGTTCCATATCATCATAAATAATCATTTTTTTTGAACCGGAAATAAGGGTCTTTCGTACTTTGACAGGAGCCAGCCAGTTTACATGGATATGTCCGAGTAAATTATTTTCATAGTATGTTGAAATATACGCTATATTTTCTATCGAGCTGTCAAAATGAGCCATTCCTGTTGCCGATATCGCTTTCGGCTTTCTTTCTAACAAGTAATCCATAATAGACACATCGTGAGGAGCTAAATCCCAGATAACATTAACATCATGCTGAAAAAGTCCCAGATTTACCCGTACCGAATCAAAATAATATAGTTCACCTAAATCACCGTTATCAATATATTTTTTTATCGTCTGTACTGCTCCGGTATAGATAAAAGTATGATCGACCATCAACCTGAGATTTCTTTTTTCAGCTTCTTCTATCAATTTTTCTGCCTGTTCGACTGTTGCAGTAAAAGGTTTTTCAAGAAGTAAATGCTTCCCGTGTGCGAGAGCTTCCATTCCAAGTGGAAAATGTGTAGAAACAGGGGTGGCAATAACGATAGCATCTATTTTGGGAGATTGTAATATCTCGTTTGCCTCAGTAGTAAGAGTTTTTATCGATGGAAATTGTTTAGAAATAAATTCTAAGCGTTCTTTTCTTTTATCAGCTACAGCAACAACTGTTGTATTATCCATAGCGTTAAAATTACGAATCAGATTCGGTCCCCAATAGCCACAGCCTATAACACCTATATTCATCTTTTGCTATACCTACATTTCCTGTTCAGCGGTTTCTTCAAGTTCTTTTAATGAGAGATGTTCTTTTTTCAAAAAGTAAAAACCCATCAGAGTTATTACTATATATTGAGTAGCATGCAGCACCAAGGCACATGCACCCGCCTCTTCGACCGGAATACCATACAATCCTAAAGAAATAACTACTCCATAATGATAGACCCCGATAAATCCCGGAGTCGACGGTGCCATAATAAGTATTGAGACAACAACCAATAAAACAAAGGATGCCTCAAACGGTATATCAAATCCAAAAGTTAAAAATACAAAATAATTTGATGCACCCATAAATACCCATAGAAGTAAAGTCTGTAATCCAACAAAAAGAACTGCTTTTATATCTGTAAGAAATTTTAAACCGTCTGAAAATTTTTCGATTATAGAAGCTATAATGCTTTTAATCTTTTGAGGAAGGAAAAACAGATACTTTGTCATTATTTGCCCGACCCGTTCAGGTTTATGGGCAACAACAAGCATACTTATAATCCCCCCGATTGCCACAATTATAGCAAAGCGGGCTCCATATATTATTTTATTTCCAAACTCCAAATCCGTTTCAAGCTGTGCATGCAAGTTCTCAGAGAAAAGAAGTATCGAACCGAATATCAACAGAAGAGCAACCAAGTCAAAAATCATTCGTTCAACAAAAATAGTAGCCAAAGATGCCGATTTGGAAATATCTTTATCCTGAGAAGATAAAGAATACGCCCGTACAAATTCTCCCAGTCTTGCCGGCAGAACATTGTTTGCCATAAACCCGACACATGTTCCGGCCAGGAGATTTTTAAATTTAACCTGCTTTATCGGTGCCAACATAAATTTCCACCGATATGCTCTTTGATACATAGCAAATACAATCAGAAGGATATTTGGAATTAACCAGTAGTAATTTGCATTTTCTAAAGTAGTAACTAGTTTATTAAAATCTATATTTCCAAAAACTTCCCAAATTAGAAAACCTGAGATACTCAGACCGACAAGTAAGTAAATAATTTTTTTAGTTTAGGTGACATTTATTTCTCATCCACAATTTTCAAAACCAGTTCTTCAAATTTTTTGGCGGCTGAATCCCAATTGAAATTTTCAGCCCATTCTAATCCGTTTTTTTCAAACTGTTTACGTTTTTCATCATCATTTAGAATAATCATTAGTTTATCGGCAAGCTGTTCTATATTTCCATATTCATATAAAAAACCTGTTTCATTATCCTTTACAGAATCTCTAAGACCGCGAGAATTTGCCGCCACAACCGTTGTTCCGACAGAGTTCGCCTCGATATTTGTCAGCCCCCAGCCTTCTTTTAAAGACGGAAGAACAGCCACATGAGATTTCCGAAGTCTTTCAACTTTCTCTTCAGAAGAAACATATCCGGTAAATAAAATAGAATCATCTAATTTCAAAGCCTGAGTCAGTTTTTTTAACTCACCGACATAGTCACCGTCACCGACAATTGTCAACCGAGCATCAGGTAATTTTTCTTTCACAATTTTAAACGCTTCTATAAGATGCTGCACCGATTTATATTTTTTTATCCGACCTAAATATAAAACCGAGGGATACTCATACTTTTTTACCGACTCATCAAACGCATACAATTCTCTATTTATACCACAATGAATAATCGAAATATCTTTATACGGTACTCCCCGCAAGTGAATATCTTCGGCAGTCGATTCAGAAATCACATTATAATGTTTTCCTTTGTAAACCGATACAAGTGGTTTCTCGGCCAAATATATATAAGTACCAAGGATAAAGTTTATCTCATGAAATACAGTCGTTGCAAACAGGTGCGGAATCACTACCAAGGTTTTAATATCAAGATACCAAGGGGTGTAAAAAGGGATTTTATTAATATCTTCAACAAGAATATCAAAATTTTCCTGTTTAACTATTTTTTTCAAATGTGACGGTGCGATAAGGTTAAAATTATATCTATTCCCCCGCCTGATAATTTTTACACCTTCGATAGTTTCTTCAGCCACGCAATTATCATAGCCGGAACAAAACAAGGTTACATCATGTCCATACAAAACTAAACGCCTAAGAAGTTCTTCTAAATGTACTTCAGCCCCACCTCCAAAAGGATTAGTTAAGTCATTCCAATTTAGAGCTAGTATTTTCATCGTTTCTCGGGGTTGTTTTTTATTCTTTCAAACTCTTTATCTATAGAACGCAATAAATCATTCATCTGAGGGTCACCGGGATTATTATCAATCCAAGTTTGTACTACCTGTTTCATTTTTACAGGGTCTCTTTTGTCAAAATATAAACGAAGTAAGTCATCAAATGCATCCCTGTTACTTGGATTATCTGACAGGAGGTCTAAATAAACTGCTTCGGATTTATCATGTTGGTTTGTCCGAAAATACAATCTTCCCAGATATGACTTCAGAATGTTTATATCTCCGCGCGTAGAAGTTTCTATCAAGTTTAAAAGCTTTGCTTCGCTATGATTCTTACTATACATATCCGCCAGGTAATATAAAGCATCTAATGCGTGAGGAACTTTTTTAACAGCTCTTTCTACTATCTCTTCAGCTTGTTCGGTCAGTCCTGCTTTTTGTAAAGTGTCGGCAACACGAATAAAAGTGCGGGCAAAGTTTTTTGTCAGTCTCATCGTAGTTG
This sequence comes from Candidatus Zixiibacteriota bacterium, assembly GCA_024276275.1. GTDB lineage: Bacteria > Zixibacteria > MSB-5A5 > GN15 > FEB-12 > QQUK01. The sequence continues at coordinate 63,716 of JAJRXM010000036.1, forward strand.
CATCTTTATGTATTGTCGTATCATCTATACCGGTGAGTCTCATTCGTTCCGGATTAGATAAAAATGCCAGAGTTGAGTCAACATCTACTTTAGGACCACCACCCGATCTATTCATCCTCCAGACCATACCTTTGAGAGACATTAGCGAATCAATAGGTTTTCCATAATACTTCCAACGACTTTCAGGAACAGTTACAGAAAAGTTAATAGGTCTATTCGCAAAATTTTGTTTAATAATTTCTGATACTACCTGATCGGACATTCCAAAATATGTTCTGTTTTGATCCCGATACGGTCTCATTCTATCGACATATTCCTCACTCCAACTTGTTCTGACATTCAAGTTCGTAGGTAGTTGTTTGATATACCACTTCGTATTTGCCAAAGATAAGTTTACTACGGCTACATCTGTCCTGACATCATACACATCCTGTAAACACCACAAAGTAAATGTATCGTTATCTCCGACAGTAAATAAAACTGCATTTTTATCTGCTGAGGTCAGTAGGTTCCATCCGTAATCATACGCAATATAATTGTTAGCTCTGCTTGCCGTACTATAGTTATTGGCAAGAGCCAGTATCGGAGCAAAAAAGAGCAATGCAGATGCCGCCGTAACAGGTATAGTAAGATTTTTAATACGTTTTCCGGCCCATTCCTTGACCGTATGCACTATAAATGCAAAGCCGATTCCGATAGCTAGTCCAAAGAAAATAAATGCCGGAGTAAAGAAATAATCTCTGTCACGAACTTCTAAATAGTCCTGACCTGTTTGTGGATTTATTCTCGTTCCGTCGGCAAAGTTCATATAGAGAATTAACCCGACCGATGCTAAGAATATTGCCAGCAACAGCGGTACTCCTATTGAGGCTCGTCTTCTGACAACCTCCCAGATACCGAATAGGCCTATAATAAAAAATGGAAGGAACGACACTTTGTTTGTACCATATTGATTTTGAAAATACCCCCAAAACCCCATGTGACGATGTACGCCGAATTGGTTTTGCCATGTTCCTCTGCGTTTAAACATTCGTTCTGTCATAGACATAGAACCGTATTGTTTACGTTCGATATAATCAATTGTAGCTTGCGCCGATTCACCGGGATTATTTTCATTCATAATCGGATTTTGCTGTGAACGAATTGGAATGTACAAATGAGTAGAATACCCGATAAATGCTACAACAACAATCATCAGAGCGTTTTTCCATCCGGGTATTTTTTTAAAAAGACCTAAACCAACAATCAAGATAGATACTACCAGCATGCCAATGAAAAATGGTTTAACTCCTATCATCACAAGCGACACTCCGCCGATAGCAATAAGATTAAGCCAATTAATTTGTTTCGCAAACCGAAGTAAAAAAAGTAAAATCAAAAATGCCGTTAATATGAAAAAAGGTTTATACGCATCGAATCCATGTGTCGGGAATAAAAAGAGAACCATCAAACAGCTTACGAGTGCAAATAACGATGCTATCAAATGATGCTGCTTAATATCTTTAGTTGTACGACTTCTCCAATAGATAAAAAAGAAATATATACCGAGTAACAGTAAAGAAGCAAATCCCAATTTTCCGACAATCGGTAAAATACTAGTTATAGATTTAAAGCTACTGTTTCCTGAGGCATTCAACAAGTCTCCTACAACCGGCAACGATGATACTAATAATGTTCCGCCTATAGCAAGGTAAACAGGTTTAATTTTTTCATACGAAAAGACATAAAACAGAAAAAACAAAAAGACAATTAGAGTAGGGATATAAAAAGAAATTTCGTTCGGTTTTGATGAAAAGGCAAAGATAAGATATAATTCCAACAGGAAGAATGTCCCCAATAAATACCAGACATTTTTCGAGGTTGTTTTTTCTATAACAAAATAAAATGAAATTACCGGAAGAATTAAAAAGGTCGTAAGATGTACACCGACACCCAGATAGGTAATAAATAAAATGAGGTACATTATTTTATCAGAAAAGAATGTCCCTTTTTTTTCCCAATACAATAGAGCCAGGCAAAACACAGAAGTCAAAATCATCATTGACAAACCGTATACCTCCGCTTCAACAGCATTATTCCAATTTGTTATTGCAAACGCTGCTAAAAATGCTGATGATACCGCCCCGCCATAAACTATCAACTGATTTAAAAAATCCCGAACTGGGTTTAAAGACATTTTTAAAATTTGTACCGCAGATAAATATACAAAAAATGCTGTACCGGCAGATGAAAAGACTGAGAGCAGATTTATCCGAACAGCTAAATCAGAGGCTATCGGAAGTAAAGCAAAGATTCGTCCTAATAAGATATAAAATGGTGACCCCGGAGGGTGTGGAATTTGCAGTTTCACTGCCGCTGCGATAAATTCTCCACAATCCCAAAATGATAATGTAGGAGCTTTAGTAAGATTATAGACCGTAAATACTACCGCCCAAACAACAAGACCTACAATAAGAGTTGTTTTATTTGAAAATTCTGTGTTCTTGTTCATCTAACTGTTTGTTTGGTAACACATTCCACTTTGAGTTTTCTAATATATAATATCAGGCTAATATATGAATAAATTCAATTCTTGGCAAACCATTTAACCACTAGTATACCATCTCATTGTTGTAGGAAATTAGACCGGAAATGTTCCAAAAAGATTGAAATCTATTTAGAGCGAATATACCTTTTAAGCAGCTGAATTTGCCCTGCATGGTATATATCATGTGATGAAATGCCGTAAATTGTCTGAATATAACTTACTTTTGACCCTTTGGGTAATTTATACAGCTTACTATTTGAAAATTGTTCAATTGCTGTTCTTAGTTTTAAATGATAATCTTCAAGCAATGCTAAATCAATTTCCCAATCCTTAAGTGTCGGAGCATTTGGAATTTTCGGAAAATTAGACGGCTTACGTGGAAACTCTCCCTTTTTACCGTCTACCAATCTGCGAAGAACAACATATTTCCAGTAGGCACAATGCAAAGTTATTTCCCAAATATTATGCTGTTTACTTTGAGGTCTCTTAAGTAGTTCATGTAGCTTGAGACCTTTCAGCGAACCACGCAAATTTGTCCCATGCCATGCGGGATTGTTATACCCTTGGTCGTAGATTTCTAAGAGTAGTTTATTTTGTTCAGATTGTTTCGGCATACATTTCCTCTTTCAAAAAGTATAACAAAAGAGAAGAGCAGTAACAAGATATAAAATAATGTAATGGATATAGAACTCTTGTTACTGTGCATGGCAAACGTCATCGTCTGCAGTATAAGTCAGGCCTCGGAGAGACCTGACTTGATACATATCTTAAAAATTTTAAACAAATAATACATTTTACGGAACTAATTTATATGACCAACTCGGTGATAAAGCTGTACTGTCAGATATCAACTGCGTCTCCACTAAAGTATTTAAATTCAACTTGTATATTCTATGATTCGGTTGTGCTACACCGTTAGAAGAAGGTAGAAAATTACTTTCGTAATAAACTATCTCTGTGCCGTCAGGAGAAGGTGACACTCTGTCGCGTATATATCTGTTTACGTTCGGAACTGTCACAACACTGTTATCACTAAGTGAAAGTATATTCAATTGATACTTAATTGGATTTATTGATGACGTCACTTTATAAATAATTTTATTTTGAGTGGGAACGAGAACTAACTCATTAACTATTCTTGTATCAGATACTAATGTAGTAGTCCCTCCATTGATAACTGTTTTCTTAATACCTGACTCTGTCACATAAACTACTGCAGAACCATCCTCTGTCCAAAGAAATGCACCTTTGATAAATTCAGAGGAAGGTGTAGTAATATCAGTTTCGTTATTTCCATCTATATCTATAGTTTTGAGGAAGAATGTATAAGTTCCGGTATTTGGATCATAATTTTCTCCTTTGTAAACAATTTTAGAACCATCTGGAGAAATAGCAAGACCGTCTCTAGCCCCTCCTGCTAATGAATAACTAGTAAATAAGCGAGTATGATAACCAGGTAATGTTGTATTATATAAACCCGCAAAAGTCGGATTACTTCTTGCATACCTACCAGTATAAAAAATTGTACTACCTTGATTCGGCAACCATGACTGCCTACCCTCCGTGCCAATATAAGTGAGACAGAAAGTTGAAACGTGTAAGTAGGGCGGTATGGAGAATATCAGATGTTATCAGAATCTGTACATGCAGAGAAAAAGAAAGAATCAGTTCTGTTCAAAAGTGTATCAAGCTCCGC